>CAIRJF010000031.1 GCA_903878805.1 uncultured Verrucomicrobia subdivision 3 bacterium
GCTCGGAACGGTCGCCGTCGGCGTCTGCCCGTAGGTCTGATAGCCCGGAACGGTTGTCGTCGGCGTCTGTCCGTAGGTCTGGTAGCTCGGAACGGTCGCCGTCGGGGTTTGTCCGTAGGTCTGATAGCCCGGAACGGTTGTCGTCGGCGTCTGTCCGTAGGTCTGGTAGCCCGGAACGGTTGCCGTCGGGGTTTGCCCGTAGGTCTGGTAGCTCGGAACGGTTGTCGTCGGCGTCTGTCCGTAGGTCTGGTAGCCCGGAACGGTTGCCGTTGGTGTTTGCCCGTAGGTCTGATAAACAGGAACGCTAGCGGTGGTGCTGTCGTCTTGAGCATTAACACCGACTATGAAACCGAGAAAAAATAATCCGACAATCCAATTTCGAGTTTTCACGGAAATCTTTTAACCATTGGAGGTTAACAAATTCGTTACGCCATTGTCAATCGCAATCTGTCGAGCTTGTCGGCAACAATTATCACCCGCATTGAAGCCGTGTGCGCGAATCCAAAATCTGATTGTATGTCGCCGGTCGTCGCGTCAATGTATTGCTCGCCTCATCCGGCTGCGCTCCACATTGCACCCGCCGCCCGGCTCCGGGAGTTTTGCTTTTAGGATTTCGCGCACGACAGAATTTTTACGCCAGTTCAATCATTTGGAATTTAAGGCACATTTCTTAAACTTTTGACTTTCAGACTCAAAAGACGCACAGTTGTATAACCGTGAGCACCGAGACAGACATTTTAATCAAGCGAGCCGCCGCCGAACTCAAAACCGCTGGCGCACGGGAAATTTACGTCTTTGGCTCTGCTGCACATGGGACGGGTGATGCCGCTTCCGATCTCGATCTGGCAGTTTCCGGCCTGCCGCCGTCGGTTTTCTATCGCATGGGCGCGCGGGTCAGTGATTTGATTGGCCGTTCGGTGGATTTGATTGACCTGGATCGCAGCACGCCGTTCACCCGCTACCTACGCACGGAGAATGAACTCGTCCGCGTGGGATAAATTCCGCAAACAACAGGCTACGGAACGCGAACAATTGCAGCGTCTGTTGTCTGGGATTCACGGACTCCTCGCCAAATGCCGCACCACGGCTCCGACTGAAATCGAACTGTCGGCGCTGGCAGCCTTGCTCCATTCATTTTACACCGGCGTGGAAAATATTTTTAAGCGTGTGGCGATGGAGTTGGACGGCGAACCGGTGCGGGGCGATTCCTGGCATCGTGAACTTTTGCTGCGGATGAAATCGCCGACCGCGCACCGCCCGGCGTTGCTGTCGGAAGAACTTCACGACACGTTGAATGAATATCTGCGTTTCCGTCATGTGTTCCGCAACGCTTATTCCTTTGACCTGGACTGGCAGAAAATGTCGCCGCTGGTGCTGCGCTTGGAAGAAACATTTCAAAAGCTGGAAAAAGCGTTGAATGATTTTCTGAAATGAGCGTATGTCAAAGCTGCTAAAAGGGAAACGTGTGTTTGTTGACACGCAAGTATTTCGACAAGCCCGTTTTGCGGTATCGACTCCGTCGTTTGCAAAGTTGTGTGAGCTTTGTGAGACCCGAAAACTGACTTTGCTGACTAGCGAAATTACGCGCCGCGAAATTGAGCCCAGATTCCAAAGGTTGTGACTGAAATGAGTAAAGTGTTGAAAAAAACTGGCGAATTCGTTTCTTTATTGCACCAGCCTGGCATTGTCATTTTTGGGAGCCCGGTGGTTCGCAAATTAAGATTTGCCCGCCGTCAGTTGCCAACCCTGATATTGATATTGCTGTTGAACACTGTTGCTCGCGTCATCTTGCGGTTGGCGTAAAGGCCCATATGCGCCCCGGCCAAACCCGGCTTGCCCAGATAAGGGCCGGCAGAGGCGAGCGCGTCGTCCTGATAAACGTGAACTTGGTTCGTTTTGACATCCGTCTCCACGCGCACCTTCACCCATTTACCGGTGGGGAAAACCGGACTCTCCGCAATTTTCTCATAAAACGTGCCGGCACCATGGGCATCCATTGAGTAAGCTTGCAGCCGATAATTTCCCGGTGATCCCACTAGATTGACCATCACCGAGGGATGAAAGAACGTTCCGCCTGCAACGGTGGTTTCATCAAACAGGGTCACCACGTTCAACCAAGGGTTTGTGCCATAGGGTCCCAGTTCGGCCGGGGCCAGGTCATCCACCTTGACATCAAAACTGACGATGATGTTGCCGGGAATGAAGTGGTCAAAATAAATCTCCGGGTGCAGGTGGAACTTCTCGGGGTCGGTGGTCTTGAAATCCGGCGTGAGATGACCGACGAATACGATCCCACGCGCCGGGTCTTGCGGGTCGGGCAGGTATTCGTAATGCCCCGGAATGGTCTGATGATGGGAATACACGAACGCGGCCTCACTCGAATAATACCCTTTCCAAACAAAAGGCGTGCCCTGCGCTGCCGACCCGGCGGTTTCCGGTGCGGTCGCGGCGGACGTGGATATTTCGGAGACCGGCACCAGTGAGCAATTGGCCAGCCAGTAGGTCTGTCCGACCGTGGCCCCAAGGTCGGTGAAAGAGATGCGAACATTGTTGTCACTCCAGGGCGTGGCAAACCTGAAGTGCAGCTCCTTCCACTCGGTGGAAAGCGGTAACAGCTCCTGCGTGTGATGCTCCCATGGTTCGTGGTTCATCATGCAATTCACCTTGATGCCGCTGGCGCGATCAGACTTGGCCCAGAAAGTCAGTTCGTAGATCCGGCCTTTCTCGATGTGCGGTCCGGTCTGGTATAACTGCAAATGATAGGCTTTGGGTGCGATCGTGAGCACCTGAATACGCAGGGCCGCTTTGCCGTCCGGCCCCTCTGGCATGCACTCCATCCGGCCGGTGGCTCCCTCGGTTTGTTCCAGAACCCAGTGGTTGGTGCCATCCGCGAAGTTGCCGTTGACCAGCATCTCAACCGGAGCTGCGGCGGGAGCGATGGTTGCCGGTTTTTCCACGGTTTCGCCAGTGTTGTTAGTTGCGGGTGTAGTCGGGGTTGCGGTGGAGTCGGATTGTTCCCACCGCACGTTATCCAGATAAACGCTCACCTTGTCGGTGCCGCCGATATAAATCAGAATGCTGATCCTTTGCAGTTGGGCCAAGTTGGTCAGGGCATCGGTGTATTCCAACCCCGCTCCCAGCACTTCGGTCCGATCTGACTTAAATGTTTTCCCGGTCAGATCAAAATGGACATTCTTATTGAGCCCCGGCTTGAGGCTGACAGGCTGGGATTCAAACCAATCCCACTTAGGCCCGGTTTGGAGGGCAATCGCCACGTCCACGCCATTGGTTTGCGGATTGATCGCGTCCAGCACCAGACTGCTAATCGAGGTGAGATCCTGGTTTGCCGCCTGGTGAATCACCACCTTATCCTTGCCTTGATTGGTGAAGGTAACAAAAAGGGCATGCGCACCTTCCGTCATATTGGTCTGAACGACTGTCAAGACAGCCCCGTCGGCCGGATTATCGGCTTCCCAAGTCAGGCCCGCTTCGAAGCCATCGACGGGGATTTCTTTGGCTCGCCCCACACATTGGCTCAAGGCCAACCCTAACAGTGCCAGCAAAGCAAAGCTGAGAACGCGGAGGATTCCCTGCCCAATGGCCCAAGTTGGCTCGGTAATCATTATTATTTGTGAATGCTTGATTGGTCCAGATTGACGGTGTGTGAAGCTCATGCCATCAAGAATGGCATATCTCCAGCCAGGGGCGGTAACATATTCACGCCATCCACTTGTAATTATGCGACATGTTTAAGAAAGCTTGGCCGACACACTTGCTTGGTGGCCACGCCTCGATTAACGTGCCCTCATGATCAGCGGTCGCAGTAATTCATTGAATCCGATTGGCACCTTTACGCAATTGGTTGGCGGTCGAAAACAAAGCGCGGTCTGTTACGGCACGTTTACCAAGGACATTCCCGACATCAATTTCCGTTTGCGCATATCAATAGTAGAGCATGAGGGGGATTTTCCCGCCCATGGGCACGAGTATTCCGAGCTCGGTGTGGTTTTGGGGGGCCGGGCGATCCATATTCTGCCGAGGCACGACCACCCGCTGGAAGCCGGAGACGTATTTGTCATTCACGGACAAAGCTGGCATGGGTTTCACGCCGCCCGTCAGCTTAAGCTGTGCAACATTATGTTCGACCCACGGCAGTTTTTTGGCAATCAGCGGCAACTCGAAACGATGATCGGCTGGCAGGCGCTTTTTGAACTGGGTCCGCGCGCGCAACCTCCGATGCAAAAGAAAGAGCGTCTTCAACTGGCCATGCCGGAATTAACCTTTACCACGGAAAGAATCATGGCGATGCAGGAGGATTACGAAAAACGCCCGGACGGCTGGCAGGCAAGCCTCTACGGACAGTTCCTGATTCTGGTCACGTTTCTCTGTCGCATCTACGGACGCAAAACCAAGGAGCAAACCACGCCTTTGCTGCGTTTTGCGCGGGTTATCTCTCACATCCAAGACAACCTCCATGAACCGCTCCACCTCCCGATCCTCGCCCAACTTGCCCATATCTCGGTGCGTCAATTCCAACGTGAGTTTCAGCGTGTTTACCATACAACTCCGGTCAACTTCATCCGCCAGTTGCGGTTACGCGAAGCCTGCGAACGCCTTAATAACCCCGATTGCGACATCACGACCATCGCCGTGGATCTTGGCTACAGCTCGGTCTCATTTTTTTCCAAGCAGTTCAAGCTCGCGACCGGCCTTGCTCCTTCGGTATATCGCAACCGCAGGCTTGAAGAGCTCGAAAAACAAAGCCGTCACAAATTGATGATAGAATCGCTGGGTAAGTCTCGTCGCGGTTTGGGTGATAAAAACCGGAAACCGGATTCCAAATCCAAATGAAATCCTTAACCTTGTTAGCAACAGCGTTATTTTCGGAGGGCCGAAATATCAAAAAGTCTTTGAATATATTGGCTGGGAATAGAAACCGAATGATCAAATTCGTGATTTGCACCCTGGTGAACACAACCCTCTGGGCGAGCACCGCCGGAGCGCAAACCAACCGGATAAGCTTTAACGGCCAAGATTTATTCCTGAACGGCGCCAATATTGCCTGGAGAAATTACGCGAACGAAGTGGGTCCAAACGCCCACACGGACATGGGTTATTTCAACAGCATCTTCAGCCAGGTCCGATCCAATGGCGGTAATTGCCTGCGACTTTGGGTGCATATTCATGGCGGAAATACTCCGGTTTGGAGCGGAAATATGGTCACCGGACCGGGGGCTAATACAACCCGTGATCTGAAACAAATCCTCGATTGTGCTTGGACGAATCAGGTCGGCCTGATTTTGTGCCTTTGGTCCTTCGACATGTTGCAGGCCAAGTTCAACTCTGAATTTCCCGGTCTCACCGCCCGTTCCTATGCCATTCTGACCAACGACACCTGCCGCGGTTCTTACTTCACCAACGCCCTGATCCCCATGGTTAAAGGCCTCAAAGGGCATCCCGCAATTGTAGGTTGGGAAATTTTCAACGAACCGGAAGGCATGACTCCGCAATTCGGTTGGAGTTCATATCGGGTGGATATGTCCTATGTGCAGAAATTTGTCAATCAATGTGCTGGGACCATCCACCGCGCGGATCCATCCGCCAAAGTTTCCAATGGCGCGTGGTCGCTGTTTTCCACCACCGACGTGACCCTTCCGGGCAGCGCCCTGCCCAACAATTTCAATTATTACCGTGATGACCGGTTGATTTCCGCCGGCGGCGACGCCAACGGCACCCTGGATTTTTACATGGTGCATTATTATGATTGGGCCGGCGGCGTCAAACGCTCACCCTTTCAACACGACGCCTCAATCTGGGGACTGACCAAGCCGCTGGTCGTGGCTGAATTCTCGTTTGTTGGCTGCACAAACTGCGGAACGAATTTCCACATCACGCTCCATGACCGTGGCTATGCCGGCGCGCTGGACTGGTCCTTTACCGATGAAAGCCCCACCGCCATCCTGAACCAAATCGCCGCCATGTCCAAAGTTTACCCTGCTGATGTGCTCGTTGTCACCAATGGCCAGGTCCGGCGTTAAGTTCTATTCCGGCTCGGGGGCAATACCCAAAGACCATCGGATTGACCCAATCATGCGCCGGGCGGCGTCCAAGCCGATGGCACGACGCTCCGAAATACGATTGTGAGATTATGTGCACAACCAATCAAAACTACCCATAGAAGATGGACATTCATCTAAAGCGATGAATTAAACGACAAATAAAGCGCAATACAAGCTCATTTTGACGGTCGGCGAACGATTGTATTTTGAATTTTAATGCCAGCCGCTTTCGGGTTTCCCAAGTATTTTAACTTTGAATGAAGTAGCTTAAATTTTCCAGCTCAATGGCGAGGTTCACGTTGTTGACCATCACGTCTTCCGGCACGGCGAGGACGATGGGCGAGAAATTCAGGATGCCCATCACGCCGGATTCAATCAGGCGGTTGGCCACGACCTGCGCGGCGGCGGCAGGGACGGAAAGAATGGCCATCTTCACACCATGTTCACGGATGAAGCTGGTCATCTCGTCCATGCCGAGGATAGGCTGCTTGATTTCCTTGTCGCGTTTGCGGCGCGGCTCGGCGTCGAAGGCGGCGATGATTTCAAAACCTTCCTTTTCGAAGCCGCGATAGGAGAGGAGCGCGAGGCCGAGGTTGCCGACGCCCACGAGAATGACCGGCTGCAAACTGGACGTGCCGAGTTCGTCGGAAATTTTCAGGGACAGTTCGTTCACGTCGTAGCCGAGGCCGCGCGTGCCGAACGTGCCGAAGTAGGCGAGGTCTTTGCGGAGCTGCGTGGGCTTGACGCCGGCGGCCTTGGCAAGCGCCTCGCTGGAAACCGTGCCGATGCTGTTCTCGCGCAGGCGCGCAAGGCAGCGCAGATAAATCGAGAGCCGATAAATCGTCTTGCGCGGGATGACGGGGCGGCCGGATTTTTTCACGCGCAAAAACTACGCTACACCATTGCGGGCAGCAAGCGTTTGTGAAAAACTTCACATGAAGGCGCAACTCGGCAAGCCGTCTGCTAAAGATGCGTTGAATGACCAAACCCACGCACGGCTGGACGATTGATTGGGGATGGGCCAAACGGTTGGCGACCCTGAAAAATGTGGTTGAAAACTGTGCGGGCGCGTTCTATACAGAGGGCGGAGGCGAAAATTTCCGGCGCGGAAGGCTGGCGGTAAATGTTCACCGAGTGAAAAAAACAACTGACGGAATATGCTGAAACAATACCAGGTCAACAACGGTTTCGATGAAATGCTTGACCCGAAAGCCGGCGTGCGTTCGCACTATGACAAGTTTCACCAGCTTTTCAACGGCCTGACCCCGGCGGAGTTTGAAGCCAAGCGGCAGGCGGTGGACATGGCGTTCCTGCGGCAGGGCGTCACGTTCAACGTTTATGGCGACGCGGCGGGCGCGGAAAAAGTTTTTCCGTTCGACCTGCTGCCGCGCATCATCCCGGCGAAGGAATGGGAGCATCTTGAGCGTGGCCTCACGCAACGCATCACGGCGCTGAATCTTTTCCTGCACGACATTTATCATGAGCAGAAAATTTTGAAGGACGGCGTCATCCCGGAATTTTACGTTTTGTCCGCGCGGCATTTCCGTCGCGAGTTTGTGAACTTCAACGTGCCGAAGGACATTTACATCCACATTTGCGGCACGGATCTGATTCGCGACAAGGACGGAAATTATTTGGTGTTGGAAGACAATGGCCGTTGTCCGTCCGGCGTAAGCTACGTTTTGGAAAACCGCCGGGCGCTCAAGCGCGCGTTTCCGAATATGTTTGAACGCATCGGCGTGCGGCCGGTGGACAACTACCCGCAGGAGCTGCTCAAGACGCTCAAACACATCTCGCCCGCCGGCGTGGCCGATCCGACCGTGGTGGTGCTGACGCCCGGCGCTTATAATAGCGCTTATTTTGAACACACTTATCTTGCGCGGCAAATGGGCATTGAGATTGTCGAAGGTCGCGATTTGTTTGTGCGCGATTCGCGCGTGTTCATGCGCACGACGAAAGGGCCGCAGCCGGTGCATGTGATTTACCGCCGGCTCGACGATGACTTCATTGACCCGACGGTTTTTCGACGTGACTCGATGCTTGGCGTGCCCGGCTTGGTGCAGGCGTATCGTTCCGGCAATGTTTCGCTGGCAAATTCCATCGGCACGGGCATCGCGGACGACAAGGTGATGTATTATTTCGTGCCGCGTATGATCAAATACTATCTGGATCAGGAACCGATTTTACCGAACGTGGAAACGTATCTGGCCAGCGAAGAAAAAGACAAAAAATACATCTTGGAAAATTTGCCAAAGCTCGTCGTCAAGGCGGCTAACGAATCCGGCGGCTACGGTATGTTGATGGGTCCGAAGGCTTCCAAGGAAGAAATTGACAAATTCCGCGAACTCATCATTGCCGAGCCGCGCAATTACATCGCGCAGCCGATGATCAACCTCTCGCAGCATCCGACATACTGCGGCAATGAATTTGACGGCCGCCATGTGGATTTGCGTCCGTTTATTTTGTCCGGCGAACGCACGACAATCATTCCCGGCGGGCTCACGCGCGTGGCGCTGCGCAAAGGTTCACTCGTCGTCAACTCGTCGCAAGGTGGCGGGAGCAAGGACACCTGGGTTTTGTATGGAGATGAATAAATCGAATCAAATATGTTAAGTCGCGTCGCCCACTCGCTTTATTGGATGGCTCGTTACATTGAGCGCGCCGAGAACATCGCGCGTATCGTGGATGTAAACCTGCAACTACTCCTCGACATCCGTCACCTCGATGAAAAAGGTCTGGTCGCCCACTGGTTGCCCATTGTGCAGGCGACCGGCGACGAGGCGGAATTTCTCAAGCTGCATCCGCACGCCACCGGCCATGCCGTCACGGAATTTCTCGTGTTCCAAACCGAGAATCCCAACTCCATCGTCTCCTCAATTTGTTCCGCGCGCGAAAACGCCCGCATGGTGCGCGACCAGATTACGCTGGAATTATGGGAGGAATTGAACCGCCTTTATTGGTTTGTGAAAACTCCGACTGCGCGTCAAGTTTGGAAGGACAGTCCGAGCGATTTTTTCCAGCAGATCAAAGCTGGCTCGCTGCACATCATCGGCCTGACGGATGCAACGCTGATTCACAACGAGGGCTGGTGGTTTGCGCAGGTCGGAAAATTTCTGGAACGTGCCGACAAGACTTCGCGCATTCTCGATTTGCGTTACAAATCGCTGCCGGAAAAAGGTCTTCCGGAGAGCATCACGCAGACCGACGCGCTCGAATGGTCGGCCATCCTGCGCTCGTGCAGCGCGTGGGACGCCTACAAATCCATTTACGGCGGCGACATCCACCCGCGCACGGTGGCGGAATTTTTGCTGTTGAGCGAAGATTTCCCGCGCTCGGTGGAGTTTTGCGTGGTGGAATTGAACCGCGCGCTGCGCTACATCTCCGGCGTGGCGGAGGGAAAATTCACCAACGACGCCGAGAAGCTCGCGGGCCGGCTCGTGGCGGAATTGCAATTCGGAACCATTGACGAAATTTTTGAGGCCGGGCTGCACGACTACCTCGACCTTGTGCAGTTGAAGCTGAACAACATCGGCGCGGCAATGTTCAACACTTACATTTTCCAGCCGTTCAATCCGCTGGAGCAGGAAATCATGGTGCAACAGGAGGAACAACAGCAGCAGAAAAATACACAATGAAACGCATTGGCATTCTCACTGCCGGCGGCGACACGCCGGCGCTCAACGCAACGATACACGGCGCGGTCACACGCGCCAACCAGCTCAAGGTCGAGGTCGTCGGACTGATTAAAGGCTTCAACTGCCTGTTCAATCCGCGCGTGCCGCACGTTCACTTGAATCCGCTTTACCAGTCCATTCCCGAACTTGATCCGACGAAAGGCGGCACGCTCATCGGCTCGTCGCGCGATTTTGTGGATGCGAACAAGAAGGACGACCTCGACTTGGTCGTTTCGCGACTACACAAACTCGGCATTGAAGGGCTTATCTGCATCGGCGGCGACGGCACATTGAACGGCTTGCAACCGTTTGCCGAGAGATTGCCAACCGTGCTCGCCCCCAAGACCATTGACAACGATCTCGGCCTGAATTATCCAAGCGAGCCGGACGAATTTGTGCGCGTGAACGACAATTCCGCGAAGCACGGCTTCCGTTACAAACGCACGGAGTCGCACACGCAGTTCGACCTGAATCACATCATCAATTACGCCACGCCCGGCTACGCGACCGCTGTTTTTGTTTCCGCCAGCGGCGTCGAAAGAATCCGCACGACGGCGGAAAGTCATCGTCGCATCGCCATCATCGAAGTGATGGGGCGGCATTCCGGCTACATCGCGCTCGGCTCGGCCTACGGGCAGCCGGACATTGTTCTGGTTCCCGAAATCGCGCCGGACTTAGAGGCGCTGGTCGCGCGCGTGAAGCATCTTTACGACCTCCAAAAAAATGTCGTCATCGTCTGCGGCGAAGGCATCGTGGACGAGCAGGGCAGGGAACTTGGCGCGGAAACGAAATCCACCGACCCGGCGGGCAACGTCGTTTTGAGCGGCGCGTCGGAGGCGTTGCGGTCAAAGCTGATTCAGATGATTGGCGACAAATTTTTCCAGCTTTACCGGCGCGGCGAATCGGCGAAGGAAGCAATTTTCACGCGCAAAGTCGGCCACACCCAGCGCGGCGGTCGCCCGATTTTGTTCGACCGTTTTTATGCCGCGTTGCAGGGTGCGAAGGCCGTCGAACTTTTGGTTGAAGGCCGCAACAACGCCGTTTCCGTTTTGCAATACAACACGACCAAGGGTTTTTACGTCGAAGGCTACGACGCTAACCGTTTCCGTGACCGCTGGGGTTTGATTCATGCGCGCAAGATGCACCCGTCGCTTTACGATCCGGTTTCGATGAAGCCGTCCAAGCTCGGCATGGATTACCTGATGCCGATCTTCACCGACGCCATCGGCGAGGACGACATGGAACACATGCGGCGCACGCTGTTCGCGCCCGGCAATCTTTCGCAGCCGTATCACTCCATCAACACGGATGTTCACAAGCGCATCCGCTACATGGAAGCTGCGGCGTGAAAAAATATTTTCAGAAATGGGATAACGCGCCGGTTTTTCTGCGCACTCGCAAATCGTAAATCGTCAATCGAAAATTCCTAATGTCCATTCACGTCGCCCTCCATCACAAAACGCATTACAAATACGACCGGCTCGTCACGCTTGGTCCGCAAGTCGTGCGGCTGCGGCCCGCGCCGCATTCGCGCACACGCATCTTGAGCTATTCGCTGAAGATCAAACCGGAAAAACATTTCATCAACTGGCAGCAAGACCCTCAGTCCAACTGGAATGCGCGACTAGTTTTTCCTGAAAAAACGCGGGAGTTCCTGGTCGAAGTGGATTTGGTCGCGGAAATGTCCGTGCTGAATCCGTTTGATTTTTTTCTTGAGCCGGACGCACAGAAATTTCCGTTCGCCTACGACCCGGCGCTCGACCACGAGCTTGCACCGTTTTTGCGGAAGTGCCACCTCACGCCGAATTTCATGCGGTATCTCGCCGACGTGCGGCGTGGACTTTTGGGCGAGGCCAGTCGCCGGGCAAAATCATCTTCGCCCGACGACCAAAAACTTCCAACCAACGATTTCATCGTCGCCGTCAATCAGCGGTTGTGGAAAGACATCAAATACACCATCCGCATGGAACCCGGTGTGCAGACGCCGGAAGAGACGCTCACGAAAATCAGCGGTTCGTGCCGCGATTCCGCGTGGCTGCTCGTGCAAATTTTTCGTCACCTCGGGATCGCCGCGCGCTTTGTCAGCGGCTATTTGATCCAACTCAAGCCGGACGTGAAATCGCTCGACGGTCCGAGCGGCGCGGAAAAAGATTTCACCGACTTGCACGCCTGGACGGAAGTTTATCTGCCCGGCGCAGGCTGGATTGGCCTCGATCCGACGTCCGGCTTGCTCGCGGGCGAAGGCCACATTCCGCTCGCCTGCACGCCCGATCCGTCGAGCGCCGCGCCGATTTCCGGCGGCGTGGATGAATGCAAAACTGAATTCGAGTTCGACATGACCGTTACGCGTGTTCACGAATCGCCGCGCGTCACCAAGCCTTACACCGATGAACAGTGGGCGGAGATAGAAAAGCTCGGCCACGCCATTGACGTGGATTTAAAAAAAGGTGACGTGCGCCTGACAATGGGCGGCGAGCCGACGTTTGTTTCGGTGGATGATCCTGACGGGCCGGAATGGAATTTCACCGCCGTCTCGCACAAGAAACGGATTTTATCCGGCGAACTCATCAAGCGGCTGCGCGGAAAATTCGCGCCCGGCTCATTGCTGCATTACGGCCAGGGCAAATGGTATCCGGGCGAACCGCTGCCGCGCTACGCGCTCGCCGCGTATTGGCGCAAGGACGGCGTGCCGATTTGGAAGGACGATTCACTCATCGCGGACGAGTCTAAAGATTACGGCCACGGTGCGAAAGAAGCGAAAGAACTTCTGTCACGCATCGCCGAAACGGTTGGTGGCGATCCGAAGCATTTGATTCCGGCTTACGAAGACGCGTTTTATTACACTTGGAAAGAGCGCCGTTTTCCGTCAAACGTCACGCCGGAAAAAAGTAACTTGAAGGACAAGCAGGAACGCGAACGCATTGCGCGGATTTTTCAGCAGGGATTGAATTCCGTAGTCGGTTACTCACTGCCCATCAAACGCGTCACCGGTGGTTGGATGACCGGCTCGTGGTTTTTGCGCGACGACGACACGCTTTGGCTCATTCCCGGCGATTCGCCGATGGGCTTGCGTCTGCCACTCGATTCGATTCCGTGGGTTTCGGAAAAAGATTTTCCGTGGTTGCGCCAACAAGACCCGTCGAATCCCAAATTGCCGGAACTGCCAAAAGAATTTCCATATCGGCAAAGGTTTGTCGGTCGCGCGGATTCGCCAACATTGCCCGGTGAAGGTCGCGGCCAGCGCGCGCAAAAACTCGGCGAGAAACCGAAGCCGCTCGATCCGTTGCCGCCGGAGGAAAATCCGTTGCGACGTCCGGGTGTCGGTCAAAGCGCGCCGTGGATTATCCGCACCGCGTTGTGCGTCGAGCCGCGTAACGGACGATTACATCTGTTCATGCCGCCTGTCGAGACGACGGAAGATTATCTTGATCTCATCGCGGGCATAGAAACCGTCGTGACCGAAATGGGCACGCCGGTCATCATCGAAGGCGAGACGCCACCTCGTGATCCGCGCCTGAACAAACTCGCTGTCACGCCTGATCCCGGCGTCATTGAGGTCAACATGCATCCCAGCAAGACGTGGGAAGAACTCGTCGAGCGCACGACCGTGCTATACGAGGAAGCGCGGCAGACGCGGCTTGGAACAGAAAAATTCATGGTCGATGGACGCCACACCGGCACGGGCGGCGGTAACCACATCATTATCGGCGCGGAAACACCGGTGGATTCACCCGTGTTGCGGCGTCCAGACTTGTTGCGCTCGCTGCTGACGTATTGGCAGAACCATCCATCGTTGAGCTGGCTCTTCAGCGGTTTATTTATTGGCCCGACCTCGCAAGCTCCGCGCATTGACGAGGCGCGCAACGACGCGCTATACGAACTTGACGTGGCGTTCAAGGAAATGGAAAAACAGATCAACATGTTTGGTCAGACGCCGCCGTGGATGGTGGACCGGCTGTTCCGAAATTTGTTGATTGATTCGAGCGGCAATACGCATCGCGCCGAATTTTCTATTGATAAACTTTACGCGCCCGAAAGCAGCACCGGTCGCCTCGGTCTCGTCGAGATGCGCGCGTTTGAAATGCCGCCGCACGCACAGATGAGCCTCGCACAACATCTGCTGTTGCGAGGTCTCGTCTCGAAGTTTTGGAAGGAGCCTTACAAAAACGAGCTCGTTCGCTGGGGCACAGACATCCACGACCGTTGGATGCTGCCGCATTTCTGTGAAACGGATTTGAAGGACGTCATCAACGACCTGCGTGAAGCGGGTTATCCGTTCCAGGCCGAATGGTTCGCGCCGCATTTTGAATTCCGCTTTCCGCGCATCGGCGATTTGGAGCAACGCGATTTGCAAATCGAATTGCGCACCGCGCTCGAACCGTGGCATGTCCTCGGCGAAGAGCCCGGCGGCGGCGGCACGGTGCGTTATGTTGATAGTTCCGTCGAGCGTTTGCAAATCAAGGCGCGCGGACTTGCGGGCGAGCGTTTCGCCATCACCTGCAACGGCTATCGCGTGCCGCTGCATCCGACCGGCACGAACGGCGAAGGCGTCGCCGGCGTGCGCTATCGCGCGTGGCAGCCGCCAGTGTGTTTGCAACCGACCATCAAATCGCACGCGCCCTTGCGCTTCGATCTTTACGACACTTGGAATCAGCGTTCGCTCGGCGGCTGCACTTACAACGTCGCGCATCCGGGCGGACGTAGCTACGAGACGTTCCCGGTGAATTCCTACGAAGCCGAATCGCGCCGACTTGCGCGGTTTTTCCGGCACGGACATTTGCAGGGTAAATTCGCAGTGCCAGTGGAAACCTTGAATAGCGACTTTCCGTTCACGCTGGATTTGCGTAATGTCTGAAGCGGAAAATAAAAACAGCAACCGCGATCATCCGCAGATGTCTCAATCGCAATCCCAATTGGCGACGGGCGACACTGGCTTCGCTAAAAAGGCGATGCCGGAAATTCTGTTGTCCGGCTACCAGCGCCGCGCGGGTGCGTTCGACGAATTGCTGGCGAAGGATGGTAAAATTTTTCCGCACTACGCGAAGCTGCTCGGTGAATTGGAGGAATTTGGCACGCGGGAACTGGCCCGGCGCGCGGATGCGTGCCAGCGGTTTGTCCACGAGCACGGCATCACCTACAACGTCTATGGCGACCCGCGCGGCATGGAACGTCCGTGGCAGCTCGACCCGATTCCATTCATCATCGCGCCCGACGAATGGCAGACCATCGAAACCGGACTCATCCAGCGGGCGACACTGCTGAACAAAATTTTGGCCGACTGCTACGGCGCGCAGGATTTGATCCGTTCGCGGTGGCTTTCGCCCGCGCTCGTTTTCGGGCAACCGGATTTTTTGCGTCCGTGCCACGGAATAAAAATTCCCGGCGACACCTTTCTCCATTTCTACGCCGCCGATCTGTCGCGTTCGCCGGATGGCCGTTGGTGGGTGGTTTCCGACCGCACGCAGATTCCGACCGGCGCGGGCTATGCGCTGGCGAACCGCCTGGTCACTTCGCGTATTTTGCCCGAACCGTTTCGCGAAAATCAGGTTCACCGTCTCGCGGGATTTTTTCTCGCCGCGCAAAACGCATTGTCTCAACTTGCGCCGCGTCAGGCGGACAAGGCGCGCGTCGTCATGCTCACGCCCGGCCCGCATAACGAAACGTATTTCGAGCAGGCGTATCTCGCGCGTTACCTCGGCTACATGCTCGTCGAGGGACAGGATTTGACCGTGCGCGACAATCACGTCTGGCTAAAAACTTTGAGCGGGCTGGAGCGCGTGGATGTAATTCTGCGCCGCGTGGACGATGATTTTTGCGATCCGCTTGAACTGATCAACAACTCGATTCTCGGCGTTCCCGGCCTAGTCGAAGCGGTGCGCGCGGGAACCGTGGTTATCGCCAACGCGCTCGGCAGCGGGCTGGTGCAAAGCCCGGCGTTCATGTCGTTTTTACCGGGACTGTGCCGGCATTTGCTCAACGAACCGTTGAAACTTCCGTCGGTCGCGACGTGGTGGTGCGGACAGAAAATTGCGCGCGAGCACGTCCTGAAAAATCTTGATCGGCTTGTCGTGAAGCCCGCGTTCCGCACGCACTTGAAAATTGCCGAGGCCGAGCGCGGAGAATTGAAACGGCGCATTGAATTTGACCCCGACTTGTTCGTCGCGCAAGAACGCGTGGAACTTTCTACCGCGCCGTCGTGGGATAAAAATTCTCTCGCAGCACAGCCCGTCAGCCTCCGGGTTTTTCTGGTGGCCGACGGTGACGGCGGTTATCGTGTGATGCCCGGCGGTCTCGCACGCACGTCACCGGAAAGCGCCGGAAAATTTATTTCCATGCAGCGCGGCGGCAGCAGCAAGGACACTTGGATTCCTTCCACCACGCCGGTCGAGGAAATTACCTTACTCCACGCCTCAAACCAAAGTGTCGAGTTGCGGCGCACGGGCAACAACCTGCCGTCCCGCTTGGCGGACAATTTTTTCTGGCTCGGCCGTTATTCTGAACGCGCGGATGCGACTTCACGTTTGCTGCGAAGCGCGCTGCTACGGTTCAATCCTGAGCGCGGCGGCGGGGCGCGGCCATTGCTCTCGCCATTATTGCAGACGCTGGAAGCACAGGGACAGTTGCCGGGAATTTCGGCCAGGCCGGAACTGTGGGCGAACGCCGAGGCGTTCGAGGCGGAATTGCTCGCGGCCATTTTTGATCCCGAACGCGCGGGTAGTTTGCGGCAGACGGCGGAACAGTTGCAGCGGCTGGCGATGCTGGTGCGCGACCGCACCTCCAACGATATGTGGCGCGTGTTGAGCCAGATTGACGACCGGCTGGCGACGACCGCACCCAAGCAAGTGATGCTCGCGGGCGACGCGGTGGGCGTATTGAACCAGACGTTGATGGGATTGGCGGCGTTCCACGGACTCGCGCGCGAGAACATGACGCGGGCGCAAGCTTGGCGTTTTCTCGACATGGGTTTGCGCCTCGAACGTGCCATGTATCTGTGCACGCTGCTCGACGCGACACTGCGCTCATCCGACGCGGAAAACCCCAGCCTGCTCGAAGCCGTCCTTGAGGTTGTGGACAGCAGCATCACTTTCCGCTCACGTTACAATCTGCTGCCGACCGTGCCGGCGGTGTTCGACTTGGTTTTGCTCGACGATAAAAATCCGCGCTCGATTCTTTTTCAAATCAAGCAGCTCGCCAAACATTTTCAACGGCTGCCAAAGGAACGCGGAGATGCTGCGAGCCCCGGCAAAACGATTCTGGAAAATTGTCTGTCGCGGCTGGAACGCGCCGACGCGCGTGAACTTGCCAGCGCCTCATCGAACTGGCGGGAATCCGAGCTGGCGGCGACCATCCAGCACACGTTGCAAGCGTTGCCGCAATTGTCCAACGCCATCGCCGCGAGTTATTTTGCGCACTCGGCGATATCGCGGACGGGACGCGGAGAAATGCAATGAATTACCACATCACCCATCGCACGCTTTACGAATACGCCGCGCCGGTGTCCGTCTCGCATCACGTCGCGCGGTTGGAACCGTTGGTCACCGCTACGCAGTCGCGCGACAGTTTTTCGCTCCAAATTTTTCCTGAACCGGCGTTGCGCAAGGCGCGCACAGATTATTTCGGCAACCAGCTTTGCTTTTTTGCCATTCAGGAAATTCATTCCAAGCTGGAAATCATCACGCACAGCCGCGTGACGGTGCAGCCGCGCAAGCCCGCGCAAAATGAATCCACCACGCCGTGGGAATCAGTCGCTGAAATGTTCCGCGACCCGGTGTCGCCCGAGGTCGTCGAGCCGTATCAATTTGTTTTTGACTCACCGCAGATTCGCGCGTCGCTAGAACTGGCTGACTATGCCCGCGAAAGTTTTGGTGCGGAAACTCCGCTGCTGGCGGGCGCGCGGGATTTGACGCGCCGGATTTTTGAGGATTTCAAATTTGACCCGCGCGCCACGACGGTCGCCACGCCACTGGAAGAAGTCTGGGTGAAACGCCGGGGCGTCTGTCAGGACTTCGCGCATCTCGGCATCGCGTTTCTGCGTTCGCTCGGCTTGCCCGCGCGTTATGTGAGCGGCTATCTGCGCACGCGCCCGCCGGAAGGCAAGCCGCGGCTCGTCGGCGTGGACGCGAGCCACGCGTGGTTTTCCATTTTTTCTCCGGGCAACGGTTGGATTGATTTTGACCCGACCAACAACGTCCAGCCTGCCGAGGAACATATCACCGTCGCCTATGGGCGTGACTTTGGCGACGTCAGTCCGGTTGCGGGAATTTTAACCGGCGGCGGCGCGCATGAAGTCAAAGTGTCGGTGGACGTGGAACCGCTCGAATAAAAAAATCATGAAGTGGGCCATTTTACATCGCACGCGCTACACCTACGCCACGCCGGTGCGCGATAGTTTCAACGACGTGCGGTTGCAGCCGGTGCCGATTCCTGAACAGACGGTGGAATCATTTTTGCTCAAGGTGCTGCCGGCGGTGCGGCTGACCCATTCCAAAGATTTTTATTCCAACTGGATTCAGCATTTTGAAATCGCCGAGCCGCACAGCCATTTGATGATTGAGGCAAATTCCGTCGTCGTCACGCATCCGCCCGCCATGCTGCCGACGGAAAAAATCTGTTCCTTCGAGCAGATGAAAGCCGCGCCAAACATCGAACGCTGCTTTGACTACCTGCAATCCAGCCGATTCGTGGAACTTTCGCCCGAGGCGTGGAAGCTTGCGTTGGACGCCACGGACGGCATTGACGATGCGTGGCTGGCTATTCTCGCGCTGATGAAATTTGTCCATGGCTTTTTGAAATACGAGACCGCCTCCACGCACGTCCACACGCACATGAGCGAAGTGATGCGCGACCGGCGCGGTGTGTGCCAGGACTTTGCGCACCTGATGATCGGATTGTGTCGCTCGCTGCAAATTCCCGCGCGCTACGTCAGCGGCTATCTCGCCACCGAATCCGCCAGCGCGACGCACGCGTGGATGGAAGTTTTTGTGCCCGGTCACGGCTGGCGCGGCCTCGACCCGACGCACAACTGCCAGCTCACCGGCGAATATGTCAAAATCGGCAATGGCCGCGATTACGGCGACGTGCCGCCCATCAGTGGCAACTATCGCGGCACGCGCGAACGCAAGATGGAAGTGGAAGTCAAAATCACGTCTTTGTCCTGAAACGGATTTGGCGGCGCGTTTTTAATGCGCCGGTTGCGCCAGCAGCCAGCCCAGACATTCCTCCAACGACGAGGAGGCGTGGGCGTTGAGGCCGGCATTTTTAGCGACCAACACCCCAAATCTTTGCGGATCCAAATTTTCCTCCTTGGCCACCATCGCCAGATCCAAAGAACCTCGCGCAGCCTGCGCCCATTCCTGGGCCGACCAATAACGTTCGTGAATCAACGGCGGCGGAAACCCGGTCAATCCGGTGGTGTCCACCAGCAGCCGGGAAATCTTGTGAAGGCGGCAGAACTGGATGGCAGCCGTGACCAGCGCCACACCCGCCTCGAGCGTGACAACGCCTTTGGGCGCGTAGTGCGCATACGTCTCCTTGATTTCCATGTGTTCCGGCCGACTCATGCTGGATAAAAGCGGATGCCAAAAAAATTTCCGAACAGCATGAAAAACCATGCCGCAACCGTTCGCCGCCGGGCGAAAATGTCCGGCAGCGCGGCGCAAAAGCGCCACGGCTTTCAGTTTGGCAAACGATTTTCACGTTGAAAAATGCCGGTGACATCAAAACAAACAACTCAAACA
>CAIRJF010000032.1 GCA_903878805.1 uncultured Verrucomicrobia subdivision 3 bacterium
GCGAGGTGGCGCGAGCCTTCACGAAGTTCGGAATCGCGATGGCCGCCAAGAGGCCGATGATGGCCACGACAATCATGATTTCCACCAGGGTGAAGCCCGCCTTACGGATGTTTTTGATCTGTTTCATTTGTTTTTCTTTCTATTCACGCGGCGGAACTGAGCGTCAGGCGGATTATATGATTACGACTTTGTTCCCTTGATTGCCTGACGCAACCACGTTGGCATCAATGTAGCAATCGCAAATCCAAAGCGAAGCAAATGGCCGTAAGAATCAGCTTGTTTAATTTGTAGGAATAATTCCTACAGCCTGCGGTGGGATGGTTTCAGTGCGGCTGCTGGCTTTCGTGCCAGCGGACGGCATGAAAGACCAGCTCGTTGATATTGGCGAGGTTGAGCTTTTCCTTGATACGGGCGCAGTAGGCGTGGACGGTCTTGAAACCGACGTTCAACTGTTCGGAAATCTGGCGCGTGTTGTAGCCGCGTCCGAGCAACTGGAAAACTTCCAGTTCGCGGTCGCTCAAAATTTCCACCACCGTCGGTTTGTCGCCCCCGCCTTGGACGAGTTTTTGTGCGAGCTGGGCGTTGACGGCGTGGCTGAAAAAAAGTCCACCCGCCAGCACTGTGCGCAGGGCTTCCAGCACCTTGCCGGTGGCCTCGCGTTTCATGATGTAACCGGCGGCACCCGCGCGCATCGCCCGCTCGGCGTAAAGCGCCTCGTCGTGCATGGACAAAACCAGCGCATCTACCTTTGGATTCTGCGCCTTGATGTCTTTAATGAGTTCGAGGCCGGAGCCGCCGTCGAGGGAAATGTCCACGATGGCGAGGCGCGGCGACAATTTGCCGATCAAATCAAGGGCTTCGCGTGCGCTGCCGGCGTGGCCGCAGACGGCGAAGTCGGTCTCCTCGTTGATGAGGTTGGCCAGCCACTCGCGCACGAGCGGATGGTCGTCCACCAGCAAAATTTTAGTTTTCATCGGCATCAGTTTCCGCAGGCGACTGGTTGGGATTCAAAACGCAGACCGCCCGCGCGCCGCCGGCGGGGAGGTTTTGGATGTCAAATTTTGCGCCAATCATGTCGGCACGATACTCCATGATCCGCAGACCCATGCCCTGTTTCACCCGGGCGTCGGGCGGCAAGCCCGCACCATCGTCGGTCACCGTGAGCAAGATTTTATCGCCGCTGGCATCCAGTGAAATGGTCACGTTGCGGGCGCGGCCATGGCGGATGGCGTTGCTCACCGATTC
The DNA here is from genome assembly GCA_903878805.1 of uncultured Verrucomicrobia subdivision 3 bacterium. Lineage (GTDB taxonomy): Bacteria > Verrucomicrobiota > Verrucomicrobiia > Limisphaerales > UBA11358 > UBA11358. Next base: position 1,246 of record CAIRJF010000032.1, read on the forward strand.
CTGCGCGATGCGATACAAATGAATTTCCGTTTCCGGCCCGATTAAACTGGCGCTGCCGGAATTTTCAAACCGGCATGAAATATCGAACGCCTTGGAAATGTTGGCCGCGAGATTCTGCAACGCGCCGGCGAGTCCGTTTTTCTCCAACTCGATGGGGTGGAGGCTGCGCGCGAGCTTGCGGGTAAGTTCGATGGAATCCTCCACCATGGTCACCACCTGGTCGGCGGCGGCGGCATCGGGCAGTGATTTTTCATTCAATTTTTTTGCGAGAACTTTTGCCGCCAGCGCCGTGGCCGTGAGTTGTTGGCCCAAGCTGTCGTGCAAATCATGACCGATCCGGCGTTGCTCGCGTTCGCCGGCATCCAACAGTTCTTTTTCCAGGCTAATGCGCCGCTCAATCTCGTTCTGCAATTTCGCCGTCCGCTGGCGCACTTGGATTTTCAAGCCATCCCGCGCCGAAGCCAAAATGACCACCTGCAGAAAAATTGACATGCGGACGACCAAATTCCAAGCCGGAGTGAATAGATCCGGATACTGATCGCCGGCGGCAATGTCTGAAACCAGCCAAACTACCGCCGACATCACGGCCATGATGAACGCAAAGCTTAATCCCACGCGCCGCAAGACAAAGAGGATGGGAATCAGATAAAAAACCAGCACCGTAATTTTGTAGCCGGTGATGTAGTCCAGGTAACCCACCGCCGCCAGCAGCAACAAACCAATAATAATGCCGACGGCTTTCGATTGTGGCTTCGATTGTGGCTGGCTGGATTTTTCCATCGCGCAAAAATGTGGCGGTTTTTTACGGAACGGACAAGTGAAAGAAAAATTTCAGTCCAGCGTCTGCCGGTAGCGTTTGATGCCGATGGCCAGCACCACGGTCAGGAACAATGCAATCGGCCACAAGTCCGGCAAGGTTTCCGCGAGGCCGTTTCCTTTCAGCAAAATCCCGCGCACGACGCGCAGAAAATGCGTCAGCGGCAGACATTCGCCGAGGTCTTGCGCCCAGCCCGGCATTCCGCGAAACGGAAACATATAGCCCGACAGCAGCAGCGACGGCAGGAAAAAGAAAAACGCCATCTGCACCGCCTGCAACTGGTTTTTTGCGATAGTCGAAAATGTAATTCCCACCGCGAGGTTCGCGACGATGAACAGCAGCACGAGCAAAAATAGCAATGGCACGCTGCCGAGCATCGGCACGTTGAACAGAAATTTCGCCGCCAGCAAAACCAGAATCACCTGCACATAGCCGACCATGATATACGGCACGATTTTTCCGACGATGACTTCGCCCGGATGCACCGGTGTGGACAAAAGATTTTCCATCGTCCCGCGCTCGCGCTCGCGTGTGATCGCGAGGCCGGTGATCATGATCATCGTCATCGTCAGCATCACGCCCATCAATCCGGGCACGATGTTGTATTGGCTGATGCTTTCAGGATTGTAATGTTGATGCGAGACGACGTTGAACGGCGGTGCAGTCGCCTGCAATTTCGCCAGCGGCCCGGTGAGGTCGCGGTTCAGGACGGTTGTGGCGAGACCGCTCACCGCCGCCTGCGCGAAACCGACGGCGGAGGGATCCGTCGCATCGGCTTCCAAAAGCAAATCCGGTTGTTCGCCGCGCAACAATTTTCGCGAAAAATCCACCGGAATGGTCACGGCGAATTGAACTTTATTTTCCGCGAGCAAATTATTTATTTCCGCCGGACTGTGCGCCTCGCGCACGAGGTCGAAATAGCTGCTGTTGCGCAAACCCCAGATGAACGAACGCGAAAACACGCTGTTATCCGCCGCATAAACCGCCGTCGGCAGATGCTTCGGATTCGAGTTGATCGCGTAGCCGAACAAAATCAACTGGATCATCGGCACGCCGATCATCATGCCAAACGTCAGCCGGTCGCGCCGCATCTGGATGAACTCCTTCACGACAATCGCCCAAAAGCGCTGGAAATTGAACCTCATGAAAAATTGTCCTTCGCCGTTTCCATCAGGCTGATGAACACATCTTCCAAGCCCGATTCAATTTTCGTCCAGCGTTGCGCGCCGGAGATCAATGGCGACACACTGGCGTTTAATTTTTCCGCGTCGCGCCCGCTGACGTGCAAGGTCGTTCCAAAAGCGACGACCTGTTCCACGCCCGGCAAACCACGGATTTTTTCCGCGAGCGCCGCCAAATTTTCGCCGGAAATTTCCCACGTCGTCAGCCCGCCAGCTTTGATGACTTCGTCCACCGTGCCGCGCGCGAGCAAATTTCCATAGGCGATGTAGGCGAGCCGGTTGCAGCGCGACGCCTCGTCCATGTAATGCGTTGTGATGAGAAATGTCAGTCCGTCCGCCGCGAGCTTGTGGATCTCGTCCCAAAAATCGCGCCGCGCCTTCGGATCCACGCCCGCCGTCGGTTCGTCGAGCAGCAGCAATTTTGGCTCGTGAATCAAACAGGCCGCGAGCGCGAGCCGCTGTTTCCAGCCGCCAGAAAGTGTTCCGGCAAGTTGCTTGCGCCGCTCAACCATGCCTAGCCTTTCCAAACTTTTTTGCACGGCAACTTTTCGTTGCGACATCCCGTAAAGCCGCGCGATGAAATCCAGATTCTCCTCGATGTTCAAATCTTCGTAGAACGAAAATTTCTGCGTCATGTAGCCGACGCGTTTTTTGATCTCGGCGGACTCGCTGCGAAAATCGAGGCCCAGACATTTTCCTTCGCCGCCATCCGGCGTGAGCAAGCCGCAGAGCATCCGCAGAAAAGTCGTTTTGCCGCTGCCGTTGGGACCGAGAAAACCGTAAATCTCGCCGGGTCGCACTTGCATCGCAATGTCATTGACGACCGTGCGCGTCCCGAATTTTTTCGTGACGCCGCGCACGTCAATCGCATAATCGCTAGTGTCCATGCGTCAAACGCCGCGTTGTTCCGGCGGCCAGATGATTTTGTGCTGCTGGATTTGAAACCGCACTGGCAGTGCGTCGGCGATGATTTTTTCCGCCAAATCTTTTCGCGAAATTGGAGTTAAATTTGCCGGAACTTTTTTAAGAGCTTTGCTTTGCTGCGCGGGCGCGAGCGGATGCACCCACGAAAATAGCAGCGGACAAATCGAATCCAGTTTGTGCGCGGCGATTTGTTGCTTCGCCCATTCGTAATCTTCCAGCGCGCCGATGACGAACTTGATTTCGTCGGTCGAACTTAAATGCGTAATGTTGGAAAAAAGATTTCGTTCCACTTCGCCGCTGGACGGACATTTCAAATCCATGATGCGCCGGACGCGCAGGTCAATTTTGGAAATGTCATGCGCGCCGCTCGTCTCGATTAAAACGGTGAAGCCGTCGTCGCACAGTTGTTGCATCAGCAGCAAAGAATTTTTTTGCAGCAGCGGTTCGCCGCCGGTCAGTTCGACAAGTGGCAGTTTTGAATTTTTAATTTTTAATTTTGAGTTGGCAAACGGCGCGGCGAGTTCGCGAACTTTTTCCAAAACTTCCGCGAGCGTCTTCTTTTTGCCCTCGGTGAAGGCGTAGGCGGTGTCGCAATACGAGCAGCGCAGGTCGCAGCCGGTGAGCCGGATAAAAATGCACGGCAGGCCGGCGAAGGTGCTTTCGCCTTGCAGGCTCAAATAGATTTCGTTGACGACGAGGGTGCCGGTCACGCCCGCAGTCTAACCCAAAGCATCAAAAAGGAAATCGCTTTGCGCGATGCGGATTGGCTTTTTGTGGCCGGATAGATTATTTTTCGTAGAACCCAGCCGGAAATATTTTTGATGAACCGATTGATTTGCCATGCGGTTATTCTCGTCATCGTGCTGGCGGAACTTTTGATTCCGTCGGCGCGGGCGCAATACCTCGACCAGATTGGCCTGACACTTTTGCGGGCGACGACGACCAACCTCAACGGCGCGGGCGTAAAAGTCGGGCAGGCGGAGGCGGCCTTGGATTACAGCGCCAGTTTGCTCGCATACGAAGCCAGTCCGGCGGCGACCGCCCAGCCGACCAACCTGTTTACCTGGATACTCGGCAGCTCGCCTTACAGCGCGCCACCCAGTCAGAGTAGCGCTTTTACAAATTCCTTAGGCGCTGAATCCTATCACGCTGACAATGTGGGCAATGATTTTTACGGCATGGCAACGAATACGTTTGGAATTCCCCTCGGCGTGGCGACGAATGTGGCACACGTCAACAACTACGAGGCCAATACGTTTATTAATTATTACATCAATAACAACCACGCCATCGCCGAGCGCATCGTCAACCAGAGTTTTACTTTTGGAACCAATGATGACAGCGTGAATCAGATTTACGACGACTATGCTGCGCAGCATGGCGTGCTGTTTGTCAGCGGCTGCGGTTTCAACAACAACATGGTTTGGACGCCGGGAACGTGTTACAATGGCATTGGCGTGGGCGTTTTCAACAATGGCGGTTCGCCTTACGGACCGACGCCAGATGGACGCAGCAAGCCGGACATCACCGCTTTTGGCAATCAAGACACGGTCACGAGTTATTCCACGGCGCAGGTTTCCGGCGGCGCAGCGCTGTTGATGCAGGCGGGCAATCGCGGTGACGGCGGTGCGAACACGAATGCCGCGACCGACATCCGCACATTGAAGGCTCTGCTCCTGAACGGCGCGGTGAAGCCGGCGGACTGGACGAATTCACCTTCCGCTCCGCTGCATTACCGCTACGGCGCGGGCGTGCTGAATGTTTTCAATTCCTACCAGCAGCTCATCGGCGGTAAAAATAGTTGCATCAGTTCCAACACCGTTGCCCTCGGCAGCGCGCATCCGCCAACCGGCGCGAGCGGAACCATCGGTGTTTTGAGCGGCTGGGACTTCACCAGCCTCACAAGTAGTTCAACCAACGATGTGGTGAACCATTATTATCTCAACATCACCAACACGCTTGGCAGCGTCGCGCTCACCGCCACGCTCGTGTGGAACCGCCACACAAATAAAACTGCCATCAACGACCTTAACCTCTTTCTCTACAACTGCGCCAACAGCAATCTCGTCGCGTGCAGCACCAGCCTCGTGGACAACGTCGAACATATTTTCGTGCCGCAGCTCGCGCCGGGGCGCTACGATTTGCAGGTGTGGAAAGCTGGCGGCAGCTTTGTCACCGCCACCGAGACCAACGCGCTCGCGTTTGCCTTTGTGCCGGTAAAATTAAATTTCGACCGCACCGGCACGAATGCCGTTTTGTCGTGGCCGGTTTATCCGGCGGGATTTTGCGTCGAGGCGACGACGAATCTGGCGACGCCGACATGGAGCACCAATAATTTTTCCGCCACACTCACGGGCAGCACGAACATTTTGTCCGTGCCGATGACGAATGCAGCGCAATTTTTCCGTTTGCGCTCGCCGAATTTTTAAGCTGACCGAGCGCGAAATATTTTCCGATGCGATAGCTGTCGGAAATTGCCGCCGTAATAAAGTTTTTCCCAATCTCAATTGCGTGCGGTAGGCCGTGTCCAAGCGCGAGCGCGGCGCAAATCGCAGCGGAATAAGTGCAGCCGGTGCCGTGCGTGGAAACACCTTTCACAAATGGTGCGGACAGCAGTAATTCATTTTTACCATCGTAAAAAACGTCAATGGCCATGAGGGAATTATTCAAGTGTCCGCCTTTCACCAAAACCGCGCAGCCGAAGCGCGCGTGAATTTTCCGCGCGGCGGAACGCAAGTCTTCCGGCGAGGAAATTTTTTGTTCCGCGAGAATTTCCGCCTCGTCCAGATTCGGCGTGACGAGCGTGGCGAGCGGCAGCAGTTTTTCCGTCAAAATTTTTAGCGCGGCGGGCTGTATTAATTTCGCACCGCTTGTGGAAATTAGAACGGGATCAACAATCAGTTTTGAATTTTTAATTTTTAATTTTGAATTACTGAAAAATTTTGCAACGACGGAAATGTTTTGCGCGGAGAAGAGCATTCCCGTTTTTACTGCGGCTGGATTCAGTTCTTCAAAGACAGCTTCGATTTGCTGACGGAGCATTTTGGGCGAACACGGTTCGATGCCCAAAACGCGTTTGGGATTTTGCGCGGTGAGGCACGCAATCGCGCTGGTGCCGTGGACGCCGAGCGCGGCGAACGTTTTCAGGTCGGCTTGTATACCTGCGCCGCCGCCGCTGTCCGAACCGGCGATGGTGAGCGCGCCGGGCAGTTGTTTTCTCGCAATCATTTTTCAAATTGTTGCGCGACGAGTGACGGGTGTCGAGTGGCGAGTGACGACGCGGGCGTCACTTGCCACTTGTCACGCGACACTTCATATTAGGCGCATGGACAAAGACAAAGTTGCCGAGATTTTGGTGGAGATTGGAACGCTGCTGGAATTAAAGGGTGAAAATCCTTTCAAGACGCGCGCTTATGCGAACGGCGCGCGGACGATTGAGGGTTTGAATGAGCCGTTGCAAAAAATTGTCGCGGAAAAACGGCTGGGTGAAATCAAGGGCATCGGCGAAGCGTTGGAACAAAAAATCACGGAACTCGTCGAGACGGGAAAATTGAAATATTACGATGAGTTGAAGGCTTCCATCGCGCCGGGACTGATCGAGATGCTGGAAATTTCCGGTCTCGGCCCGAAGAAAATTCAGGCGATGCATAAGCAGCTTGGCATTGATTCTATTGAGAAACTTGAGGCGGCGTGCAAAGCGGGAAAGGTTGCGGAGTTGGACGGCTTCGGCGAAAAAACGCAGGCGAATATTTTGGAGGGCATCGAACGCAAGCGCACTTACGCGAGCAAACATTTGTTGAGCGACGCGTGGCTGGCGGCAGACCCGTTGCTGGAAGATTTGCGGTCGCATCCAGACGTGATTCGTTGCAGCACGGCAGGCAGCTTGCGGCGGTTCAAGGAAGTCATCGGCGACATTGATCTGCTCGCGTCGTCGAAAAATGCGGCAAGCGTGATTGAATTTTTTGTGTCGCAGCCGGGCATTGTGAAAATTCTGGCAAAGGGGGAAACGAAGGCGAGCGTGATTCTGGAAGGCGGAATTCAATGCGATTTGCGCGTGGTGAGCGATGCGGAATTTCCGTTTGCGCTGGCGTATTTTACGGGCAGCAAGGAACACAACATCGTGATGCGTCAGCGGGCGATTACGCGCGGGTTGCGACTGAATGAATATGGTTTATTCAAGTCGAAGGAAGAGACGCGTGATGCAAAATTGCTCGTGCCGTGCAAAACGGAGGAAGACATTTTCGCCAAGCTGGACTTGGCGTTTGTGACGCCGGAGTTGCGCGAGGATCACGGCGAATTTTCGGCGGCGGAGAAAAATGATTTGCCGAAATTGATCGAATGGTCGGATTTGAAAGGCGCGTTGCACAATCATTCGAACTGGAGCGACGGGCACAACACGCTGGATGAAATCGCGGAGTTCATGGAAAATTTGGGGCTGCAATATTGGGCGATCACGGATCACTCGAAGGCTTCGTTTCAGGCGAATGGTTTAGACGCGAAACGGCTGCGCGAACAGATTTTGGGAATCAAAAAGTTGAATGAAAAAATCGCGGCGCGCGGGAGTGAGTTCAGGTTGTTGACGGGAAGTGAAGTGGACATTTTGAAGGATGGTTTGGATTTTGATGATGACGTTTTGGCGGAATTGGATGTGGTCGTTGCAAGTTTGCACGTTCCAAGCGGCAGCGAGGCGGAGAATACGAAACGGCTGATTCGTGCGGCGGAAAACCCGTTCGTCCACATGCTCGGACATTTGACTGGAAGATTACTGTTGGAGCGCGAGCCGTATCCGGTGAACGTGACGGCGGTGATTGATTCATGCGCGGCGACGGGGACGTGGATTGAGTTGAACTGCAATCCGTATCGGCTGGATTTGGACTGGCGGCACTGGCCTTACGCGACGAGCAAAGGTGTCAAATGTGTCTTGAATCCAGACGCGCATCGCAACGCGCACGCGGGATTTTTGCGGCTGGGCGCGGGTGTGGCGCGCAAGGGTTGGCTGAAAAAATCGGACGTGGTCAACACGTTGACGCTGGTGAAACTGCGGGAGGCATTGAAACAAAAGCGTTACAAACACAAGGCATAATGGTGTCAAAATCACTAATTTAAGGGAATTTAGCTGTGAATAGATTGATGGAAAATTGTTTTGACGGGTGTCTCGCCCGGCTGATAAATTTTACAAGCAATCGGCCGAAACATTTTTTGAATGAAGAGAAGTGTCTGCGGTCAAAAGACCACGCGCAGTAAAATGAAAAGATTTTTTGTCTCCTTCGGGCTGGCCGCCAGTGCGGCTGGCTTCCAGACTGCGTTGGCGCAAAGCATGGCGGCAGGACCTTCCCCGAAAATTTGGAACATATCATCCAACCTGCGCGGGTTTTATGATGACAACTACGCGGTGGCACAGAACAAGACGGGCGGTTTTGGTTTCAGCTTGAATCCGTCGATTTCCGTCAATAAATCCTACCAGCAGACGGACATTGGTTTGAAATATACCTTCGGGATGTATTTCTATCTGCAACGTTCCGACAACGGGAGTCCCCCTTGGGACTACACGCATCAGGGGGATTTGTGGATTGACCACGCCTTCAATGAGCGCCAGAAAATCACGATTTCAGATACGATCGTATCGGCTCAAGATCCCCAGTTAGTGCAAGGCGGCTCCGTGGTGCGAACGGAAGGAAACAACGTTGTCAACCGCGCCTTGATTACAATTAATTCCGACTGGACCCGCAAGTTCAGCACTGCGACGCACTATGGCAACAACTTGGTGGTTTATTCAGGCAGCACCACTAACAATTCGGAAGGCCAAAACCCGAGTAATGCCGATTTGCTGAATCGGATCGAGCAAAATTTTGGCACGGATTTTCAATGGCATTTCCAGCCGGAAACGACTGGTTTTATTGGTTATAATTACAGTTGGACGTTGTATAATGGTGGGGGCTTGGTTGGCCCGACACCGAATCCTATTACTTATCCCGGTGGTGTGGTTAAAACGTATTATTATCCGAGCGGCGCGCGCAACAACCGCACGCATTACGGCTACGTTGGTGTTTCCGAGGAATTCAGTCCCAATTTGAGCGGCACTTTCCGCGTCGGCGTTTCTTACACGGACGTGTATAAGGATCCGGTTTCGCCATACACCTCGCTGGCGCCGTATGCGGATTTGAGCCTGACTTACACTTATATTCCGGGCAGCTATGTTCAGGTGGGCTTTACGCAGGATCAGAACGCCACGGATGTTTCTGCCGTCGGGAGCAATGGCCAGTTGACGCAGTATCAGGAGACTTCCGTATTTTACATGGACGTGAACCACCAGTTCACGCCCAAGTTGTCCGGCGCGCTGACCAGCCAATATCAAAATTCGGTGTATAAGGATGGCGCTTACAGCGGAACTTCCGACAACAGCATCAATGTGGGGCTTAACTTTGACTACGCCATCAACCGTCACTTTTCGGCGAACGCCGGCTACAACTTCAGTGAGTTGTTTTCTGATATCAACGGTCGTGGCAACAGCCGCAACGTGGTTTATCTGGGGCTTGAGGCGAATTATTAAGGCATGGTTTCACCTACTCGTCTGAACACAATCCGGGAGCCGAGTCTGCGACAGGCTCCCATTATTTTTTAAGCTATGGATTCACCGACAAACTTTGCGCCGCCCGAGGCGAAGCTGCATTTTCTGGATTACTGGCGGATCATCCGCATCCGCAAGGCGATTATCATCACCGTTTTTCTGATTACGGCCATCATCGCCACGGCGGTGACTTTTATTTTGCCGGAGTCCTATGCCAGCACCTGCCGCATCAAGGTGGAAAATGATGTCAATGACAACGCCGGCGGCACCTCCATCACGGCCTCGATGGCGCCGTATGATCCCTATTTCATCCAGACGACGTTTGAAATCATGCAGTCCTCGCTGGTTTTGAGCAACGTCGTCAGCACGCTGAACTTGAACGTGGAGTGGGGCAAGAAATATTTCAACGGCGAGACGCTCAAGACCACGGAGACGATGGAAATTTTAAAGGGGCGGATGAGCCTGGCACCAGTGCGCAATACCAAGCTTATTTCCATCACGGTCTATAGTGACGACGCCAATGAAGCCGCCGTGCTGGCCAATGCCATTGCCGAAGCTTACAAGAATCACCGGCTGGATACCCGGCGTCAAACCACGATGAAGGGGCTGGATGTGTTTGAAAACCAGTATCTGGACGAGTCCAATCAAATCCAGGCCGCGCAGCAGCAGATTGAGAATCTCCGCACTCAGTTGGGCATCACGGTGGATCAGGCGGACGCCGCCGGCTATACCGGCTCGCTGACCACCGAGCAATTGCAGGCGCTGCACTCACGGATGATTGAGGATGGAAATATCTACAAGGAAAAGGCCGTCGAACTGCAACAGCTCAAGTCTTATGACAAAAACCGGCTTCGTGACGTGCTGCCCAACGTCGTCAATGACGGGGCGTTGTCCGGCCTGCTCGACAAGCTCCACGAATCCGAGCAAAAAATCGCCACCCTGAAAATTGATTATCCGAGCGACAACCTAAATGTCACCCGCGTGCAGACATTGATTGACACGCTCAACGCCCAGATTGACGATCGCGTGGCCGGCATTCTCTCCACCTTGGAAAGTGAAGTGGCTTCCAAGAAAGCCGCGCTGGACGCACTGACCCAGTCCGTCGAAGACGCCAAGAAAAACGACATGATTGAGTCGGCCAAGAACCAGCCGTATTATGATGCCAAGCGCAATCTCGATCAGATGCGCACCCTGCACAACCTGCTTTACTCAAAAATCGAGGCGGAAAAACTGGATGCGCAAATCCCCAAAAGCCAGATGGTGCAAGTGGTGGATCATGCCGAGCCGGGCAAGGATCCGGTCAAGCCGAACAAGACAGTCAACATCGTTCTTGGTTTGGTTTTCGGTCTCATCATGGGGCTAGGTCTCGCGTTCTTCATTGAATACCTCGATACGAGCGTTAAGACCATTGACGATGTGGAACGCACTTTCCAGGCTCCCGTGCTGGGCGTGATTCCGCAAAACATCGGCTATCTGGTGGACGAAGGTTCCGAGAGCAAGCACGCCGAGGCCTATCGCGTGCTCCACACCAACTTGTTGTTCACGCGCAAGGACGAGACGCTCAACACCATTGCCGTCGTCAGCGCCGGCGCCGGCGAAGGCAAATCCACCACCACCATCAACCTCGCGACGGTGTTTGCCCAGGCCGGCAACCGCGTCTTGATTGTGGATTCAGATTTACGCCGCCCCACGCTCCACAAATTGTTTAAGGTGGCGAACAATCTCGGCCTGACCAACTACCTGCTCAATCAAAACACCATCGCGGAAATCGTCCAGACCACGCAGGTTCCAAACCTCGATTTCATGGCCAGTGGCAAACTGCCCAACAGCTCGATGGCTATTTTGGGTTCTGTGCATATGAAGCAGATGATTGCCGAGCTGAAGCAGCGCTACGATTTCATCTTGTTTGATTCACCGCCCATTCTTGGCGTCAGCGACGCGTCTATTCTTGCGAGCGAAGTGGATTTGGTCATGCAAGTCATCCAATACCGCCGCTATCCGCAGCCCATGACCATTCGCGCCAAGCAGATGATTGAGAAAGTCAGCGGCAACTTCGTTGGCATCGTTCTCAACAACATCAACATGTCACAGGACGAAGGTTACTATTACTACAGCGGCTATTATCAAGATTATTATTACAGCCGCAATCCCGAGGAGCAAGCTGCCGAAGCCAAAGCCACTGCTTCCCAGCCCGATGACACGCAATTCATTGACAAGTCCGACGGCGGCGATACAGAGATCAAGCAAAAGTATTGATTGAAATTTGGCGATACCGATAAGATTTGAACTGACTGATGAAACTAAAATCATTTTTTCTGCCTTGCCCAAGCCTGCTCCTGTTGCCGGTGCTGGCGGTCGTGCTGGCTGGCTGCGAAAGTTCCGGAAAAAAACCAGACGTGATGGCGCCACCGCCGTTTGAAACCAGTCCCGGCGAAGCCAATGTGCCGCGCCTGCACATCGGCGACGTCGTCTCCATCACCTTTTCTGGTCTGCCCGATCCGATTGACTCACAGGACAAGCCTATCAAGGAAGACGGAACCATCACGCTGCCGGACATTGGCCGTGTGAAGGCCGTCGGCAAAACCATTGGCGAACTCGAAGACACCATCCATAACCTTTACGTTCCGCGCGTTTATCTACACTTGAACGTCACGGTCAAAACCAGCAGCGACCGCGTCTATTACATCCGCGGCGAGGTGCATAATCCGGGGCGGCTCATCTACGCCGGGCCGATTACCGTCAGCAAGGCCATCACCTCCGCTGGCGACTTCACGGATTTTGCCAGCCGCAGCGACGTCATCCTCACACGCGCCAACGGCGACCGTTTCAAGCTCAACCTCAACCGCATTCTCGACGGCGAGGATCCCGACCCGCCCGTCTATCCTGGCGACCAGATCGAAGTTGGTCGCCGGATTTTCTGATGATCCAGTTGCGAATACTTTCCGGTGAAATGGCGGGCGACGTCCAAGTCGTCCGCCGTTTTCCTTTCCGCATCGGTCGCGCGCCGGAAAATGATTTGCGCCTAGAAGCCCACGGCGTTTGGGACAATCACCTCACCTTGGAATTCCAGAAATCGGAAGGCTTCATCCTGCACACCGCGCCGGAAACTTTCGTCGCCATCAACGAGGAACAAAAAAAATCCGCGCGCTTACGCAACGGCGACATCGTCTCCTTCGGTTCCGCCAAAATCCAGTTCTGGCTGGCCGCCCCGCGCCAGCGCGGATTGCTGCCGCGCGAACTTTCCATCTGGCTCCTGATTGCTGTCGTCACCGCCGCGCAATTCATTCTAATCTACCGGCTCGTCCGCTGATTAAAATTCTTTGCGTCTTCGCGCCTTTGCGTGAGTTTTTTTCAATGCCGGAAATGCCGCGCGCCCGTGAACGCCATTGCCATTCCGCGCGCATCTGCCGCTCCGATGACCTCTGCGTCCTTCACCGATCCGCCGGGTTGAATCGCTGCCGTCGCGCCCGCGTCCGCGGCGGCGATGAGTCCGTCGGGAAACGGAAAAAATGCGTCGCTGCAAACTACGCTGCTCGCGAGCGGTAGTTTCGCCTCACCTGCCTTCCAAACCGCAATGCGGCTGGAATCCACACGGCTCATCTGACCCGCGCCCGTGCCGAGCGTCCGGCCTTCGCCGACATAAAGAATCGCGTTTGATTTCAAGTGTTTTACAACGCGCCAACCGAACAGCATCGCCTTCAATTCCGCTTCCGTCGGCTGCCGCTTCGTGACGATTTTCAACTCATTGACGGTCGTGATTTTCAAATCGCGCTGCTGCAATAAAAACGAATCCGCGCCCACGCTGCGCACATCCCACGGCTGCGAGGTCGTTGGGCATTTCACAATTTGCAGCAGCCGGAGATTTTTCTTTTTTTGCAAAATCTCCAGCGCTTCCGCCGAAAATTCCGGCGCAACAATTACCTCGCTGAAAATTTCCGCAATCGCCCCCGCGCAATCGCCGTCCAAAGTTTTGTTCACCGCGATAATGCCGCCGAACGGCGCTTGTTTGTCGGTCGCAAACGCCTTGTCCCACGCCTCGCGCAGATTCGCGCCTTGGCCGACGCCGCACGGATTCGTGTGTTTCAAAATCGCCAGCGTCGGCACGTCTTCGCGAAATTCCGCGATGAGCGCCGCCGCCGCCGTCAGGTCCAAAATATTGTTGTAAGAAAGTTCCTTGCCGTGGAGCTGCTTGAAAAATTCGTGGAACTTGCCGTAAAGCGCGGCGGTCTGGTGCGGATTTTCGCCATAGCGCAACGGCTGTGCGAGCGGCGCGGAAATGGTCAGCACCTGCGGCAATAAATTTTTGTCGGCGGCAAATTCCTTTTGCAGATGCGCGGCAATCGCCGCGTCGTATGCGGCCGTGCGCGCATAAACTTTCGCGCACAATTTGCGGCGCAGTTCCAAAGTCGTATTGCCCGTTTCCGAAATCTGTTTCGCCACCTCGGCGTAGTCGAATGGATCAACGACAACGGTGACGCTGTCATGATTTTTTGCCGCGCTGCGGAGCATCGAAGGGCCGCCGATGTCAATGTTTTCAATAGCATCGTGCAGTTTCACATCCGGCTTGGCGACGGTCGCCTCGAACGGATAAAGATTCACGACGACCAAATCAATCGGCTTGATGGCGTGCGCTTTCACCGCCGCTTCGTGCGTGGCATTGCCGCGAATGTAAAGCAATCCGCCGTGGACGAGCGGATGCAGCGTCTTGACGCGGCCATCAAGCATTTCGGGAAAACCGGTGTGTTCGCTGATGTCCTTCACGGCGAGTCCGGCCTCGCGCAACGTCTTGGCCGTGCCGCCGGTGGAAATGAGTTCCACGCCCGCAGCGGCGAGAATTTGAGCGAAGGGAACCAGTCCGGTTTTGTCAGAGACGGAAAGCAGGGCGCGTTGAATTTTCACGCGCGTAAAATCTATTGCGCCGCGCCGCGCGTCAACCGGCAAATTGCGCCATGCAGAACATTTTTTGTTCGCGTCCGCGCAAAAAATTATTTTGCCGACGCCAGTTCCGCGCCGATGGCGCGTTCGAGCCGCGCGCGGGCGGCGGCGTAGTCGTGGAGGGCGGTGACCTGCGTGGTGCGGGCCTGTGTGAGCGAGGTCTCGGCGTCCAGCACATCGAGCTGGGTGGCAGTGCCGGCGCCGAACCGCGCATTGGCCTCGCGCAAGGCTTCTTCGGCCTGTTCCTGCACTTTCGTTTGCGAGTCGAGCACTTCCTTGGCTTCAAGAAAATCGGAATAGGACGTGCGCACGTCGAGTTCGATCTGGCGCGAACGATCTTCAAGTTCCGTCTGTGATTTTTTGTAAAGCGCCTTGGCCTGTTGCACTTTGCCGATGGTCAGCGCGCCGTCAAAAATATTCCACGTCAACTGCCCGCCGACGTTCCAGCCGTGGATTGTGTAACCCAAATCGTTGGGGTCAGTGAACTGGGAGTTATTCCAATTGTAACCTCCAAAGGCCGAGATGCTCGGTTTATAGCCCGACTTTGCTTCCACAATGTTCAGGTTTTGCAAAATTACCTGCTGGCGCAAATCCTGCAACTCCGAGCGGCGTTCGAGCGCCTGTTGAATGGCGTCGGGCAGCACCATGTCCCACGCCGTGATGTCAAACGTGTCCGTCAGATTCAACGGAATGTCCTCCAAGACTTCGCGCGGCAAATTGTAGCCGAGTAGATTGGCCAGCGTGTTTTTGCTGATGCGATACTGGCTATTGGCGTGGAATAAATTTGGCTTGGCGTTGGCGAGCGCAACTTCCGCCCGCAACACGTTGAAATGCGGCACGGTTCCAGCATCGAAGCGGCGCTGCTGGTCGTCCAATTCCTTTTGCAGCAGTTTGACCGAGGCTTCGTTGACGACAATCTGCTGCTGCGCCAGCAGGACATCGTAATACGCCAGGCGCACCGCGAGCAGCGTGTCCGCCACCTGCGTATCATATTGCGCGATGGATTGCTTCTTGGTTGCGGATGCGGCCTGAATGGCGGCAATCAATTTTCCGCCCTCGTAAATTCCCTGAACAATCTGGATGCCCGAATTCCAGTTGTTGTTCGGCGGCGTCGAATTGGGAAAACTTTCAATCGCCTGTGGCTCGGAGTGTTTGACTTGGCTAGTAGCCGTCAACTGCGGCAGCGCCACTGCGCGCGTCTGCACCACCACGCCCGCCGTGGCTTCGAGGTCGCTCTTGGCCTTGAGGATGTCGGCGTTCTGGGCGAGCGCGATGTTGATGCAGTCCGCCTGCGACAACGGGCGCGATAGCCACGCCAGCGAGTTGGTTTCGTCGGCGCAAACCGCACCGGCTACGGCCAGTAATAGCGAAAACAGCGTCAGTTTTTTCATACAGCGGAGGCATCCTACCATTCGGTAGGTTAAAAGTCGAATGAATCGTTTCGCTCGTAAAAAATCCCGTTTGTGCTAACCTCTCGGCGGCGCTGTTATGAAAAAATTTCTGAATATTTTCTGCTGCCTGCTTGCCGCCGCGCTGCTCGGCGGGTGCGGGAAAAATTCCGCCAATCACTTCCAAGGCTACATCGAGGGCGAATATGTCTATGTCGCTGCCCCGCTCGGTGGCGCGCTCACGAACCTTGCCGTCGCGCGTGGCGAGCAAATTAAGAAAGGCCAGTTACTGTTTGCACTCGAACGCCAGTCCGAAGCCGCCGCGCTCGACCAAGCGGAAAAAAATCTGGCGCAGGCCAAGGCCAGCCTGACGTTGTCTGAATCCACTTTTCAACGCCGCAAGGAATTGCGCAATTCGCCCGACGCCGTCATCTCCGCCGAGGAACTGGACCAGGCACGTTCGCAGCGCGATGCCGACGCCGCGATGATGGCCGCGCAGCAGGCCGCGCTCGACAAGGCGCAATGGTCGTTCGACCAGAAGCAGCAGTTCGCGCCCGCCGACGCGCAGGTTCACGACACGCTTTACCGCAGCGGCGAATGGGTTGCCGCCGGCAATCCCGTAGTCGTCCTGCTGCCGCCAGAAAATATAAAGGTTCGCTTTTTCGTGCCGCAGGAAATGCTGCCGCATATAAAAATTGGCGAGTCCGTCGCCATCGCGTGCGACGGCGCGCCGCACGCCATCAACGCCACGGTCAATTATATTTCCACGCAGGTCGAATATACGCCGCCGGTGATTTACAGCCGCGAGACGCGCGCGAATTTGGTCTTCATGATCGAGGCAAAAATTTCCCCGGCGGACGCGGCCGACGCGCGTCCCGGCCAGCCCGCCGACGTGCGGTTGAATTAAAATGACTGCGCGGCAAACGCTCCAGCTCCTCCGCGATTACGAATCGCGAAACATTCTTTTCGTCGAACCCGACGGCTCGTGGCCGATTGTCTGGGAGCGCGCCCGCGGCGTTCACGTTTGGGATGCCAACGGCAAAAAGTATCTCGATCTCACCGCCGCGTTCGGCGTCGCCGCCGCCGGCCACGCGAATCCAAAAGTCGTTCGCGCCGGCCAACGGCAAATGGGCAAGCTCCTGCATGCGATGGGCGACGTGCATCCGCACGTGCTCAAGGCCCAGCTCGCGCGCGAATTGAGCCGTCTTACTTTTGAGCGCTGGGCAGACGCGCCAAAATTAAAAACTGGCAAGGTCATTTTCAGCAACTCCGGTTTCGAGGCCGTGGAATCCGCCCTCAAGACGGCGCTGCTCGCGACGGGAAAAAGTGGCGTCATCGCCTTCGCGGGCGGTTATCACGGGCTCGGCTACGGCGCGCTCAACGCGACGCACCGCGAACACTTCCGCAATCCGTTCCGCTCGCAACTGCGCGCGTTCGGCCACTTCGCCAAATTTCCCCTCGCCAAAACTGATTTGCCGCCGCTGGAATTGGCGCTACGCCGAACTCTCCGCCGCCAAAAAATTGGCGCGATGCTTGTCGAGCCAGTTCAGGCGCGCGGCGGCATCAACCTCCCGCCGCCGGAATTTCTGCCACTGCTGCGCAAACTGTGCGACGAACACGGCGCGCTGCTCATCCTCGACGAGATTTACACCGGCTTTGGCCGCACCGGCAAATGGTTCGCGTGTGAACACAGCGGCGTGGTTCCCGATTTGATTTGTCTCGGCAAGGCGCTGACCGGCGGCTTTCCCCTTTCCGCGTGCGTCGGCCGCGCCGACCTCATGGACGTCGCGTGGCCGGCCGCGACCGGCGAGGCGATTCACACCAGCACCTTCCTCGGTCATCCTGTCGGCTGCGCGATGGCGCTCGCGCAAATTTTAGAAATTAAAAAACTGAAACTACCGGAACGCGCCGCTGAGCTGGGAAAATTTCTTTTGGCCGAGTTGTCCCAAGTCCCAAGTCCCAAGTCCCAAGTCATTTGTTCACCGCGCGGAATTGGCTTGATGGCTGGCGTGGAACTGACACTGCCAAACGGCAAGCCCGCGACCGAAGCAGCCTTGACCGCCATTAAAAAACTTTTGCATCGCGGTTTTATTTTCTTGCCGGAAGGCGAGCATGCCAACGTCATCAGCTTCACGCCGCCGCTGACGATTGCCAAAGCGCAACTGGCCGAAGCTGTTTTCGAACTGAAAAAATGCCTGCGCTAATTAAATACAATCTCGTCATCGCCTACGACGGCACGGCGTATCAAGGCTGGCAGTGGCAGCGCATCGGCCTGGGTGTGCAGCAACGCGTCGAGGAAGCGCTGGCGAAATTATTTCCGAGCGCGCCGCGTTTGCACAGTTCCAGCCGCACGGACACCGGCGTTCATGCGCTCGGTATGGTTGCACATTTTGAAGTCCCGGCGGTCGAGGTGCAGCGGATTCCACCCGCGCGTCTGCCCATCGCCATCAATTCGCTGTTGCCGCACGACATTCGTGTGCAGTCCGCGGTGCGCAAACCGGCTAAGTTTCATGCGCGCTTCGACGCGACGGGCAAGCAGTATCGTTACTTCGTCTGGAGTTCGGTTGGGATGAACCCGCTGGTGCGCCACACGGCGTGGCACGTTCCGCGTAAACTGGATTTGAAAGCGATGCGCGCGGCGGCGAAATTATTTGTCGGTGAACGTGACTTTCAATCTTTCGCGGCGAATCCCGGTTACAAGCGCACGACGACGGTGCGAAATTTGACGCGTTGCGAAATCAAAAAATCCGGCGCGCAACTCACTTTCATCATCGAAGGCGACGGGTTTCTTTACAAGATGTGTCGCGGCATCGTGGGCACATTGATTCAAGTCGGCATGGGCAAATTTTCGCCGGCCGAAGTTGAAGTAATGCTCGCTAAAGCTGACCGCCGCGTGGCGGGCATGAGCGCGCCCGCGCACGGCTTGGTGTTGTGGAAAGTTTATTATTCAACACGCGGACGCAAAGCTACTAAAGCGCGAAACCAAGTTGAGGCTGAAGAATAAATCGCCATGAACATCGTCTTGCTTGAACCGGAGATTCCGCCAAACACGGGCAACGTGGCGCGGTTGTGCGCGGCCACGAAATCCGTGCTGCATCTCATCGAGCCGTTTGGTTTCAAGCTGGATGATGCGCAACTCAAGCGCGCGGGCATGGATTATTGGCAACAGGTAACGTGGCAGCGCTGGAAGAACTGGAGTGCATTCGTGGAAAAAGTTCCGGCGACTTCAAAGTTGTGGTTTGTGGAATGCGGCGGGCCAAAACTTTACAGTGACGCAAAATTTTCGCCGGATGATTATCTGATTTTCGGTCGTGAAACGGCAGGCGTGCCGAAACAACTTTTGGAGCAGCACCGCGACAATTGGTTGCGCATCCCGATGTTCAATGCGGAATCGCGTTCGCTGAATTTGTCGAACTGCGTGGCGCTGGTTTTGTTTGAGGCGCTGCGGCAGCAGGGTTTTGCGGGCGAGATTTTTTAATCAGCCCACGCCGAAAATTCGCGCCAGAAAATCCAGTGTGCCGTAGGTCACAAAGCCAAGCGCCATCCGCACCGGCGGAATTTGCAGCAGCACGATGATGATGATGAAACCGAAGCGCGCGAAGTTGGCGTAGGTCTCGTGACTCATACCGGTCGCCACCCGCAAAACGTGTGAACCATCCAGCGGCGGCACGGGAATCAGGTTGAAAAAGCAAAGCACGAGACTCAACCCCGCGGCCTGAATGCAGAAATCAATCATTTGGCCGGAATGAAGCATCACGCCGACGCGCGCCAAAGCCACGAGGCCGATGGCGAGAAGTAAGTTCATCGCCGGCCCAGCCATCGTCACGAGAATGTCGTCACGTTTCGGATGATTGAGATTGTAAGGATTCACCGGCACCGGTTTGGCCCAGCCAATGAGAAATCTGCCTGCGCCTGGCATGAAAATCATCAGTAATGGCAATGCCACCGTGCCAATCGGATCTATGTGCGCGACGGGATTGAGCGAGACGCGGCCTTGAAGGCGCGCGGTGTCGTCGCCACATTTCCACGCGGTCCAAGCGTGGCCGTATTCGTGAAAGGTCAGCAGCGCGACCAGCATCAGATACTGGATGAGGCCGTCGGCAATGACATTGGTGTCCATCGCCGCAGAATAAATATTTTCCACGTGCGAGTCGAGGCTGTGAATTTTCTTTGCACGCGCGGGTGAAAACGATTTAACATCCTTTTGGTTCAACGATTCAAACATCAACGAATACTCACTTATGTCATTGCTCGCAGGAAAAACCGGGATTGTCTTCGGCGTCGCCAACAAACGTTCCATCGCGTGGGCCATCGCGCAGGCATGGGCCAAGGAAGGCGTGAAACTGGCGTTCACGTATCAAGGCGAACGCCTCAAGGACAACGTCGAGGAACTCGCCGGCACTTTCGGCGCGGACACGTTGATTTTGCCGTGCGACGTGACGAAGGATGAAGACATCGCGAATGTTTTCAAAACCGTTGGCGAGAAATTTGGCAAATTAAATTTGCTCCTGCACTCCGTCGCGTTTGCGCCGAAAGATGCGCTCGAAGGCGAATTCATCAATACCAGCCGCGAAGCGTATCGCATCGCGCACGACATCAGCGCGTATTCGCTCGTCGCCCTCGCGCGCGGAGCGGCGCCGTTGATGCCCGACGGCGGCAGCATCGTGGCGATGAGTTATTACGGCGCGGAAAAAGTCGTGCCGCACTACAATGTCATGGGCGTCGCCAAAGCCTCGCTCGAAGCCAGCACGCGCTATCTTGCTAATGATTTGGGTCCGAAAAAAATCCGCGTGAACTGCATCAGCGCCGGCCCCGTCAACACGCTCGCCGCGCGCGGCATTTCCGGTTTCGGTGAAATGATCAAGCATTACGAAGCCCACGCACCGCTCAAGCGCACCTGCACGCCCGAAGAACTTGGTGCGTCCGGTGTTTTCCTGGCCAGCGACGGCGCGGCGGCGATCACTGGCCAAGTCATCTACGTTGACGGCGGCTATCAAATCATGGGCATGTGAAGTCCGTGCCGGACTGCCACCATGAAGACTCCGGCTGCGCTCAATTTTGGTCATTCGCCGGAGACGATTGAATTCTGGAAGCGCCTCGTTCGCGAGGCGCTTTCGCTTTCTACGCCGCCGCCGCTCTATATTTTTTCGGCGCTACCCATCGCGGAACGGATTTCTGAATTGGACACCGAACTCGTTTCTGCTGGTTTCCAATCCCAAACGCAAAATTCAAAACCAAAAATCTTATTTCGCCATTGGCTGTCATGCAAAACGCAACCCGTCGCGCCGCTGTTGCGCTGGTGGCGCGAGCAGGGTCGCGGCGTCGAGGTCGTCAGCGAATTTGAACTGCGCGCCGCACTTGCCGAAGGTTTTGCGCCGGAAAATATTTTAGTCAACGGCCCGGCCAAACATCACTGGCTGCCGCAATTTGAACTGTGCTACCTGTCGGTCAATTTCGATTCATCCGCCGAACTCGCCGCACTATTGCCGCTCGCTAAAAAACTTAACTGGCGTTGCGGTGTTCGCATCCTGACCGGCGAAGAATTTGATCCGGAAACTCCGCAGTTGCCGACGCAATTCGGCTTTGCGCCGGACGAAGCCATTGCTGCCTTAAAAAAGTTGCAACGCGCGAAAACCCGCGTAGAAACAGTGCATTTTCATCTGCGCTCTAATATTTCTTCCGTGGCGACGTTTGAGCGCGCCATTGCTGAAGTGGCGAAGATTTGCCGCGCAGCGAAGTTCAGTCCATTGCACTTGGACATCGGCGGCGGAATTCCCGTGCGTCATGTGCTCACGCGCGGCGGCAAAATTTATGACGGTCAGTTTGGTTTGGTTGCGTTCGCGCAAAGTTTGCGGCAGTCGGTGAAATTATTTCCCGAACTGCGCGAGCTTTGGTTGGAAAATGGTCGTTGGGTCAGCGCGGGCAGCGGTGTGCTTGTGATAAAAATTCTCGACGTGAAGGAACGGCGCGGTGTGCGCCAACTCATCTGCGACGGTGGTCGCACGCTGAATGCGCTGATGTCCGTGTGGGAACAACACGCGCTCGTTCCATTAGCTGAACGCGGCGGCGCGGAAGTGCTGACGGTCGTCCACGGTCCGACGTGCATGGCGTTTGACCAGCTTGCGCGGATTCCGCTGCCGCGCTCTTTAAAAGCGGGCGAGCATTTGCTTTGGCTCGATGCTGGTGCGTATCATTTGCCGTGGGAAACGAAATTTTCGCACGGCCACGCCTCGGTTTGCTGGCATGACGAAAAGGGAATTCGCCTCGTGCGCGAACGGCAAGGCTTTAAAAAATTCTGGGGCGACTGGAAATAATCAGTCCGGCCGTTTCATTTCAAAACGCTCGTTTGTTTTGCAATACCAATGCGGCGACGCCATGCGGCCGATGGTCAAAAGTTTTTCTGTGCGCACGCGCTTGGTTGCCGCGTCAAAAAACTCATCGCGCAGGTGAATGCGCTTAATCAAACCAATCACCATGCGGTTGCCGCCGATTTGCAACGTGCCCCATTCGGTGCATTCAAGGCTTGCGGGTGCTTCCGCGATGCGCGGCGGTTTTACAATGGACGACGGCAAAGCCGTAAGTCCGGCGCGCACCAATTCATTTTCGCCGAACGGCAGCGACGCGGCGCATTGATTCATCGCTTCCGCAATTTTTTCATCCACGAGGTTCACGACGAATTCGTGCGTGGCGCGGACGTTGAGCGCGGTGTCCTTCGGCACGCCGTTCTCGCGGTCGCTCGGCGCGAAGGCGCAGATAGGCGGATTTGCGCCCATGAGATTGAAGAAGCTGAACGGCGCAGCGTTCACCTTGCCGTCAGCACTAATGGTGGTGACGAGCGCAATCGGGCGCGGCGTGACGAGGCTGGCGAGAATGGTGTAGGCGCGGTCGGCGTAATCGGTTTCGAGATTCAGTTCCATAATCAATTTGAATGTTTTAGGCGCGCAACATACGCGCCGTCCACGTGGTCGGCAAACGGCAATAATTGGCGTTCGGTTTCCAATTTATAATTTGGATTGCTCGCGAGAAATTCTTTTACGACATCGGAATTTTCTTCCGGCTCCAAGCTGCACGTGCTGTAAACGATGACGCCGCCGGGTTTCAAAACCGTTGCGGCCTGTTTGAGCAAAACCAGTTGTGTCGTGCGCAGACGCTCGATTTCCGCCGGTTGGATGAGCCAGCGCAAATCCACGCGGCGACGCATGACGCCAGTGTTGGAACACGGCGCGTCCACCAAAACGCGGTCGAAAGTTGCCGGTTCAAAATTAAAAGTTGCGGTCGCCGTGGCGCAGGTCACGCCGAGGCGCGTGCAGTTTTCACGAATCAATTTCAAACGGTCGGCAAACGTGTCGTGCGCGATGATTTTGCCGTCGTTGTTCATCTGCTGCGCGATGAAAGTGGTCTTACCGCCGGGCGCCGCGCACAAATCCAAAATGCTTTCACCCGGCTGTGCGCCAAGCAGAGCAGGGGCGAGCAAGGTGCTGGGATCTTGCAAATAAAAACTGCCAGCGCGAAAGCTGCCGAGCGAATTCAGCGGCGGATGCGACTTCAATTCGAAGGCCAGATTTTCGCCTGTCCAGTCGCGCGTGCAGAAATCGTAGTCCACATTTTCCTCGCGCCAGCGTTCGATTAGTTTGGCGGCGTCGGTTTTCAACGTGTTAACGCGCGCAAAAGTTTTTGGCGGCGTGTTATTCCATTCCAGCAGCGTGCGTGTTTTCTCGTTGCCGAAATTTTTGCGCCAGCGTTCCACGAGCCATTCGGGATGTGACCAGCCGAGCGCGGGCTGCGAGACTTTCATGTCCGCGAGAATTTTTTTCACCTCGTCAAACTCGCGGAGATAGGCGCGGAGAATGGCGTTGATGAAACCGGATTGAGAGACGTAGCCGGAGCGTTTGGCTTGCTCAACGGTTTCGTGAACGGCGGCGTGCGGCGGAATGCGGTCGAGCCAAAAAATCTGGTAGAGGCCGAGGCGCAACAGATTCACGAGCGCGGGGCGCGGCTCACGGCCGGGCGTGGTCTTGCGCGCGATAAGCCGGTCGAGCGTGGCTTGCCAGCGCACGACACCGCAGACGAGTTCATGGCACAAGCCGCGATCTGCTGGCGAAAGGCGCGCGGTGGCCAGAGCCGTTTCGAGGAGATTCTCGGTAAATTCTCCGTTGTTCAGGCGCTGCGATAAAACGCGCGCCGCAATTTGTCTTGGATTTTGTTCGTTCACCACGTTTAATGGAGTCATAGTGAATCCGTGACGACAGAAATACGATTTTATATTTTATGAAAGAAGAATTCGAAAAATTGGCGGCAGCGGGAAAAATTGAAGGCAAACACGTTCCGGCGCTCGCGCAATTGGCGGAAGCCGGCTGCTGCACGCACCGGAGCTGGGGCTTTGGCCGCATCAAAACGGTGGACACAGTGTTCGCGCGCTTCACGATTGATTTTCCGGGCAAGGCCGGACATCCGATGGACTTGGGCTTCGCCGCTGAATCGCTCAAACCAGTGCCGAAGGATCACATCCTCGCGCGCAAGGCGACCGACCTCGACGCCGTCCGCCATCTCGCGGCGCATCACATTGATTTGATCAAAATTGTGCTGAACAGTTTTGGTGGCAAAGCTACGACGGATCAAATCCAGTCCGTGCTCGTGCCCGACGTTATTTCCGACGACTGGAAAAAATGGTGGGAAACCGCCAAGCGCGAAATGAAGAAGGACGGTCACTTCATCGTGCCGCTCAAGAAAACCGAAGCGGTCGTTTATCAGGCGCAGGAAACGTCGTTGCAAGATCGCTTGCTTGCCGACTTCCGCAAAGCCAAAGGTCTTAAGGCGCGCATCCTCGTGGTGGCCGAAATCCTCAAGGGCATTTCCGATTTGAAAGACAAAGCGGCCGCGGCGAATGAAGTCATCGCCGCGTTGAATCCCGACATCGCTTCGCATCAACGCACGCAACCGGCGGTGGCGCTGGAAGCCGTGTTTGCGCGCGATGAATTGCGCGAAGCCGCTGGTTTGCCGGCGGGCGTGGATGAAATTTCCGTCGCGCAAATCTGGGCGCAGGATGGCATCCGCTTTGGTCCGCTGATTGAATCCATTCCCGCTGCGAAACATCATCGCGCGTTGGAATCTTTCAAGACCGCGTATCCCGAAAAATGGGTGGAAGTGTTCCGCAGCGCGCTCAATTTCGTTTCCGCCAAGCTCGCCAAGGAAATCGTCAGCGTGCTCATTCACGATGGCAAACTCGCTTTGCTCAAGGAAACGCTCGCCAAGCTCATCAATCAGCACACCGCCAGCAGCGAATTGCTTTTGTGGTTCGGTCGCGAACGCACGGAAGATTTTGTGGACATCCTTGGTCCGGAAGTTTTTCGCGCCATGCTGACCTCCATGGAACGCGACCAGTTTCAGGAAAAACGCTCGAACCGTTTGCGCGATTTTATTCTCGAAGATCAGGCGTTGATTGTGGAACTCACTTCCACGGCGGACATCGAAGTCGTAAAAGATTTGACCCGCGCGCTGAAATTGTCGCCCGTGTTTGACGACATGGACAAGCGTTCGCTGCTCGCGCGGCTCGTCAAGGCGCATCCCGCCGTGCAATCGCTCGTCAGCGGCGAACAGACCAAGCAGGAAGCCGGCCTGCTCGTCTCGTGGGAAAGCCTCGAACGCCGCCGCGCCGAGTATCAGGAACTCGTCGAGAAAAAAATTCCGGCGAACTCCAAGGAAATCGCCATCGCGCGCAGCTACGGCGATTTGCGCGAGAATCACGAATACAAGGCCGCGAAAGAGATGCAGAAAATTTTGATGCGCCAGAAGGAAGACCTCGAAGCCGCGCTCAACCGCGCGCGCGGACAGGATTTTGCCAACGCCAGCACTGAAGTTGTCGGACCGGGGACGATTGTGCAGGTGGCCGATCCCGCGACTAACCAGACCGAGACCTTCACGATTCTCGGCGCGTGGGATTCCGATCCCGACCACGGCATCATCAGCTATCTCACGCCGATTGCGATGGCCTTGGTCAACCGCAAGGTCGGCGACGAAGTGGAATTTGAACTGCACGGCAGCAAGCGCCGGCAGCGCATTGAAAACATCTCCGCGTGGAAAACCGAAGCGGCTACGGCCACGGCGTAATAAATCTGAAACCAAGAAAGGCACGGAGCGAATAGCTCCGTGCCTTTTAGTTTTATTCGAGAACTTTTTAAGCCTTGCCGCCGAAGCTTGCGAAGTCGTCCGCGTCCAGCACCTCGAACCACGTCGTGATGTCCGTGCGCGTGGGCGCTACGGCTTTGTGGATGCCGTTGAAATATTCGCGGCCTTCCGGATTATCGGGCGAGCGGTTTTCTTGCCAGTTCGACCATGCGATGATTTCCGGCGCGGTGCGTTTATGTTTCGCGTGCTTCTCAATCCACGCGAGCACTTCCGTGTCGCTCTTGGTGAGTTCCTTTTTCAAGGCTTCCGCGTCGATGCCGGCGAACTCCAGAAACCGCTGGTCGAGCGGGCAGGCGTAATGATATTCGCCGTTCTTGCCCGCCAGGGTGGCGCGGCCTTTGTCCAACATGCGCGGCAAAATGGCGTAGCCGCCGAGGCGCACGCGCGGACTGCGCGGCGGGAATTGCGTGAGGTCAGGTGTTTGTAATGACATAGTTATTTTAATTTCAGTGTTCGTGCCGCCTTTCTTTGCGGCGGGTTTCAAATTGCACTGAAAATGCCGAATTGCAAGTGACGCCGTAAAAAATTATTCTGTTCGCGTGAAACACTCTGGAAAAGCTTCCGCCGCCGCGTTGAAATTGATTGCCATCTCCGGCGCGGGCGTGCTGGCGCTGCTGCTGGTGGCGTGGTTGGCGGCGCACATCGGCAGCTTCATCGTCACGCAGGCGGTGACGCTCAGCGTTTTGTGGGCGTTGTTCGTCATCTTCACGTTTTATTTTTTCCGCGACCCGGACCCGTTACCGCCCACCGGCCCCGGCCTCGTCATCGCTCCCGGTCACGGTAAAGTGGACACGATTGATACCACAACCGAAACCGATTTCATGGGCGGCGAATGTCGTCGCATCTCCATTTTTCTTTCCGTGTTCGATGTTCACGTTCAGAACGCGCCGGTGACGGGGCGCATCGCGTTTTTCAAACACACGCCCGGCCAATATCTCAACGCCATGCGCGCCGATTGCGCAAAGTTCAACGAAAATGTCCTCATCGGCATCGAATCTGTTGATCCGCGCGAAACGAAAGTCGGCATGCGCCTCATCGCCGGCCTCATCGCGCGCCGCATCGTGCCGTTTGTTTCGCAGAATGATCCCGTTCTGCGCGGCGAACGCGTTAGCCTGATTCAATTCGGTTCGCGCGTGGATGTCTATCTGCCCATGAATTCAAAAGTAAAAGTGCAACTCGGCGACCGCGTCGTTGGCGGACTCACGGTGCTGGCAGCGTTTGAATAAATTATGGCTGACACACCGCAAAAAACTGCGACGCCACCCGAAGGCGAGAAGCTGAAAATTTATTTTCTGCCGAACCTGCTGACAGCGGGCAATCTGTTTTGCGGCTTCGTGGCGCTGACCAAAATCGTCGAAGCGAATCTAACGCCCGACTTGAATGGTCATGTGGATTGGATGCCCATCAAGTTCGCACTCGCCGCGATTTTGCTCGCGTGCATTTTTGATTTGTTCGACGGTCGCGTCGCGCGCATGGGCGGACACGAAAGTCCCTTCGGCCGCGAATTTGATTCGCTGGCCGATTTGATTTCCTTTGGCGTTGCGCCCGCGTTTCTCGTGCATCGCGTCGTGTTGCGCAGTGCGTTGCCGGATGAATACACGCAAATCGGCTGGTTCATCGCCTCAATTTATCTCATCTGCGGCGCGTTCCGGTTGGCGCGTTTCAATTGTCTCTCCGCGATGAATCTTCCCGGCGCGGGCAAAGATTTTCTTGGCTTCCCGATTCCGTCCGCCGCCGGCCTCGTCGCGTCGCTGACGCTGTTCATCATCAAATTGAACGAGAAGGAAAAAGACCTTGGCCACTGGGGTTATCTGCTGCCGGTCGTGCTGGTTTTTCTTTCGGCAATGATGGTGAGCGAAGTGCGTTACCCCAGCTTCAAGTCGCTGGGCATCCGTTCGTCCACGACATTTTTGAAATTTATAGTGATTGTGCTGTTTGTCGGCAGCCTGTTTGTTTTGCGCGAGAAAATTTTATATTACGTCCTGCCGCTATTTTTTACCGGCTATCTGGTTTACGGTTTTGTGCGTCCGCACATTTCCCGCGCGTGGCGCAAGGAAATCGAGGACGAGGATGAATCGGAAACGGCAACTTAAATGGCCGACACGCATCCCATTTTGCTGGCCGCGCTGACGGGCTATTTTTGCAGCCTGATTTTTTCCTCGATCCCGTTCGGGCCGATCAACCTGACCATTCTCAACGAAGGCGCGCAGCGCGGCTTCGTCTGGGCGCTGCTCATCGGTCTGGGCGCGGCGACGATGGAGACGCTTTATTGCGCCTTTTCGTTCACGGGCTTTTCCTCGATTTTTGACCACGGCATCGCGCAGGCTTTTATGCAGTTGTTCAGCTTCGTCTTCATCCTGTTCATCGGCTGCAAATTTCTGCTCGCCCAGTCCGTTCATGTGCCGACCAAGCTCAACGCGGCTTCGGAAAAAATTGAGACGACCATCGAGCAGAAATTTCATCCGCACTCCGCCTACATGACCGGCTTCGCGCGCGTGCTGGGCAATCTTGGCGTGCTGCTTTTTTGGATTGTCCTTGCGGCGAATCTCATGGCGCGCGACTGGGTGGACGTGGATTCTTTTGCCGCCAAGTCCGCGTGCGTCGGCGGCGTGCTGCTCGGCACAAGCACCTGGTTCACCGCGTTGAGCTTTGGCGTCTCGCGCGGCCACGGGCGGATGAGCGAGAAGACGCTGCTGCGCCTGCAACATTTTTCCGGCGTCTGTCTTCTGATTTTCGCCCTCATCCAAGGCACGCACATGGCGTGGCAACTGGCCAAACACAACCGGTATCAAGCGGCGCAGGAATCGCGCGCGGCTGATGCCAAAAACAAATAATTTATGCTCAAAGCTGGAATCGTCGGACTGCCCAACGTCGGCAAATCAACCCTGTTCAATGCCGTCACGCGCACGCGCAAGGCCGAGGCCGCAAACTATCCGTTCTGCACCATTGATCCGAACGTCGGCATCGTCACCGTCCCCGACGCGCGGCTGCAAGTGTTGCAGAACATCGCCAAGACCGGCGTCGTCATTCCTGCCGCAATCGAGTTCGTGGACATCGCCGGCCTCGTCAAAGGCGCGTCGCAAGGCGAAGGTCTCGGCAATAAATTTCTCACGCACATCCGCGAAGTGGATGCGATTGTGCAAGTCGTCCGCTGCTTCGAGGACGCCGACATTCATCACGTCGCGGGCAGTGTTGACCCCGTGCGCGACATCGAAGTCATCACCACCGAACTCGTGCTGTCCGATTTGGAAGCCGTGCAGAAACGCCTTGCCAGCATTGCCAAAGACGCCAAGCGCGGCGACAAGGAAGCGCTCGCGCAAGAAGCCGTGTTGAAAAAAATCGAGCCGCACCTCAACGCCGGCAAACCCGCGCTCACACTCGAACTCACACCCGAAGAAAAAGCCATTTCCCGTTTGTTCTGGTTGATGACCGACAAGCCAACCATCTTCGCTTGCAACGTGAAGGAAAGCGATTTAGCCACTGCCGACCAAAACCCCTTCGTTCTCAAAGTCCGCGAATACACAAAAAATCATTTCGCCTGCGAAGCTGTCGTCATCAGCGCGCAAATCGAAAGCGACCTGATTGATTTGTCCGACGCCGAGGCGAAGGAATTTCTGAAGGAACTCGGCGTTTCAGAATCCGGCGTCGGCGCGCTCATCCGCGCGACGTATCATCTGCTCGGACTGCGGACGTATTTTACGGCGGGCGAAAAAGAAGTGCGCGCGTGGACGATTCACAACGGCGACACTGCGCCGAAAGCGGCGGGCGTCATTCACTCGGATTTCGAACGCGGCTTTATCAAGGCCGAAACTGTGGCTTACGACGATTTGGTGAAACTCGGTTCCGTTGCCGCCGCGCGCGAAAAAGGTTTGTATCGCATGGAAGGCAAAGAATACGTCGTTAAAGACGGCGACGTGCTGCTGTTCAAATTCAACGTCTGAAGTTGCTGCCTCGGCGCGACAAGCTCAGTCGGCTTCCAGAATTTTTTTTGTGAGTGCGACGAATTGTTCCAGACTCAATTTCTCCGCGCGCTCTAGGAACGAAATGTTCAACCTAGTGAACGCGGCCTCAAGTTTCTCCTTCGGCCAGTCCTGCTTCAATAATTTCAGCATCATCTTCCGGCGCTGGGAAAACGATTTTTTCACGATGCGGCGGAAGGCTTCGCGCTGTTCCTCTGCAAGCAACGGCGTCGCGCGGCGCACGAGGCAGACGCAGGCGGAGTCCACCTCCGGCGACGGGAAAAAACAGCCCGGCGGAATCTTGAACCAGCCGCGCGGTTGGAAATCGAGCTGCACGAGCAACGTCAGGATGCCGTAATGGTCATCGTCCGTCGGCGCCATGAGCCGCTGCGCGACTTCCAGTTGGAGCGTGACGACAATCATCTTTGGCGCGCGCACGCCGGCGGCGAGTTCCACCAGAATCGGCGAGGCGACGGAATAAGGCAGGTTCGCGACGAGCTTCCAGTCGCACCAGTCGCGCGGTTCGCGCTGCAAAAACTTCAACGCGTCGTCGTGATGCAATTCAAGTTGCGGGGCAGAATTCGATGCGAGTTGTTCCGCAAAGCGCTCGCATAAAACTTCGACCAGCCGGCCGTCCATTTCGATGGCGAGAACTTCGCCAGCTTTTTGCAAAAGCAGTTCCGTGAGCGGGCCGAGGCCGGGGCCAATTTCCAAAACTTTGTCGGTCCGGGAAAGTTCGGCAGCGGCGGCGATGCGTTCCAACTGGTGTGCATCGTGGAGAAAATTCTGGCCCAGCGATTTCGTGAGCTGGATGTCCCGCCGCGCCAGCAGTTCGCGCATTTCGGAGAGTTTCATCGGTGGCTTAAATCCCGTCCAAATAGCTCTGCAATAAAATTGCCGCCGCCATTTTATCTACTTTCTCTTTGCGCTGGTCGCGCCGCACGCCGCCTTGGATCAAAATTTTGTTCGCCTGCGAACTTGTCAGGCGTTCGTCCCACAATTTTATCGGCACGGTGATGGCGGTTTTTAAAACGCCGACAAAGGTCTGCACTTTTTGCGCCGCCGGGCCGTAACTGCCGTCCATATTGCGCGGATTGCCGATGAGAATCAGATCCACTTCCTTCTCAATGAGAATTTTTTTTAGGCGCGCAAGAAAATCTGCGAACGGCTCCGCGAGAATAAATTCGAGCGGCTGCGCGATGGTTTTGGTTTCGTCGCTCACGGCGACGCCGATGCGCTTGGTTCCATGATCGAGAGCGAGGATTCGCATGATTCAACCCAAGGTATCAAATGTGAACCGCGCTTCCAGCTACTTTTAGGCCGCGAAGAACTTTTGAATCTCTTTGATGACTTCGATGAACACGTCCACTTCCGCTTTTGTGTTGTAAAAATAGAAACTGGCTCGCGCAGTGGATTCCACGCCCAATTTGTGCATCAGCGGTTGCGTGCAATGATGCCCGCCACGCAACGCCACGCCGCCTTGATTTGCGAGCGTTACCACATCGTGCGCGTGCACGTCCTTCAACAGAAAACTGACCAAGCCGGCGCGATTTTTTTTCGGGCCAAAGATACGGATATTTTTCAGCGCGGATAATTTTTCCGCCGCGTAGTTGGCGAGTTCCTGATCATGTTGCCATATGTTCGCGCGGCCAATCGCGTCGAGATAATCCATCGCCGCGTGCAAACCGATAGGGCCGGAAATGTCCGGCGTGCCAGCTTCGAAGCGATGCGGCGCGTGCTTGAATTCCGTCTTGTGATAGCCGACGGATAAAATCATTTCGCCACCACCTTGATAAGGCGGCATGGTTTCGAGAATTTCCTGCCGGCCCCACAAGACGCCGATGCCGGTGGGCCCGCAAATCTTGTGGCCGGAGAACGCAAAGAAGTCGCACCCGATGGCCTGAACGTCAACCGGCAGATGCCCGGCGCTCTGCGCGCCGTCCACGAGCGTGACGATGCCGAGCTTGCGTGCGCGCGCGCAAAGTTCTTCCACGGGATTCACGACACCCATCGAGTTTGAGATGTGAACCATCGAAAACATTTTCACCTGCGGCGTGAGCAGCGAATCGAGTTTTGACAAATCCAAAACGCCGTCGTCCCCGGTGACGGGAATGTAGGTAATTTTCGCACCGGTTTTTTGCGCGAGCATCTGCCACGGCACAAGATTACTGTGATGTTCCAATTCGGTGAGCAGAATCACATCGCCCGCCTTGAGATTTTTCGCGCCCCAAGTAGCGGCAACGAGATTGATTCCTTCCGTCGTGCCGCGCGTAAAAATAATTTCGTCGGCCGATTTCGCATTGATGAATTTGGCGGAGCGGGTGCGCGCGGCTTCGAAGGCGTTCGTGGCGCGGTTGCTCAATTCATGAATGCCGCGATGGACATTGGCGTTGTCGCGTTCGTAATAATGCACGAGCGCATCAATGACGCTGCGGGGTTTTTGCGACGTGGCGGCGTTGTCGAAATAAACCAGCGGCTTGCCGTGGACTTGCTGATGCAGAATCGGGAAGTCTTTACGCAATGATGTCCAGTCAGTCATTTTGAATAATAATGAAAGCAGTAAAGCAGGAATTTTGTTCCTGTCTTCCTAATTAAATTTTAGAGCAAACCCAGTTGCAGTTTCGCCGCTTCGGTCATCATGCCCTGATTCCACGGGGGATCCCAGACGAGTTCGACGTTGGCTTCGTCAATCGGTTCGAGCGAGATGAGTTTGTTCTGCACGTCCTGCGCGAGCACCGGACCCATGCCGCAACCGGGCGCGGTCAGCGTCATCTTCACATCGGCTTTGTAATTATCCGCGCCGATGGGCGTGAGATGACAGTCGTAAATCAAACCGAGGTCCACGACGTTCACGGGAATTTCCGGGTCGTAACAGGTCTTGAGCTGCTCCCAGACTTTCTTTTCCAATTCTTCCTGCGTCAGCGGGCCGCTCGGCGTGGCGGTGGGCGAACCAGCGGGCGCAACTTTGGCTTCGATGCCCAAAGCGTCCGCGTCCTTTTCGCCGATGCGGAACATGTTCCCATTCACGATCACGGTGAAACTGCCGCCGAGCGATTGCGTGATGTGCGCCGTCTCGCCTTTTTGCAGCGTGACCTTGGTGCCGATGGGAACGACGGAGGCTTCCACGTCGCGGGTCAAAATCTTTTGTTCACTCATAATAAAAATATCTTCGTCGTTACGGCGGCAAAAATCAAATCACGTCTGCTCGTTTTCCGTGCTGACGGGCGCGGCCTCACCTCTGAGCGCACCGATGAGCGCATGCCACGCCAGAATCGCACACTTCACGCGCGCCGGATATTTGTAAACGCCTGCGAACACCGCGAGCTTGCCGACATCGCCATTGACGGTGCCGGTCGTGATCATGTCGCGCACCTGTTCAAACGTCTTTTCCGCCTCGGCTTTGGTTTTGCCTTTCACATTGTCGGTGAGCAATGACGCGGAAGCCTTGGAAATACAGCAGCCCGAGCCGGTGAAACTTGCGTCCTTAATTACATCACCATCCAGCGTCAGAAATAATTTTAGATTATCGCCGCACAACGGATTAAACCCCTGCGCCGAACACGAACATTGCGGCATCTCATGAAAATTGCGCGGATGCTTGCAATGATCAAGAATGACTTGCTGATAAAGGTCGTTGATGTCGTCGAACATTTTCGGATTATTTGCCCAGCAGGTGAGGATGCGCTTCCAAGCGGTCCCACACTAGCTTATCAATGACTTCGCGCGCTGGTTCGCATTTGATACGTTCAATAATTTCGCCCGCGAACGCGTGGATCAACATCTGTTTCGCCGTGTCCAAACTCATCCCGCGCGAACGCAGATAAAAAATACTCTCCGCATTCAACTGACCGATGGTTGCACCGTGGGTGCATTTCACATCGTCTGCGTAAATCTCCAATTGCGGCTTTGTGTCCGCCGTCGCGTCATCGGAGAGCAGTAAATTTTTGTTCGTCTGCTTTGCATCCGTCTTCTGCGCGATTTCACGCACCAAAATACGGCCGTGAAAAACGCCTTTAGATTTGTCGTCCAAAATTCCGTTGAAATATTCATGGCTCGCGCAATGCGGCTGCGCGTGTTCGACAATCATGTGATGGTCGGCGAGCTGCTCGTCCTTCGTCAGGTAAAGTCCGTTCAAAATACATTCGAGACCTTCGCCCGCGAGATTCGTGCGGATGTTGTTGCGCGAAATTTTTGCGCCCAAGGCAATGGAGTGAACACTTACATTGCTCGCGCGGCCAAACTCGCCCGCGATGGTCGCGATGTGATACGCATCCGTTGCTTCGTCTTGCAGTTTGACGTGTTCTACATTCGCATTGTCGCCCGCAAAAATTTCCGTCACCGCGTTCGTGAAGTAAGCCACATTGCCCGTGCTGAGATAGCTTTCGACAACGGTCAATTTACTGTTCGCCTCGGCAATTATGAGATTGCGCGGCAAAATTGTTTCACCAATCTGCTTCGCCGAAGAAATATAAATGAGTTGCACCGGTTCAGCGACTTCCACACCTTTCGGCACAAAGATAAATGCGCCATCAGTGAAAAACGCCTGATTCAACGAGGCGAAAGTGTTGTTCGCGGTGTGGGCGTATTTGCCGAGATGCTTTTCGATGAGCGCAGAATCGTTCGCGAGTGTGGCCGAAAGATTTTCAATCCGCACGCCGCCGCTGACAGGCTTGATGTTGGAAAGTTTGGCGCAGAAAAATCCGTTCACGAACACCAGCCGATGGCCGGGCAGCTTGTCAAAAACCGATTCCGCAATCAGCTTGGACTCGGCGCCGTTGACGGCGACTTGGGTGGCAAGCGTGAACGGTAGTTGCGCGATGGAGGAGACATTCGTGAAGCGCCAATCTTCGTCGCTCAACTTGGGAAAACCCAGGGCGGCAAAGCTGGCGATGCCGGCCTTGCGCACGGGCGCAAGCCACCTAGGCTGCAACGAGGCGGCTTCGGACTGTGAAAATATTTTTACCAGCGATTCGGTTCCGATGTTGGCTTTTAGCGTCATGTTTAGAATAGTTCTAATTATAAATCTGGCATTATTTTCCCATTTCGGGCGGCGATGTGCAATGGAAATTCCAATCACCAACCAGTCGAATCTCAAGTCCAGAACGTGGTCGGCAAACCGTTTAGGCAAATACAATTTGCGTCGTTGCCGCCTTTTCGTCCCAACCGCGCGTTGGCTCGGCGGTCACGGACGAAATGTCCTTGATGGAAATCTGCCGGCCCAGCGTGCGCGGATTTTTCACCTCAACCTGCGACGGATCGCAGGTCTGTTGCGAGATTTTCTGGTGCGGCGCGGGCTTGTAGCGGATGTAAAGCGTCTTCGGCGTGTCCGGCGCGAAATACAGGATGCGCGATTTTTCCGGGATGCACGAATAGACTTTGTCCAGAATCGTGCCGCCAAAGGTGAACCGCTTGAGATAGCTCGCTTCGCGGTCGGTGTAGGCGCAGGTGAAAACTTTTTCGCGGTCCGGCAGGTCGCAATAAAATAATTCCTGCCCGACAAATAATTTCTCCGGCAACTCCGTGACCTTGTAAGTGCCGTCGCGGAACACGAGGAGAATTTTATCGAACTTGGTGCACTCTAATTTGAATTCTTCGCCCGAAACTTTGTAGCCGACGTAGCCGGTCTCGCGGTCGTAGGCGACCTTGAACGACTTGAACGCGACGGCCTTCACATCCACTTCCTCGTGGCGCGCGGACTTGGTCGTCAGACGCGGATAAATCTTAGCGTATTTTTCCAGCAACGCTTCGAGATGGCTGATGACATATTTCGTCAGGCCTTTGAGATGCTTGCGCGTCTCGTCCAACTCCGCCTTCGTCTTCTCCATCTCCTCGCGATGCTTGTTGATGTCAAAAAGCGAAATCCGGCGGATGCGGACTTGCAGCAGTTTTTCCACGTCCGCGTCCACGATGTCGCGGATCAATTCCTTTTTGAACGGCTTAAAACCATCATAAACACTGGCGATAACCGCTTCGTTCGTCTTGCATGACTCGATCTTTTTGTAAATGCGCTCCTCGATGAAGATGCGTTCCAGCGTGCGGTAATGCAGCTCGTCGAGCAGGTTTTTCTCCTTCAACTCAAGTTCGCGTTTCAGAATGCGCACGAGCTGATCGGTGTTCTCCTGCAAAATTTCCGACACGGTCAACTCGACTGGACGATTGTCTTTGATGACGACGATGCGGCTCGCGATGGAAACTTCGCAATCGGTGAACGCATACAGCGCATCAATCAACTTCTCCGCGTCCACGCCCGCGTGACAGCGGATTTCAATCTCCACCGTTTCCGACGTAAAATCGTTGATAGATTTGACTTTTAATTTTCCCTTTTGCACCGCGTCTTCAATCGAAGCGATGAGCGATTCGGTCGTCGTGGTCGGCGGAATTTCTTTGATGACGACGGTGGATTCGTCCTTCGTTTTTATTTTAGCGCGAACTTTGACCGAACCTTTGCCGTCTTGATAATCGCGCGCATCCATCAGCCCGCCCGTCGGAAAATCCGGCAGACATTTGAACGGCTGCTTCTTGAGAATCGCGATTTGCGCTTCGAGTAACTCAGGGAAATTGTGCGGCAGAATCCGCGCGCTCAAACCAACTGCGATGCCTTCCGTGCCGAGCATCAGCGTGAGCGGCAGTTTGCACGGCAACGTCACCGGCTCTTTGTTGCGACCGTCGTAGCTTGGAATGAAATCGGTGATGGAGTCGTTGAAAACTTCCGTGCGCGCGAGCTCCGTCAAACGACATTCGATGTAGCGCGAGGCTGCCGCCGGGTCGCCCGTAAAAATATTGCCATAATTTCCCTGGCCTTCGATGAGATAACGCTTATTCGCCAATACTACCAACGCGTCACCGATGGACGCGTCGCCGTGCGGATGATATTGCATCGTGTGACCAACGACATTGGCGACCTTGATGAAACGTCCGTCGTCCTTCTCGTGCAACGCCCACAAGATGCGCCGTTGCACCGGCTTCAAACCGTCCGCAAGATTCGGAATCGCGCGGTCGCGGATGACGTAGCTCGCGTAATCCAAAAACCCGCGATCCACGCGCGTGTGCAAACCGACGCCGAGTTTTTTCGGATCAAACGGCTTGTGCGCGATGGCTTCAACCGCTTCGGCCACGACGTGCTGCTCGCCGTTCGTGTCGGCGGATTTTTTGCGTTTGGCTTCCACCGGCGCGGCGGGTTGCAAGTTCTCGATGGGCAATTCCGGCTGGCCGGAGTCTTTCTTTTTCTTGTCTGACATTGGTAAAAGTTTTGGAAATTATTCTTCAACCGGCACCACGAGTTTTTCCATGATGTAATCTTTGCGTTCCGGCGTGTTCTTGCCCATGTAGAAATCAAAGATCTGGCCGGACTCGGCGCGCGGCGCGTATTCCACTTTGCTCAAACGCATTTCCTTGCCGATGAATTGTTGAAATTCCTTCGGCGAAATTTCGCCCAAGCCTTTGAAGCGCGTAATCTCCGGTTTGCCGCCGAGTTTGGCGGACGTCGCGTCACGCTCGTTTTCGCTGTAGCAATAAATTGTTTCCTGCTTGTTGCGCACGCGGAACAAGGGCGTTTCCAAAACCCAGATGCGATCTTCGTGGACGAGTTGCTCGAAGAACTTGAAGAAATAGGTGATCATCAAGTTGCGGATGTGCATGCCGTCTACATCCGCGTCGGTTGCGAGAATTACTTTTTCGTAACGCAAACTGTCCGTCGTGTCTTCGACGTTCAAAGCCTGCATGAGATTATACATCTCGTCGTTTTTATACATCACGTCGCGCTTGAGATCCCAGACGTTCAGCGGCTTGCCTTTGAGCACGAACACCGCCTGATTATTCACGTCACGACAGCTCGTGATGGAACCGGCTGCCGACTGACCTTCGCAAATAAAAACCATCGTGCCTTTGCCTTTTTCCTTCTTCTTGTCGAAATGGTTTTTGCAATCTTTCAACTGCGGAATGCGCAACGTGATTGCCTTGGAACGTTCGCGCGCGAGCTTTTTCACGTTCTGCAATTCCTTACGCAAGTCCTGCGTGTCTTTGACCTTCGCGATGATGGTTTCGGCAATCGTCTTGTTGCGTTGGAAAAAATGCAGCAACTCTTCACGCACGCTGTTCACCAACTCGGTGCGGATTTCCGTGTTGCCCAATTTATTTTTTGTCTGCGACTCGAACATCGGGTCTTTCAGGCGGATTGCCACCGCACCGACCATGCACTCGCGCACGTCGTCGCCCTCGAATTTTCCGTTGCAATATTCGTTGACCGCTTTCAACAAACCTTCACGGAAGGCGCTTAAATGCGTGCCGCCGTCGCTGGTGAACTGGCCGTTGACGAATGAAAAAAACGTTTCGCCATAACGGGAATTGCTGTGCGTGAAACAAAATTCCAGCGTCTTGCCGCTGTAATGCAGCGGCGCATAAATCGGCTCGCTGCCGTCCACGCCGAGTTCTTCCATCACCAAATCCATCAAGCCGTGGCGTGACTGAAATGATTTCGGCTCCGCGCCTTTGACATTCAGCACGAGCTTCAAGCCGGTGTTGAGATAGCTGTAATGCCGCAAACGGCGCTCAATGAATTCCAGCTTGAATTCGCTGTTCTTAAAAATCTCCTCGTCCGGCTCGAATTCGATCAGCGTGCCGTTCGGATCTTTCGTTTTGCCGGAATCTTCTTTTTTTAATTTTCCAATTTTGAAACTCGCCTCGGCGAATTCGCCGTCGCGATGGCTGCGGACAAAAAAGTTTTTGGACAACGCATTGACGGCCTTCGTGCCAACCCCATTCAAGCCGACGCTGAATTGAAAAACATCGTCGTTGTATTTTGCGCCCGTATTTATTTTGGAAACGCAGTCCACGACTTTGCCCAGCGGAATGCCGCGACCGAAATCGCGCACCGTCACGCGATTGCCGTCGAGGCCGATGTGGACTTCCTTGCCGTTGCCCATGATGAATTCATCAATGGCATTGTCCACGACCTCCTTGAGCAAAACGTAGCAGCCGTCGTCGGGGTGCGCGCCGTTGCCGATGCGCCCGATATACATGCCCGTGCGGAGGCGGATGTGTTCGAGCGACGACAGCGTTTTGATTTTGCTTTCGTCGTAAACTGCTTTTGGTTTTTCAGCCATAGAAATTGTGCGGCGGTGAAGATGCGGGAAATGGAAATAAATTTCAACGTAAAGCCGTAATCTTGTTTAACCACAAAAAACCGGCGTTCCCGTTTTGCGACGGAAACGCCGGTTTTATTGATCGAAATTACTGCTTTAAGATTGCCTCGTAGCCGTTGGCTTCGAGTTCCAGCGCGAGTTCCTTGCCGCCCGATTTCACGATGCGGCCATCCGCCATGACGTGAACGAAATCGGGAATGATGTGGTTCAGCAGGCGTTGATAATGCGTGATTACAAGCTGGCAGGAATCGGGACGACGCAATTTGTTGACGCCGCTGGAAACAATTTTCAGCGCGTCAATGTCCAGACCGGAATCCGTCTCGTCGAGAATTGCGAGCTTCGGTTCGAGCACGGCCATCTGGAAAATTTCCGCGCGCTTCTTTTCGCCGCCGGAAAAACCTTCGTTGACCGAGCGCTTGAGCAAATCTTCGTTGAGGTCGAGCAGTTTGATTTTGTCCTTCACGAGCGCGAGAAATTCAATCGCGTCAAGTTCCTGCAAGCCGTGATGCTTGCGAATTTCGTTCAACGCCGCTTTCAAAAAATAAGTGCTGTTCACACCGGGAATTTCCACCGGATATTGGAACGCGAGAAACACGCCTTCGCGGGCGCGCTCTTCGGGATCGAGTTCCAGCAAATCTTTGCCAAGATAAGTCACCGTGCCCTCGGTCACTTCGTAACCATCGCGCCCAGCGAGAATCGCGGCGAGCGTGCTCTTGCCGGAGCCATTCAGTCCCATCAACGCATGGACTTCACCCGCGTTGATTGTCAGGCTGAAGCCCTTGAGGATTTTTTTATTTTCCACGCCCGCGTGGAGGTTTTTGATTTCAAGAATAGGTTGCTTGCTCATTTTCTAAAAAATTATTTTAACCGAAGGTGGATGCAAAAACAGATAAAATCCGTGTCATCAATTAACCGACGCTGCCTTCCAAACTGACGCCCAGAAGTTTTTGCGCTTCGACGGCGAATTCCATCGGCAGTTCCTTGAACACTTCTTTGCAAAAGCCGTTCACAATCATGTTCACCGCGTCTTGCGTGGCGAGGCCGCGCGAGTTGCAGTAAAAAATCTGGTCTTCGCCAATCTTTGAGGTCGAGGCTTCGTGCTCGACGCTCGCCGTGGTGTTTTTCACTTCGATGTAGGGAAACGTATGCGCGCCGCATTTGGCACCGATGAGCATCGAATCGCACTGCGAAAAATTGCGGGCGTTTTCCGCGCTCTTGCGAATTTCCACGAGGCCGCGATAACTATTTTGTCCGCGACCAGCGGAAATCCCCTTTGAAATAATGGTGCTTTTCGTGTTCTTGCCGATGTGAATCATCTTCGTGCCGGTATCGGCCTGCTGCATATTGTTCACGACGGCGACGGAATAAAATTCGCC
Organism: uncultured Verrucomicrobia subdivision 3 bacterium; assembly: GCA_903878805.1. Classification (GTDB taxonomy): domain Bacteria; phylum Verrucomicrobiota; class Verrucomicrobiia; order Limisphaerales; family UBA11358; genus UBA11358. The sequence goes on from CAIRJF010000032.1 coordinate 41,719, forward strand.
CTTCGAGCCATCGCCCAGCAAAATACAGCTCGGATATTTCCAAGTGATCGCCGAGCCGGTCTCGACTTGCGTCCAGGTGATGCGCGAGTTTTTGCCTTTGCACAAACCGCGCTTCGTCACGAAATTGTAGATGCCGCCGACGCCATTTTCGTCGCCCGGATACCAATTTTGAACGGTCGAATATTTAATGGAAGCGTCGTCGTGCGTGACGAGTTCGACGACCGCCGCGTGCAACTGATTTTCATCACGCATCGGCGCAGTGCAACCTTCGAGGTAGCTGACGTGTGCGCCTTCATCCGCGATGATTAGTGTGCGCTCGAACTGGCCGGACTTCGCGGCGTTGATGCGGAAATAAGTCGAAAGCTCCATCGGACAACGCACGCCTTTCGGGATGTAGCAGAACGAACCGTCGGTGAAGACAGCGGAATTCAGCGCGGCATAATAATTGTCCGTGTAAGGCACGACCGAGCCGAGATATTTTTTGACGAGGTCGGGATGTTCATGAACCGCTTCGCTGAATGAGCAGAAAATAATCCCCTTCTTGGCCAAATCTTCGCGATACGTTGTGCCCACGGAAACAGAATCAAAAATCGCGTCCACCGCCACACCTGCCAAACGGCCGCGTTCGCGCAACGGAATGCCGAGCTTCTCATACATCTCCAAAAGTTTTGGATCCACTTCGTCCAAACTTTTTGGTGCGTTGGCTTTCGGTTTCGGCTGCGAAAAATAGCTGATGTCCTGAAAATTAATTTTCGGATACTTGACGAACTGCCACGTCGGTTCCGGCATTTTCAGCCAGTATTGATAAGCCTTGATGCGCCAGTCGGTCAGCCACGCAGGCTCATTTTTCTTTGCGGAAATATGGCGGATGGTTTCCTCGCTCAAACCCGGCGGCGTGGATTCAGTTTCGACATCGGTGACGAAGCCGTATTTATATTCCGTCTTGACCAAATCTTCGATTGTCTCGGTGGCGGTGCTCATGTTCGTAAATTATTTCTTCTTCGCGCAATCTGCGCAGACGCCGTGAATGGCGATGTCAAAGTGGTCAGCCTTAAAACCTTTGGGCAACTTCATCGCCTGTTGCGGCAAATCCACGTCAAAAACCGTCGCGCAAACGTCGCAATGAAAATGGCCGTGCTCATGCATGTTCGGACAATAGCGCGTCGCGCCGCGATCCAAAGTAACTTGGCGGGCGAGACCGCTCTTCACGAGCGCATCGAGGCAATTGTAAACGGTGGCGTGAGAAATTTCTGGCATCGCTTTTTTGGCGCGCATGAAAACTTCCTCGGCGGTCGGATGGTCGCGCTTGTGCAATAGCACATCATAAACCTGCTGGCGCTGCGGCGTGAGCCGCAAGCCGGTGGCGCCCAACTGTTCAGTCAGGTGCAGTTCGTCTTCGTGGTGGCTGCGCGCCTTCATCGCGGAAAAATTTACCGCAGAGAAATGGCAAGTCAAGATTTAGAATAATTCTAAAGTGTGGTGCACAGCCACCAGCCGGCAGCAGCCTGATGCCGGGGAAATTATTTCTGAAAAACGTGGACGCGGGCGGGCGGTAGATTCCACCAGACAATCTGGGAGGCGAGCAGCCGGAAGTCGTCCGCGCCCCGGCTGCGGTCTTTGACGATATGGTAGCTATATTGCACGAGGCGTCCGCGTGGTTCGAGGATGGTGCGGATTTTTTGCGCCAGTTCGTCGGCCTGCGCCTTGGGAAAATTCAGCAGGGGCAGGCTGGAGATGACTGCGCCGACGCAATTGACCGGCTCCGGCATTCCAGCGAGCAAAGTGTCAAGCTGCCAGGCGTCGCCGGTGATGATGCGGGCGCGCGGGAATTTTTTCTGGAGCAGCTTGGCGAGCGCAGGGTTGTGTTCGATGGCGATGAGGCGGTCCTCGCGCAAACCGTATTTCAGCAGCGCGTCGGTGACGGCGCCGGTGCCGGGGCCGAGTTCAAGAACATAGCTTTCCGGATTGCGCGGCAGCCACCGCGCCATGGCTGCGCCAAGCTGTGGCGAACTGGGCGCGACCGAGCCGGTGCGCTGCGGATTGACGAACCATTCGCGCAGGAACAGGGTCGAATCCGACAGGGCGGCGATGATTTTTCTGGCCATGTTCTTTCTGACTTTGGCGGAGTGTAATTCATCCGTTTCCATTTGCAGCAAAGAAAAATTGTTACAATTGCGGAACGCGTTTGAATTTTTCATTGAACGCGTTCCGGAGCGCGGCGCGGCGCTCGCGCCATTCCGCCCAGTCCGCCTCCCATGCGAGGCCGGTGAAATTGGTCCGGGCAGCGGGCCAGAGCGCGTCCAGATTTTTCATCGTGGTTTCAAATGCTTCCGGCTCGTGCCATTTCAACTGCGCCTCGGCGAGGTTGAGCTGGTTGCCGGGGTAATCCGGCGCGAGGTCGGCGGCGCGTTCGAGCCATTCGCGCGCCTGGTGTTTGCTGCCGACGCTGAACGGCCAGCCGGGTGCCTGAAAATAAAGTTCACCGAGATTACGCGCCGGGCCCGCATGGTCAAAGCGTTCATCCAGCCCGACGACAATCTTGAATTCCCGTTCCACTTCAAAAACGAGCCGGTAAGCGGCGAGGGACGGCGCCTCAGCATCGGCCAGCTCGCCCAGGTTCATCGCCAGATAATAATGGCCAGCCGCCGAATCTGGTTGGCTGGCAAGCAAACGGCGGCAGGTGGCAATGCCGGCACGCGCAATCTCCCCGCGTTGCGCCGCGTTGGTGGCATACGCGCAAAAATCAAAGGCCGTGCGCGCAAAATTCCACGCGTTTGTGGCGTTGTCCGGTGCGGCTTGCCACTGCGCCTGTGCTTGAAAAAATTCCTTTTGCGCGCGCTCGGCAAAAATACGGTTCGCGGCGGATTCCGCCATGACCGCCACCGCCAGCAGCATGATGGCGACTAAAATCGTTGGCAAAATTCGTTTCATCAGCGACACGCGGTCAATTTGAAGTTGCCATCGTGACCGAGTATTTTATACTGGGCAAGTGAGATTAAACTGGAATCTTCCGCGCCTGGCTGTGTTAGGGCTGCTGCCACTGGCGGCAGCCGGATGCAGCGGGGTCAATTCCAGCCAGAGCGTTTCGCCGCTGGATTTTTTTCTGCCGGGGGCGGGGCATATTATCCAAGCCAATCCGCCGGCGACCAATCCGCCCAGTTCGTTCCCGGAAATCTCAACCGAAGTTGCCGTTCTTAAATAAATTATGCGTTTCCCATTCGCGCTGACGAAGAAAATCGCCAGCCATATCATCAAACATAAAATTCGCAAGACACCCAAGTTCGCCATGGTCTTGCAACTCGAACCGTTGCACACCTGCAACCTGACCTGCACCGGTTGCGGACGCATCCGCGAATATTCCACGTCGCTCAAAGACATGGTGCCATTGGAACAATGTTTGCAAGCGGCAATCGAATGTGACGCGCCGATGGTTTCCATTTGCGGCGGTGAACCGCTGATTTATCCGAAGATCGAAGAACTCATCAACGGTTTGCTCGAACAAGGCCGCGTGCTTTACATCTGCACGAACGGTATGTTCATGCGCAAAAAAATGCGCGATTACCTCGCCGCGATTTATTCACCAGAACTCGAGCCGACGCTGAAAAAATTGCTCGAAGGGAAATTAATCACGGACAAAGAAGCCGAAGTCATCCGCAAATCCGACGACGCGGCGAAGAAAAAAGTCGTCATCCGCCCGACGCAATGGATGTATTGGAACGTCCACGTGGACGGTTTGGAATTCACGCACGACCTCATCGTTGAACGCGAAGGCGTTTTCAAGGAATGTGTCGAAGCTATCAAGATGGCGAAAATTTGCGGCTATCAAGTCGCCACGAACACCACGGTCTATCGCGAGACGGACGTCTCGGAAATCGAGGACATGTTCAAGTATTTGAGCTCGCTCGAAGTGGACGGCCACACAATTTCGCCCGGCTACGATTACGATGCGGCCAAGAAAGACATGGTTTCGCGCCTCGGCAAAGATCCGAAACAATTCTTCCTGACGCGCGACATGACGCGGCAGAAGTTTGCGAAGATTCAAGAATGGGGCAAAGCGTTCACCATTTTTGGCACGCCGGTTTATCAGGAATTTCTCGCGGGCAAACGCGAATTGACCTGCACCGCGTGGGCCATTCCGACTTACAACGTCAAGGGTTGGAAAGCGCCGTGCTACTTGATGACCGATGGCCATTACGCTGGCTATCAGGAAATGTTGTCCAAAGTTGCGTGGGAAAAATACGGCGTCGTCAACGGCGTCGCCCGCGACCCGCGCTGCGAACATTGCATGGTGCACTGCGGCTACGATCCGAGCGGCGCGCTCGGCACGAACTACCAATCCGGCGACAACTGGAAAAATTTCAAATATAACTTCGGTGCGAAACCGAAGCCGTTTCCGGCCTCACCGGAATTGGCCAAACGCGCTTTCAACGGCGCAACCATCGGCAAAGGCCATTTGGCTGAGGCGAAAGCTATCATCAATTCACCCGCTGCCGGCGCGCGTGGTGCGTTCGCGAATGAAGTCCATCATGAAGCGCACGTCGCCAGTCATTGCGGCACGAGTGACACGACGGAACGCGATGAGTTGCTCGCGAAAATCAAAGACGTAAAGAAAGCGGAGTGATTTTTCCCGCTGCCGAAAATTCAGTTTTCCGAAATTCAAATGAGCCGAACTCTTTTTCTTTCACCTCCGAGCTTTGACGGTTTTGATGGTGGCGCCGGTGCGCGTTATCAGGCGCGACGCGAAGTCACGAGCTATTGGTATCCGACCTGGCTCGCACAACCAGCCGCGCTGACGCCCAATTCCAAATTGATGGATTGCGCGCCGCACAACATTGACCTCGCCAAATGTCTCGCCGAGGCCAAGAATTTTGACCACGTCATCATCAACACCTCCACACCGTCGCTGAAAAACGATTGCAAGGTGGCTGAAGCCATCAAGGCGCAGAAGCCGGATACGAAAATCGGTTTTGTCGGTGCGCACACGATGGTGTTGCCGACAGAAACGCTCAAAGCATCGCCCGCGATTGACTGGGTTGGCCGCAAGGAATTTGATTTTACTTGCAAGGAAGTAGCGGAAGATCGCGACCTCGCGACGATTGCCGGTTTGTCCTACAAGAACAAGGACGGCAAAATCATCCACAATCCCGAACGGGAAATGATTTCCGACATGGACACGCTGCCGTGGGTGGCGGACGTTTACAAACGCGATTTGGAGATCGAAAAATATTTCATCGGCTACCTCCAGCATCCGTATGTTTCAATGTATACCGGCCGCGGCTGTCCGGCGCAGTGCAGTTTTTGTTTGTGGCCGCAGACCATCGGCGGACACAAGTATCGTGTCCGCTCGCCGCAGAACGTCGCCGACGAAATGGCCTACATGAAGAAAATTTTCCCGCAGGTGCGTGAATTTTTCTTCGACGACGATACCTTCACAGCAAATCTTCCGCGCGCACGCGAAATCGCCAAGAAGCTTGGTCCGCTCGGCGTGGATTGGAGTTGTAACAGCCGCGCGAATCTGGATTACGACACGATAAAATCTTTTAAAGACAACGGTCTGCGTTTGTTTTTGGTCGGTTACGAAAGCGGTAACGACGAAACCCTCACGCGCATCAAAAAAGGCGTGACCACCGACGAAATGCGTCGTTTCACCAAAGATTGCCACAAGGCGGGCGTCGTCATTCACGGCACCTTTATCCTCGGGTTGCCGGTCGAGACTAAAGAAACGATTGAGCAAACCATCAACTTTGCAAAAGAGTTGGACGTCTTCTCGCTGCAAGTTTCGCTCGCCGCGCCGTATCCCGGCACGGAACTTTACGAACAAGCCAAGCTCAACGGCTGGTTTGTAAAAAAAGACAAGGGCGATATTTTGCACGCGGACGGCTTGCAGCAAAGCACGTTGGAATATCCCGGCGCGTCGAAGGAGGAAATTTTTGAAGCCGTGGATCGTTTCTATCGCACCTACTACCTGCGTCCGAAACCAATCCTGCGCATCATCAAAACCATGCTTGAGGATAAGGACGTCATGGTGCGCCGCTGCCGCGAGGGTTACGAATTCTTCAAGAGCCTCAGCCAGCGCAAGAACGATCTGGCCGCCGCCCGCGCTGCCGCATAAAATTATTTTTACAACCACGGCGCGTCCGCAATGACGCGCTTTTTTATTTTCAGAATTAAAAATTCCTTGCGGCGTCACGGCTGCTGCGCCGTGCTAGTTTGGTGAAATTTGGAGCGCTTTTTCTTTGCCGATTCACCACCAAACTTCCATCTGCATACCCCAAGTCAATCCACTGGTATCGTTCATGAAATCATTGCCACCGACTTCGCCCTTGAAGCTGTCGGTCCACGCCGCGTAAGTCACATAAGCGCGCAGCACCGGCCGGCTGAAAAATTTATTTCCCAAGGATACTTGCGGTGCCAGCGTGAGTTTGTAAAGCGTGCCGCTACGATCGATGCCCGAATCAATCACATGATCCACGCCCGGCTCAAGAGCGAGACTGAAGAAATCATTGAAGTGATAAATCGGACGGACACCCGCCGAAAGCCACTGCACGTTGCCTTGGGAATTATCGTAGTCCGTGTATTGATAAACGGCTGCCGGACTGATGGAGAAGTGCGACCACGGCTGGGCCACGAAACTTTCTGTCGCGCGGAAACGCCACGAGTGTGGCTGGTCGGGAATGATATAAGTGCCATTGGTCGTCGCCGCCGTCTCATAACCGGAGGTGAAAGTTTTGGCCGCGCCATTGCCCAACTGCAGGGAAAACGTATTGACCCCGTCGTCGCTCAGAAATTTTTCATGCGTGTGGATGAAGGTCAGGGCGACGCCGCGCGAATCGGGAGCTTTCTGGCCGAGGGCATTTTCCCCGCTATTTTCCGCGGCAAACACCAGTCCGAATTCGCCTTTGCCCCACGGCACATCGAGATCGTAGAGGCTCAAGTCGAAACTTTGTTTGCTGAAGCCGGCTTGATTTTTCAGATCCGGCTCGACGGCGATATCGGATGAATAAATACCGCTTTGCGCGCCATTGCCAATCCAGGCCAGCGCCAGTTTGCCGAACGAAGTTTCATAATCTTCCACGCCACCGCCTGCGCCGCTCATGTTGTAAAAAAAGAAATCGTTGATGTGAATGTCCTGTCGGCGATAGAAACGATCGCCCGCCCAGAATTTCATTTCCGGCTGCGCGGCAGTGACGTTGCCAATTTCCGCCCAAGCTTCCGGCAGCGAAGTCTGGAAGCTGCTGCTGGAACCGGAATTGCCATACGGATCATAGAAATGCCATTCCACGTTCAGCGGCAGCCGTTGCAGAATTGGTGCTGACGAGCAACACGGTATTCGTTGCGCAATTCGTCGCCACCGCCGTCTCAATTTTCTCCAACCGCGATTCTAGCACGCGGATGCGTTGCTCGTAATCCTGTTGCATCTGCTGCATTTCGTGGCGGATTGCCTCCACTTCCGGATTGGGCGCGACAGGCGTTTGCGCGCAGACCAAGTTCGTTGAATTAAGAATCGCTACCAACGCGATGGGCAAAAGGCGTGTTTTCATGGCGCATAAAGTTGACCACACACAGATTGATTTGGGGAACATTTCTATGATTTCACCCGCCGGTCTGGCCGTCAATCCCTGAAGCTCATTGCCCCAATAATCCTGCTCCACTCCGCCAAGCACGCCCGCGATGACGCGCTTTTTATTTTCCGAATTAAAAATTCCCTTGCGGTGTCAAGGCTGCTGCGCCGTGCCTTTGACGTTGTCCAAAAGTTTTTGGTAAGGCCCGCTCTGAAATCCAAACAGCGCCGTGGATGTTTCAAACACCGCCTGTCCCGGATCACACACGGCATAGGCTTTGCAGCTCAACAGATACGCGTCGGAGCCGCGCGGTTCGATGCCCAGTCGCACGCGGATCAGCACCTGCTCACCCTCATGCGCGCCCGCAAAGCCGGCGTATTCGATTTGCTCGCGCCGCGTCGCCTCGCGTTGAAATGCCAATTCGCCAGCGGGCACGGGGAATGACTCATAACCGTTTTGCAGAAATACCGTGACGGCGGCGGCGCGGATTTTTTCAATGCTCTGGCCGGAGATAATCACCGAAGCAAAACCTGCCGACTCCGGCTTGTTCAATGAACTGCAGCCAGCGGCAATCATGGCGGCAAAGATCAAGAGCTTGCCCGCCCAGCCGTTCATGATGCGTCGGATAAAAATTGCAGAGCCTGAGTTCATATTTTTGATTTTTATATTAGCGGTTTCAGATTGCCTCGCGAAAATACGGAACAACCCTCAAAACCGCCAGCGCAAATCTTTCATGGATGGAATTTTTCTTTTGGCCATCTGCGCGATGAACTAGCTTTCCCACGTGTCAAACGTAACGCCGCGCATTCTCATCGTGGACGACGATCCCGGCCAGCGAAGTCTGCTGGACTCGTTCCTGCGCGGTCAGGGTTTTGAAACCGTCCTCGCCGATTCCGGCGAACGCGCGCTCGAACTGCTTCCGTCCGGAAAATTTTCCATGATGATTTCTGACGTGCGAATGCCGGGACTCACCGGCTTGGAAACGTTGCAGCGCGCGCGCAAAATTTTCCCGACGCTGCCGGTTTTGCTCGTCACCGCTTACGCCGACATCCGCGACGCCGTGGAAGCGATGCGCGATGGCGCGCTGAATTATCTCGCCAAGCCGATTGATTTGGACGAACTGCTCGCGACCGTGCGACTGGCTACAGGCATTGCCAAAACTGAACCGCTGAAACTTGGCGCGGAGAAAAAATTGCCGCCAAATGTCATCGCGCAAAGTCCTTTGACCACCGCGTTATTTCAAGACATCGCGCTCATCGCGCCGTCGGAAACGCGCGTGCTCATCACCGGCGAAAGCGGCACGGGCAAGGAAGTTGTTGCCGACACGATTCACGCGTGGAGCGCGCGCGCGAACGGCAAACTCATCAAAATAAATTGCGCCGCGATTCCCGAAAATCTTTTGGAGAGCGAATTGTTCGGCCACGAAAAAGGTTCGTTCACCGGCGCGAGCGCGATGCGCATCGGTCGATTTGAAGAAGCTGACGGCGGCACGATTTTTCTGGATGAAATCACCGAGATGTCGCCGGGCTTGCAGGCGAAACTGCTACGCGTGACGCAGGACGGAAAATTCCAGCGCATCGGTTCCAACCGCGAAATCCGCACCAACGCGCGCATTCTCGCCGCGAGCAACCGCGACCTCGAAGCCGAGGTGAAGGCCGGACGTTTCCGCGAAGATTTGTTTTACCGTCTGAACGTGGTGGAACTGAATCTTCCACCGTTGCGCGAACGGCGCGAGGATATTTTGCCGCTGGCGAATTTGTTCACCGCCGAGTTTGCCCGCAACCGTGCGCGGCTCGCGGAGGCGACGGTGAACTGTCTGCAAAATTATCCGTGGCCGGGCAATGTGCGCGAACTCCGCAACGCCATCGAGCGCGCGGTGCTGCTCTCGCAAAGTGAATTGATTTTGCCCGAACATCTGCCAGCCAAGTTGCGCGAGACTGTGAAATCCGCCGCGCCGCAACCGGCGGTGGACGCGCAGACGATGGATGAAATCGAGCGCCACGCGATTCTGGCCGCGCTGAAGCAGCACAAGTCCAACCGCACGGAAACCGCGAAGGCATTGGGCATCAGCCGCCGCGCGCTGCTCTACAAATTGCAGCGATTGCGCCAACAGGGTTTTGAGTTCGAGTGAATAGCGTGTCCATGTCATCTCATAGCACATCATTGATTGTGATTTCAATCGGTGTAAGCACCATTTTGATTGGCGTGATTTGTTATTGTTTGTGGCGTGGCTTGAAGAGTGGCGTTGTAATTTTGGCGTCCACATGGAGAGGTCAGGTTGCCAAGATTAGTCGGGACGATAATCCGTCCGCCTATTGGGTGGTGTTTTCGCTTTACCTGCTTTTGATTCCGGTGATTTTGTGGCTAATGATTCACCGAGTTCACAGTTTGTTACATGGAACGTCCGCCTAATACGAGGATGGGCTGCAAAATTTCTTAAACGATTCCAGTTCTTTCGCTTTAACTTTTCAACAGCTCGCCCAAGTCCAGTTGCCGCGTGAACATCGTGAGTTCGCCATTTGGCGTGCGCGGCCATTCGGCTTCCGGTCGGTCGCGGTAAAGTTCCACGCCGTTGCCGTCCGGGTCGCGCAGGTAAATCGCTTCGCTCACGCCGTGGTCGGCGGCGCCGTCGAGTTCCACTCCGGCGGCGAGCACGCGGCGCACGGCATCGGCCAGCAACGCGCGCGTCGGATACAAAATGGCGACGTGATACAGTCCGGTGCTGCGCGGCGGCGGCGGCGAACCGCCCGCGCTCTCCCAAGTGTTCAAGCCGATGTGATGATGATAACCGCCCGCCGAAATGAACGCGGCCTGCGTGCCAAATTTTTGCTGCAATTCAAAACCCAAAACGCCGCAGTAAAATTTCAGCGCGCGTTCAAGGTCGGCGACTTTCAGGTGAACGTGGCCGATGCGGACGCCGGTATCAATCGGTTTGGAAAGCGGATTTTCTTTCATGGCGGAAGACTAATTCAAAATTCACCGGAGCGCGATTGTGTCTGAAAGACCAGTCGCAGCACTCACCATAAAACCAGCGATTTGTAAAACGACCACACGCTGCGGCTGGTCTCCGACACAGCCGCGCTCCGCTTAACGTGCGCCGAAGCGACGGCGAAAACCTCCGGAGCGCGGCGCGGTGCTAGGAAAATGACGTTCGTTGCCGCCTTCGCGGTTGCCATTCACTTCACGCTGGGGCGGACGCGGAGCGCCACTCGACTGTGGTCGGCCACCTTGCGGACGTGAACCAAATTGCGGACGACCGCTTTGCGGAGGGCGTGGTCCGGCGGATGGACGTGAGAAATTTTGCGGGCCGCGTGGTTCGCGTTGGTCATTGCGCGGCGGACGTTGGCCGCGTTGCTGTTGATGACGCGGCTGACGGCGTTCTTCTTCCGCCGGATTGTAGGGCGGCGCGGCGGAGGTGTAATTGAAGCCTTCCGCTTTTTTGCGCACGAGGCCGCGACCGATGAAACGTTCGAGCGCGCGAAGTTCGCCGTGATCTTCGTTGGTCACGAAACTGATGGCGTCGCCGATTTGATTCGCACGACCGGTGCGGCCGATGCGATGGATGTAATCCTCGACGTGCATTGGAAAATCATAATTCACGACGTGCGAAATGCCGTCCACGTCAATGCCCCGCGCTGCGATGTCCGTGGCGACGAGCACGCGAACGGTGCCGGCCTTGAAATCTTGCAACGCGCGCAAACGTTGATTCTGCGAGCGATTCGAATGGAGCGTCGCGGTGCGGATGCCGGCTTGTTCCAACTGGCGCGCGAGCCGGTCGGCGGCGTGCTTCATGCGCGAAAAAATCAGCACCATGTCCATGGCCGGTTCTTTCATCAAATGAACGAGCAGCGCCGTCTTGAGATGTTTCGGCACTTCGTAAACAAATTGTGTAACGGTCTCGGCAGGATTGGCGCGGCGACCGATCTGGACAATTTTCGGTGCGTGTTGAAATTCGTGCGTGAGCGCTTCGATCTCTTTCGAGAGCGTGGCGGAGAACATCAGCGTCTGACGCTGCTTCGGCAACTGGCGGACAATCTGGCGGATGGACGGGAGAAAACCCATGTCGAGCATACGGTCGGCTTCATCGAGCACGAGAAATTGCAGGCCGGAAAAATCGCCGTTGCGACGACCGAGTAAATCAAGCAAACGTCCGGGACACGCAACCACAATGTCAGTTGCGGAACGCAACGCGCGGATTTGCGGCTGTTCGCCGACGCCGCCGAACACGGTAGCGATGGTGAGCGGCAGATGTTTGGCGTAGGCGCGGATGTTTTCCTCGATCTGCACGACGAGTTCGCGGGTCGGCGCGAGAATCAGCACGCGTGTGCGGCGATTCGGACCGGCGGCGGCTTGGGCGGCGGCGAGTTTCGTGAGCATCGGCAGCGTGAACGCAGCGGTCTTGCCCGTGCCGGTTTGCGCGATGCCGATGAGGTCGTGTCCCGCGATGATGGGCGGAATGGCGGCGGACTGGATGGGCGTCGGCTCGGTGTAACCGGCTTCGGTGACGGCCTGCAAAATCTTGGGATTCAGGCCGAGGACTTGGAATGACATAACGGAAAAAGTGTAAGGATGGCGGGCGAATTGCGCACGCTCGAATATGAAACGGAACGGAAGGACGAAAAATTATTTGAGCCGCCAGGTGATGCGCGCCTTGTTGAGGTCGTAGGGCGACATTTCCATTTTGACGCGGTCGCCGACGGTCAGGCGCACCCAGCGTTTACGCATTTTGCCGCAGATGGTGGCGAGGACGACGTGCTTGTTGTCGAGTTCGACACGGAACATGGTTCCGGGCAGAACGGTTTGAACCCGACCTTCGACTTCGATGTGTTCTTCTTTGACTGGTGCTCTCATGCAGACGGACGATATAAAATAAAAAGGGCGGGGTTCGGTTCACCCGAACCCCGCCATGAAAAATCCTAAAATGGATTAGTAACGTTCGCGACGGCCAGCGCCTCCGCCACCGCCGAATTCGCGACGGCCACCACCACCGCCGCCGGGAGCGCGTTCTTCACGCGGACGGGCGACGTTGACGGTGAGGGCGCGTCCATCCAACTGCGCGCCGTTGAGGGCCGCGATGGCTTTCTGCGCTTCTTCCGCCGTGCTCATGGTCACGAAACCGAAACCGCGGGGGCGGTTGGTCATGCGATCCATCATCAGGTTGGTTTCCGTGACCGTGCCGTGCGCTGCAAAAGCGTCGTTCAGGTCGTTTTCGGTGGTATTGAAGGAAAGATTTCCCACGAATAATTTGTTGCTCATTGATGTTTTACTGTCCGACTAACACTGCACTCACCAGACTGTTTCCGTTTATCGGATTTCAAATCATCACTGAAACTGAGTTCACTTGAAGATTTACCATGCCGTGGGACTGACAAGCTATCTAACAGATGTGGTCAACATGGACTCTTTCCAGCGAAGCGCAAGCATTATATTTCCCAGCAATCCGGCCGGTCCCGCGCCCGACCGCCCGAAAATAATTTGATTTCGGTCATTTACAATGGAATCGACACGGCACATGATGCCGCTGGCTGCGGAGAAACCAATCATTCCGCACACAGATAAACAACAACTCAAATCAAACATATGGCGAAAAAAGCTGTTAAATCCAAAGCGTCCAAACCCGCTCCGAAAAAAGCTGCTGCCAAAAAAGTCGCGAAAAAGAAGTAAGGTTGCCGGTTATTGTCTCTCCTGAAAATCAGGAGAGACAAACAACCACTCCATCCCGCTGCGCCTAGCGCCAAGCGGGATTCTTTTTCGGCAGCCACCATCACCGCCATGAGACTTTCACAAGCCCAAGTCTGGAAAAAAGACGGACAGTTCATCCGCATCGTCCGCCTCGAACGTTTGGAAGTGGAATACAAATCCCATCCCAGTCTCACCAGCAAAGCCGGCACGAAGGTAGTTACGAGCAAAAAAGATTTCTGCCGTCTGCTCAAAGGCGCGCAACTCTTGACCGCCGGAAAAAAATCGCCGGTCATCAATGAAGCTGACGTGGACGCTATCGCGCAGTAAGTTGTCCGCTTGCAACGTCCGGTTCCCAATCACTACGCCACGCTCGGCCTCGACCGCCGCTGCACGCTTGCGCAAATCCGCGCCGCCTATCGCGCACTCGCCAAACAGCTTCATCCCGACGTAAATCCGCATTCGCCCGCCGCCGTCGCGCGCACGCAGGAACTGAATGCCGCCTACGAAACTTTAAGCGATTCCGATTTGCGCGCCGCCTACGACCGCGAACTCGACGCGCCGAAACAATCCTCCGCTCCCGCGCGCGCGGCAAAAATCCAACGGAACATTTCGCAGGATGTAAATTTGCCGTTGGAAGATTTTTTACGCGGCACGACGCGCGAAGTCCGCATCCACGATCCGGCCAATCCGAACGGCACGGAAATTTACGAACTCATCATGCCGCCGGAAACTGCGCCGGGCACGCGCTTCAAGATCGCGCGTAACCAAACTTTTGGCGGCTTCGTGCAATTGCGCGTGAAGGCGCAACCGAACTTCCGTTTCAAAACGCGCGGTTCCGATTTGCGCTGCGATTTGAAAATCAAAGCCGAGCGCGCGGCGCAAGGCGGCACGGAAATGGTGCGCGGACTGACTGGCTCGATGGTGCGCGTGCCGATTCCTCGCGGTGTCGGCCGCAGTGAAATCATCCGCATCGCGAACGAAGGTTTGCCAAAAGCGCGCGGTGGTCGCGGCGATTTGCTGGTGCGCATCACCTATCGCGTCGAAGTCCGGATCGGTCGCAGCTTCAAATAAATTCGCCTCGGTCATTTACAATCAGTAAGCCGAAGCGCACGATGCCCTGCCTTCCGGAGAAACTTCCATGCCGCAGGCTAGTCAACTCGTAGAAAGAAATAAAAGTTATGGGCGATAAATCCCCGAAAGCCACGCAGAAAAAGTCCGGTCAGAAAGACGCCAAAGCCAGCAGCGCCAATCAAAAGAAAAATGCCGCCATCGCCGCGAAATCCGCCGCCGGCAAGAAACGGTAAAACCGGTTGCCACCTGTCGCTCCCGATTCAAATCTCGGGAGCGACAGTTCTTCGGACCCAAGATTTTAAATTCCCACGGTATCAATCTGTTCGTAGGCGGCGCGTAGCCAGAGTTTGACGCGCTGGCGTTCGAGCAGACCAAGCCCCTTCACGTCCGTGACGCTGCGGTTTTTGGCCGCCCAGAAGCTTGTGCTACCAGCATCAATCTTGTTGATGACCGGTTCATGCAGGCGCTTGAGCGTAATAATCTGGGCGTTGAATTCCTTGGCGTGTTCGCGTTCGCCGGAATTATAAAAAATGTCGAAGGTTTCGCCGCGAAGCTGGTTCAAAACGAGAATGTAATTCAGCCGCGCACCAAAACGGTCGAGTAATTTTTTGAGCAGATCAACCGAGTCCTTGCCGTTGTCCAAGACGTGCCAGTAATGAAAGGATACGCCGAGTTCCTCGGCCGTTTCGAGCACGCCGGAATCATCCATCCATTTCACGAGCGGATCGTGCGTCTGCGCGGCGAGGTCCACCAGCAAGCGCTTGTCCGGATTTTCCGCCGCCGCCTCAACAATCATGTCGAGGCTTTCGTAATTATCCACGACCACGGGCGAGGCGAAGTCGGAATAAAACCGCATCAGCGATCCGTGCGAACGATCCGTGTCGAAGCCGATGAAGGGAATGTTTTTATCAATTAGGTATTGCGCCACGACACGGGCCACCACGGATTTACCCACGCCGCCTTTTTCGCCGCCAATCAAATGTATTTTGTTCATGTCAGTAAATTTTTTGCAGGTGAAGGCGATTTTTCTTGAGCACCATGCCCAGCTTGTTTGCGCCTCCTAAACTGCGGCGGACATCATACAATCGCGGCGGCGGTTGACACGCAAATAATTTTGGCCGCGTGTAAAAATCCGGTGACGCTGTGCCGGCGACGTTGGGATTGGACACTTTTACCGCGCCGGTTAAAATCGCGCATGGAAAAGAACCGGCTCGAAGCCTTCAGCGACGGCGTCATCGCCATCATCATCACCATCATGGTGCTGGAGTTGCACGTCCCCGCGCACGCTGACGGACTGGCCGATTTGAAGCCGTTGATTCCCGTGCTGCTGAGCTATCTGTTGAGCTTCATCTACGTTGGAATTTACTGGAACAATCATCATCACATGTTCCAATCCACGGAAAAAGTCACCGGCGGCATCTTATGGGCGAACTTACATCTCCTCTTCTGGCTTTCGCTGTTTCCATTCGCCACCTCATGGGTCGGGGCGAATCACCTCGCGCCCGCGCCCACGGCGATTTACGCTGCGGTGCTGCTTATGGCGGCTATTGCGTATTACATTTTGGAACACGCTATCATTCGGAATGAAGGCAAAGATTCACTGCTCGCGCGTGCCATCGGCAATCGCTGGAAAGAAAATATTTCCCCGCTCTGCTATCTCGCGGCCATTCCGCTGGCGTTCGTGAGTCCATATATTTCGCACGCGCTCTTCGTCTTCGTCGCCATTCTCTGGCTCGTGCCGGACCGCCGTATCGAACGCGCACTGAAGGAACACGAGCCGAAATGATCGCTACGAGATGTTCAGCCAGACCGTCTTCAAATACGCCGGCTCCTCGCGGCTTACTGGAAAATCCGGCGGCTGCGGAACGTAATGCCGTTGGCGAATTTTCCGGTTCGCCGCGCGCACGGCTGCCTCAATCTCTGCGAGAAATTCCTCGGGAGAAAAGTCCGCCGCATTCGTCGAGGCCAGCAGCACGCCACCGGCTTTGAGGACGGGCAGGGCGGCGGCAACCAGTTTGCCGTAATCTTTTTCCGCGCGGAACGTGCCATGTTCCTTCGATTGTGAAAACGTCGGCGGGTCGAGCACGATGGCATCGAACGCGCGGCCTTTCTTCGCCAGCCGCCGCAGCCAGTGGAACGTGTCGCCAAAAATAAAATCATGCGCCGCCGGATCAAGGCCGTTCAACGCGAAGTTACGTTTGCCCCATTCGAGATATTTTTTGGAGAGGTCAAGGCTCGTCACGCGCGCACCTGCCTTGGCCGCACACACGGAAAAGCCGCAGGTGTAGGCAAAACAATTTAGGAGGTGGGAGTTGGCAGATGGAAGTTGGAAAAAATCGGCGGCAACGTGGCCGGTCACCAATCTTCGCCGATTGTCGCGCTGGTCGAGAAATAATCCGACGGAATAGCCTTCGTTGAAACTGAGCTCGTAGCGGATGCCGTTTTCTAAAATTTCAAACCGTTCCGGCGCGGGTTCGCCGAAAACGAGTTGTGGCGAAGCATCCGCCACGTTGGACTTGCGGACGTGACGCGAAAGCATTTTGTGATACGCGCCGCGCGCGGCAAAAATATTTGCGAGCCGTGCCAATTCTTCATTCTGCTTCACGCTCAAAGGCAATTCCGATTGCGAGAGCAAAAAGTCGCCAAGTTTTTCCACGAACCAGCCCGGCCAGCCGTCGCTCGCGCCGTGAATCACGCGGAAGGCGTTGGTTATTTCTGGTTCGATGGCGGCGGTGCGGAGCGCAAGTCGCGGCTCGCCGCCAAAATCCACGGGCGCGAAAAATTTCACGAGCTGGTTGGTGGCCGGGTGCGTGAACTCAATTTCCGCTGCATGCAAATAAACACGCGCGGACTCCGTGCCACCGTAAAGTGTGTCGCCCAAAATCGGGAAGCCGCTCTCCGCTGCGTGAACGCGAATCTGATGCGTGCGTCCCGTCAGCGGTTCTGCTGACACCATTTTCAACCCGGCGTTGTTGATGGCAAATTTTGCGTCAGAGACTGGCGTGAATTTTGTCTCCGCGATTTCTCCACCTGGACGGCTCGCATATTTCTCGCCGACGCGAAGCAAAGTGGTTTTAACCGTAAAAGAATTTTTTGGCGCGTTGCCGTCCGTGAGTAAAAAATATTTTTTATGGACGCGGCGTGCGGTGAATTGTTCCGTGAGCGATTTGTTGGCAAGCGGCGTTTTGCCGAAGACGAGGACGCCGCTGGTTTCCTTGTCGAGCCGGTGCAAAATCGCGAGCGATGACCAGCGCGCCTCGCGATGTTTCAGCCAATCGTAAATGCCTTCGCCCGCAAACGGACTCGGCGCGTGTGTGTTCCAGCCGGCGGGTTTGTAAACCACCAGCAGGTGCTCATCCTCAAAAATCACGCATGGCGGCATTCAACTTTTCTTTTTATACATCTGTTCCGGCGTGAGGAGTTGCGGCTCGGTGATCTTGAACTCGCCATTTTCAACCGAGCGGAAGAAACAGGAATTGTAACCTTCGTGGCACGCCGGACCGTTCTGCTCGACTTGAATCAGCAGCACGTCGCCATCGCAATCGAACGCGATATTCTTCACCGTCTGCGTGTTGCCGCTTTCTTCGCCTTTCATCCAAAACTTTTGGCGCGAGCGGCTCCAGAAATGCGTTTTGCCCGTGGCGACGGTGCTTTCGAGCGACGCGCGGTTCATCCACGCCATCATCACGACGCGGCCGGTTTTCTTTTCCTGAATGATCGCGGGAATTAAACCTTGCGCGTCAAATTTCAATTTGTCGAAGAAACTCATGGCCGCATTTCACCAGAAAAAAACTTTTTGCACAAAGCGGAATTTGCGGGATTACTGCGGCTTTTGCTCGCGCAACGGCGGCGGCACGGCCAGCAGGTTGGTGGACAGGTTGGGCAGGTTGGTGGCATCAGCCGCACTGCCGGGCGCCAGTGGCGGAATCATTTTCAGCAGGTTGGTTTCCGTTGCCGTCTCCGCGTTCGTGTCGGGATGCTCGTGATCCACGAGCGAACGCAGAAGCTGTTGCTTCATGCCGAGAAACGCCTCATTGGTCACGGCGGCGAGATGGTTGCTGGCCTCCGCAAAAAATCCCGCGTAGGTGTCCACGCGCGCGAGGTGCAGCTCCACACCCTGCCGCTCGGCGTCGGTGTGCGCGACCTTCATCGCCAAGTTCCACGCGGCGAGCGCGTCGTTTGTGCGCATGGGCTTGATGCCGTAATAACTTTCCGCGTAGTCGGTCGCGAGCGTGAAATTTTCCGGCGCAAGCTGCATCGCCTGTTTGTAAAGTCCCAGCGCTTTGTCAAAAACCTGCTGCTCGTCGAGGTGATAAAATTCCCGCGCGTCTTTGCGGAACAGATAAACCGTCGTGGCGAAATTTTGGTAATACACCGGCTCGTCCGGTTTGAGCTTGATGGCCTGCGCGTAATACTCGAACGCCTTCGTCACCGGACTGTGCTCGCCGTAATAATTCGCGAGGTTGTTCCACACGGCGGGATTTTTCGGGTCGAGTTGCATCGAGTTTTCGTATTGCAGATGCGCGGCCTCCTCGTCGCCGATGTCGTTGAGAAAACTGCCGTAAGCGAGACAGCCGTGCGCGCTGTCGGGATGGCGCGCGAGAAAATTTTCATACGCGGTGCGCACGCGGTCGAGCCGCGCCTTGATGCGTTCGTTCAACACCGCCGATTCCGCCGCCTTGTTCGTGCTCGATTGCGAATCGAAGTTGCGTAGCCATTCATTTACCTCATCTTGCGCCGCGTCATCCGCCATCATCACCTCGCGCAATTCCTTTTCCGCCGGGTCGGCGGCGACCGTGATGGCCACGCCGGTCTGCTGCTGGATGACATTACTGACGGCGAGCGGCTGGTTGGTGGCCAGCAGCGCGCCGAGCAATCCGATGGTGAGATCGTTCACGGTTTCAAGTTATCAATTCCAAAAGCAAAAGACAGAATTACCACCAGTGGACACAAATGTTTCCGTCGCGTTCAGACAAACTCATTTCACCAAATCATGCGGGTCGAACTTGAAAACGTAATACACCGCCTGATTCGTGCCGATGTTTTTCAAGCCGTGCAATTCGTTGGACGCTTCAAAAATGATGCCGCCCGCCGTCACGATGTTCGTCTTGTCGCCCTGCAACGCCGCGAGCGTGCCTTCGCGGATCACCATCAACTCCTCATCAGCGTGCCGGTGCGGCGGATGCGGCGATTCGCCCGGATTGAGCGTTGTGATGTGGCACTCGAAATTGCCGAGCGTTGGCGTGGGCGCATTGAAGACCGTGCGGCGCTCGCCCTGTTTTGTCGGCACAGCCTTGAGGTCGGCCCAGTTGAAGATGCATGAATGCATCACCGGTTTGACGGCGGCGGATTGCGCGAACGCCATGCCCGCGACGGCCACGAAAATGGAAATGGTAGCCACGACCACGTCTCGACGGGTGATTTTCATGAACACATTTCCGCCGCAAACGGGAGTGGAGTCAAGCGGACAAATATTCGAGGCGCTACGCGAAATTTATTTCGCGGCAAACCCAGCCGCCATGACATCGAAGACGGTTTTCGAGACCTCGGAAAGCCCGTTCGACGCATCGAAAATGAAATCCGATGCGTCGAAAAGGGTTTTCGATGTTAGGGAATTTGCGGAAAAGCCAATAAAACCTCCGTTTTAGGTAAAAAAGCACGCCGGAGTCGGAAAAAACAATTCCGCAGCCTCGCGCACCCAGAACCGCACCCGCTCTTCCGCATCATTCCCGGCAAAGTGCGCGAGTGGGAGAAGGTTTGAAGTCGCGGAGCGACGAAAGATAGTAGCCCACGGTGAAGCCGTGGGTAAATTGCGCCCGACATAACAAGCTCCGGCAGGAGCGACCGAGCGAAATTGTTTTGTGCGATTATTTTCTTTCGCCCCTGCCGGGGCTGGTGATTTTTGTAGGACTAAACCCACGGTTTCACCGTGGGCTACTATCTGCCGCGTCTCCGGCGCTGAACGCGGGAAATTTGTGAAGTGATTTACAAGTAAGTCAGAAGTTAGTGCGAACCTTTTTGTTCCATTGGCATTACTTGCACAATATAAAATACGAAAACCGGTGGCTTTGAATTTGTGACAATGCTCTTCAAATCCGATAGTTCCGCTTTAGTTTCAACCCAGCCTGACACAACAAAACACCCGTTATGACCTGTTCCCGCTCCAAATTTTACGTTCCGAAATTCAGGATGAGAAGTCGTTATCTTTTCAAGCAAAAGCGCGTGGTTTTTTGCCAAGCCCATATGCCAACTTTGCACAATTGAATTTTCACCAAATAAAATCCAACAAAGAAAAAAGGCTGCAATGATTGAGCTATAAATAATTCTGATTTTGTTGTTTTTGCTCATGGCGATTTAATTTCCCCTCGGCCGTTTGACGACGACTTCAACCCCTGCCTTGTTCTTCGCAATCATGTTCGCGGGCAGGATGCCGCGCCAGAAAACGTTCGGGTAAATCACCGCGCCGCGTTCGAGGATGCTGCCGGGGTTCAGCACGGCGTTGCAGCCCACTTCCGCGCCGTCGCCCAGCAGCGCGCCGAATTTCCGCAGGCCGGTGTCGTGCGTCGCGCCGTTCACATCAATCGCGATGTTGCCGGGAAATAATTTCACGTTGGAAATCTTCGCGCCCGCGCCGAGGTGCGCTTTGTGGCCGAGAATGGAATCGCCGACGTAATTGTAATGCGGCACTTGCGCGCCGTTGAAGAGCAGGGCGTTCTTGAGCTCGCTCGCATTGCCGACGACGCAATTGTCGCCGATGATGACGTTCTCGCGGATGTAGGCGTTGTGGCGGATCTGACAATTCTTCCCGATGATGGCGGGACCTTTAATCATCGCGCCAGGTTCGACCACCGTGCCCGCGCCGATGATGACGCGTTCGCCGATGCTTGCGCCGGGAAAGCGCGGCGGGGGAGTTTGCTTGGTGATTTTGGCGAGGTAGCTTTCGATTTTTTTGAGCGCGTCCCACGCGAATTCGCTGCCGTCAAAAAGCGCGGCGTGTTCCGTCTGCGTGAGGTCGAAAAGGTCTTCGGCTTTGAACATGGTGAAAAACTAGAGGAAATCTCCGCGCGGGCAAAGGGAAATGGCGCGCGTCCACTTGCAGGACACCGCCGGATGTTTTTGGGACACTTGGGATTGGTCGCTTTTGAAATCAGGACAAAAACTTTGGCGAATAATTTTTTTCTGGAAAATAAATCCGTTGGCTTGGGATGTGCTCAATAAATCCCAAAGTGGTTGCCGGTTTGGCCGACAACAACCAAACCAAAATCAGTATGGCACTTAAATTTCAATTCCAATTCGCCGGGGTGAATTTCAGCCGCCCAAGTTCGCCTTATCGGAAATGGCTCCGCATCACGCTGATGACGCTGGCGGCGGTCGTATCGGTGCTGGCGTATTGGGAATACCTTGAACATTTGACGCACCGCCGTCGGCCTGCGGTGGCGCAAAGCGCGGTGGCGGCACCCAAGCCGGCCACGGTCACGCCAGCCAAATCCACGGACTCGGATGCTTCACCCGCTTCGCCCTCGTTAAAAAAAGCCGCCGGTGAAAGTTTGCTGGCCATGGGAAATTATTTGATGCAGTCGGCAAAAACGGCTTCCGACACCGCCGTGGCGACAACTGTTCCCGCCCAGCCGATGTCCGCGCCTGCGCCCGCAACCACTCCTTATATCGTTGCTGCCCCGATCATTCAATCCGCGCCAACTCCGCACCAGTATCGGGTGCATACGGATCAGGAACGGTTGTTGATGGCCGGTCAGACCGCCTTCGACAATGTGATGGACTCGGCCAACAAGTATCCCGACGCCTATGGATTTCAGGACGGCGATTTTCTTTCCAGCGCCAAACTCGGCGATCCGATACCGGTCTATACTATTCAGGAAAACGACCGGGCAAATTACCAGCGCGGACAGGAACTCAAGCCGTTGCTCAAGCCGGCCAAGCAATGGATGTTTCCTGTCATGATGGGCGACCGCATTTGCTGCATGGTCGAGGTGCGGCAACACGGGCGCGAATATGTTCCTGGCTCCGGCAACAAATCACTGGCGCTGGCGTGGAATAAAATCATGGAAAAATGGCCGGTGGAAGATGGCTATCATCCGATGCTCGTGGTCAACCCGGACGTGCCCGGATTTTATTTCACCGTGCCGGAGCTGCCGCAGCAAAACATCACGGACACGATTGAAATGTTCTATTTCCATCCCGGCCTTTCCCCGGCAGACGTGATTCTCGCAAGCTGGCGCTGAAAGTTTTTTTCGGCGGGCGTGTTTGCAGCATGGCGATTTAATTTCCCCCAAAAAACTTCAAGGTGTCAGCGACACCCGGAAACTTCCGGTCACATTCAACCCGCCGCCGGAAACATTCCCGGTGGTTTCCTGCATATAAATCGTGAATCGCCCGCTGGCGAGTTTTTGCGTGTAGTCAATCGCGTCGAGCGTGAAAATTCCATAGGAACCGCCGGTCAAAACATTCTGGCCACCCGCCGACCAAGTGCGGGCGGCATTTGGATTGGTCAGCGGCAGAAATTGGAAGCCGGCAGAACAACTGGCGCTAAAATCGTTGAACTCCAGACTGCCCAAGACGCGCGGAAAAATATTTATCGTGAGCAAGTTTTGATAGGGCATGTTGACCGTGCCGGTATTCCAAATGGCGTTCAACTGGAAGGTCAAATTAGGATTGCTCGAAGCGGTGCAATAATTCACCGGCACGACAAACACCGCGTTGCCGACGGTTCCTTTCATGAACAGCGGGCCGTTCAGCGGCACGGCGTTGGCGGCGGGATTATTCAAAATGTTCAAGGTCGCATTGGTGTTCGCACCCAGCGCGGCTCCGCTCGTCGGACTGCTCAAATTCAGAAACACCGTGCGGGCGGTGGTGTTGAGCGGATTCAAATACAGCGGCACGCCGATGCTCAAGTTCGTCACGCCCGCGTTGAACGTCACGGTCTGCGTCGCGTTCGAGTAATCCGTGCCCGCCGCGGCCGTGCCGTTGGCCATCGTGAATTGCACGGTGACGCCGCTGGCCAATCCGCCGGTGCGCGTGATTTTGACAATGGCGTTGGAGCCTTCCTCCGCACTGAACGCCGTCGCGCCGAACTGGATCGTGCCGGGAAATTCATCGTTCAAAATGGTGACGGTCGCGTTGGTGACATTGCCCAGCGGCGTGCCGCCCACCGCGTTGGTGATGATGAAATTAAACGAGCGGTCAGGCTGAACCGTCGTGCTGTTCACAATCGGAATCGCAATTTTTACCGTGCTGACATTGGCGGGAAAATTGGCCGTGCCGTTCGTGCCGCGATAATTTGCCGGTGAAATCGCCGAGCCGTCCACCGTCATAAAATCCACCGAGGCTGGCGTGAGCAGGGAACCGAAGCGCACGAGGTTGATAATTGCGTTCGTCGCGGCCTCGCTGACGGAATAGGTGGCGTTGCTGATGACGATGCACGGCGTGTTGCGCTGGATGATGAAAGTGTCGAGGCGATTCGTTCCTATGGTCGCGCCGCCCTGCGGATTGTAAATCTGAAAGGAAAAATTTTGATACCCGTCGGCGTTCGTGTTCGCGAGAATCGGAATGGCGATTCTCCGCGCCGACTGTTTGGTGCCGAAGGTCAGCGTGCCGTTCGTCGCGGCATAATCCACACCGGCGAGCGCGCTGCCGTTTGTCGTGGTGAAATCCACCGAGGCGTTGCTCGCGAGCGCGCCCTTGCCGGTCCGACTGACCGTGACATAGAAAAAGCCCGCGCTTTCATTGGTGAGATAGCCCGTGGTGGCGAGCACGACCACGCCGCCCGAATCGTTGTCCACAATCGTCACCTGCGCCAAAAAATTTGTGCCGAGCGCCGCGCCGCCACTGCTGGCATCCAGCGCAACGTAGAAAACTGGATTCGTTTCGTTCAGGTTGTTGTTGATGTGGACGGGAATCGTCAAGCTGCTCTTGCCCGCCGGAAAAATCAGCGTGCCGTTGGTCGCCACATAATCCACTCCGGCCATCGCCGTGCCATTCAGCGTGTGAAAATTCACGCCCGCCGCGCCCGTCGTGCCGCCAGTCCGCTTGACCGTGAGGCTCACCGTCGCCGTGGCTTCGGCAACCGTGTAACTCACCGGCGAAAATTGCAAAGTGCCTGCGCCAGCTTTCTGGCTGTCCGCAATCGTCAGCACGGCGTTGGAGCGGCTGCCGAAAAATGCGTTGCCCGTCAAATTGTTCAACGTGAGATTTACCGTCCGGCTGCCGGTGAGTTTGAAGTCGTTGAGAATCGGAATTTCTATATTCGTGGAAGTCACGCCGGGCGCAAATGTCAGCGCCATGTCCACGCCCAGATAATTTGTGCCGTCCAGCGCGGTTCCGTTGCTCGTGGTCAAATCCACGCTGACGGTGTTGGATTCGTCGCCCACGCGCGTGACCGTGATCACCGCGTTGCTGTCGGTTTTGCTGGCCGAATAATTTTGCGAACTGAACTGCACGCGCCCGCCGGAATCCGGCTCTGGTAATGTGACCAGCGGAAATTCCGTCTGGTCAAAATAACCGCCAATGCCCGTCACACCCCCAATGGCATTGGTGTTGCGCACTCCCGTCTTGATGACCAGCAACTGCGCAAGGTAAGCAGAATTTGGATTCAGCGCTTCCGCCGGAATCAGCGCAGACGCATTTGTGCCGTTGAGCGCACCGGCCTGAAAAAATCCCGGCGTGCTGAAAATTGTCGCGCCGTTCGTATCCTCGACATCGAGCAGCACGAAGTCGCCGCTGCCGACGTTTGTGATGGCGTCCCAGCGGATGGAGCAAGGCAGTTCGCTTTCGATTTCTTGCAAATCGCTCCAGTTGGCGATGTGCGGCACGGATGGATACGCGTCTTTGGGCAACTTCAACGTCGCGCTGTTGGAACCGTTTGGTGTGAGAATGGCGAACGTGTAAGCACCGGCGGCGAAGGCGGCATCGAGCAGTTTTTTGGATATAAAATTAGTTTGCGTAACCAAGTCCGCCGCTGACTCCGCGTCCGCGACGTTGGTGAGCATTAGCAATTTTTTGCTGGGCAATTTGACGCTCGCATTGGTGACGTTGTTTGTGTCGGTCGCCATCACCTCGGCGAGAAATTCATAAGGACTTTCATTGGTGACAATCACCGGCGAGGCGATGTTGGTCTGTTGGAGGTTCAGGCCTTTCACCGCCAGATAAAATTGAATGTTCGCCGCCACCGCCGAGCAAGCCACGCACGCAGTTAAAACCCAAAACAGTATTTTTTTCATGGCAAATTTTTGGCGAACAAGTTTTTTTGATTCATCTTTCGTTGTGACTTAAAACGCTACTTCCATTCAATTGGCTGAACAAGGGCAAATGGAAACGTCCGAGCCCCGTTATTTCTTGGTAGATTTTGGAGTGGAGCGGCTGTGTTTTTTGCGCGTAGGCTTTAATCATTACGCCATTGCTTTAAAAAATCGGCCGGTAGCACGTTCAAATCCACCTTGGTGATGGCAAAGCCACCGTTCGCCGTCCAATAGCTGATGATCACGCCATCCCGCTCCACTTTTTCCACCCGGGCATTCCGATAGACCGTGCCAAAGATGGTGACGATGTCATTGGGCGGTTTCACAAACGTCGGCGCGCTGGCTGGCTGGCTGGAGCCGTCACGATTTGGGGTTGGGCGGGCATGGCAGTCACGGCGGGTTCTGCTCGGATCGCATCAGCCGGCGGGGTGGCGGACACGGTGACAGTTGGCGTGGGCAATTTATTTTCGGGAGCGGTTTCCGCAAGGTTCGTTGTCGCTGCGTCGGGTATCGCAACGACGTCCCAGGTATTGGCTTTGGGTGCGGGCGGAGCAGGCACAAGCATTGGCGCGGTCGCGGCGACAGCCACCGGCGCGGCGTCAAGTTCATTCAATTTTTCCTCCAGCGCCGCGCGAGCCGCAGCTTGAGCCGGAGTGTCGGCGGCGTGAACCCAAAGGTTTGATGCCATGGCCAAAATCCCCAGACCAAAAATAATGCTAATTTTCATGGCACAATCGAAATCACCTATAACTGACAGATTGATTGAAGGCAAATGCAGTTTATCAATCATCGAGTGCACGGCTGGTTGAGCTGATTCGCCCGCTGCGTGGCTGCGCTTCGCCTTGACGCCAGCGCGCGGAAGTTTATTTTCAGCGCATGAGAAAGATTTCGCTCTGGCTTTTTATTTTGATGTTCACGGTCGCTCTCGCCCGCGCGCAGGATGCGGCCACGCAACAGCAGTTGGACAAGCTGTCCGGCCAGATTCAGGATCTCCAGGCCGCGCAGGAGTTGCAGGGCAAACGTCTCGACGCGCTCGCGAAACAAATCAGCGACCTTGCTGACAAGGTCAACACGCCCGCCGCCAGCACCGGCGCCAGTGCCGATGATTTGAAATCACTCGCGACGCAGGTGCAGGAAATTGACCAGAAACGGCAGGCCGACCGCGAACTGATTTTGAAGCAGATTGAAAATCTCGGCAAAATCAGCGGCGGTTCGGGAACGGGCCACAAATCAAAATCCGTCGCTGACACGACCGCGACGACTTCCGGCGCCGACAATTCCACCGCACCCGCCGTGCCGCAGAAAGGCTACGAATACACCATCGCCTCGGGCGACACGGTTTCCGCCATTGCCAAGGCGTATCGCGCGCAGGGCGTAAAAGTGACCACGGCGCAAATCATCGCGGCCAATCCCAAGCTGAATCCCAACGCGCTGATTGCGGGCAAGAAAATTTTTATTCCGGACGCGAATGCGAAATAATTTTTATTTCAGCTTGAAGTGAATCGCCAGCACGCCCGCGGCGGCGATGAGGCAGTAGAATCCAAAAAATTTCCAGCGCCCGGCTTCGAGCCAGCGCGACAAGAGCTTCAGCGCGAGCAGACCCGCGACAAAGCTCAAAACCATGCCGACCAATCCTGGCACGAAGAGGTGCGCCACGGAATTTTGGCCGCTCAATGCGTGCGATTTCACCAGCCGCAGCGCCTCCTTCGCGATGATGGGCGGCGTCAGCACGACGGCGAGCGCAAAGCTGAATTCCTCCAGCTTCTGTTTTGGCAGACCCAAAATTAATCCTGTGGAAATTGTCGCGCCGGAACGCGAGAAGCCACGAAACGGCAGACAAAGTCCTTGCACAACCCCGATCCAAAAGGAATGTCGCGGCTGGATTTCCGAGTGGCGCGGCGACTTGTTTTCGTGCATTCCAGCGTAAATGATCAACAAACCAACCGCCGTGAGCGCGCCGGCGATGAGCGGCAGGTTGGAAAAAAGATTTTCAATCTCCGCGTGCTGGACGCCGTGCATAAAGACTTTTTCAATCACGATTTTCAATCCATAGCCAACCACGCCCGTGCAGATTGTCGCCAACAACACCTGCACGGCGAACCATTGCAACTGCGCGGCGGAGGCGAAATAATTACGCCGCCAGCCGCTCCAAAAATAAACAATCACGGCGAACATCGTGCCGGTGTGCAGCATGACCAAAAGCATGGTCATCTCCGGGCTGGACGGGTCCAGGCCCATGAGTTTTTCCGCCACGATGACATGCGCGGAACTGGACACGGGCAGCAGTTCCGCTGCGCCCTGAATCAGCGCGAGAATGAGGATTTGAAAATAGCTCAACATCATTTTTTAATTTTACCCGAAATATTTTTCAACCACAACGCGAAGTGTTGACAGCCAACCGCTGGTTTACGGCCTACGCTTCCGCGATTTTACGCACGACGAATCCTGCCGCCGCAAAACCAAACGCGCCCGTCACAAAAGTCGCGGAGCCGAGACCGCCATTGCAGTTCAGTTTCGTGCCGTCTTCCGCCGCCGAACGCATTTCGCACACCGAGCCATCCGCTTGCGGATACACCGTTCGTTCCACGGAATAAACGCACTGCACATTCATCACCAAATGTCCGGCGGGGAAATTGTGTTCCTGCCGCAACTTGCGCCGCACTTCGGCCAGCAGCTTGTCGTGGCTCGCTTGCGACAAATCACCGAGGCGCACGGAAGTCAGTTCGCGCCGTCCGCCCGCGCCGCCGGAAGTAATCACTGGCAAACTTTTTTCGCGGCAACGCACGAGCAGCAAAACTTTATTCGTCACATCATCAATCGCGTCGAGGATGAAATTATATTTCGGCGCGAGCAATTCTTCCGCCGTCTGCACGTTAAAGAATTTTTGTTCGGCGATAATTTTACATTCAGGATTGATGGCGCGGATGCGTTCGGCCATGGCTTCTACTTTGGATTGGCCAACAGTCTCGGTGAGCGCATGCAACTGGCGGTTGATGTTCGTCACGCAAACTTCATCCAAATCCACGAGCGTGAGCGCGCCGACACCGGAACGCGCGAGCGCTTCTGCCGCCCACGTCCCGACGCCGCCAAGGCCGATGACGCAGACGTGCGCCGCGCGCAATTTTTCCAATCCGCTTTTACCGTAAAGCCGCGCGATGCCGCCGAATCTGGTTTCAAAATCGCTCATACCGGCAAATTTTAACCGCGAAATACGCTAAATACACGAAAGGAAAATCCTACTTCAGTTGTTCGCGGAGAATTTGTATGTCACCCGTCGGCGGCTGGCACGCGTTGCCGGTGCAGACAAAAGCCGTCGCTTTATTTTTCGCCGTCAAAGTTTTGGCGAACGGTTCGACTGCGCCAGAATTTCCGAGAATAATTTTATTCGGCTGATAAACCGAGTGCGCGGCACGGAGCAGTTCGTGAAAATTCGTGGAATTCGTGTCTCCCGCGATGACGGCGCGGCGCGGTTCGTCCAGCCAGAAGTTCAGTGCGTGCAGCAGGAACGCGAGCGCGGCGGGCTGGTTTTGCAGGCGATGCGCGAAGAGTTGCAACGTTTGTTCCGCTGCCTCGCTGAATTTTTGTTCGTCCGTGATTTTACCGAGCTTCAGCAGAGCGAGCGTGGCAACGGAATTACCGCTCGGCTCCGCGCCGTCGTAGTCGTCTTTGATGCGTAAAATTAAATCGCTCGTGCCGACTGGGCTTTGCCAGAAACCACCGTTTGCAAAATCGTAGAACTTTTCCAGCAACGCCGTGGCGAGTTCGATGGCGAAATCTAGGTGCGCCGGATTCAACGTGGCCTCGTAAAGTTCAATGACGCCGGAAAGTTGAAACGCGTAACCTTCGAGCAACTGCACATTGTCGCGCTCGCCATCACGCCAGCGGTGAAAAAGCGTTTTGGATTTCTCGTCCCAAAGTTTTTCGCGGATGAACTGCAAATTTTTCTCCGCTGCCGCGCGGTATTTTTCATCGCCCAAAACAGCGGACGCCCGCGCAAATGCGCCGAGCATCAGGCCGTTCCAGGACGCGAGAATTTTGTCGTCCAAATGCGGGCGGATGCGTTTGGCGCGCACAGCGAGCATTTTGTTTTTCGCGGCGGCGAGCAGTGGTAAGTCAGCTTCGACCACTTTTGGATTTACAATGCTCAGGACATTCAGCCCCGGCAACGGATTTGGATGGCTGTGATCGACAAAGTTGCCAGCTTTTGTGAGGCCATAATAATTCGTGGCCACGATGAATTCTTCGGGCGAGAGCAGCTTAGAAAGCTCGTCGTGCGTCCAGCAGTAAAATTTCCCTTCCTGACCTTCGCTGTCGGCGTCTTCGGCGGAAAAAAATCCGCCAGCGGGATGGGTCATGTCGCGCAAGACGTAATCCAAAATGTTGCGAACAACTTCCGCGTGGCGCTCGTCGCCGCTGACGAGAAATGCGTCGAGATACAACTGCGCGAGTTGCGCGTTGTCGTAGAGCATTTTTTCAAAATGCGGCACGAGCCATTCGGCATCCACGGCGTAGCGCGCGAAGCCGCCGCCAAGCTGATCGTGAATTCCACCAGCATTCATGCGGTCGCAAGTGTGCAAGACCATTTTCACCGCCTCGCCATCGTTGAAACGTTTTGCTGCGCGCAAAAGAAATGTTGGAATGCTCGGCTGCGGAAATTTCGGCGCGCCGCCGAAACCGCCATTGGTTGCGTCGAATGATTCTTTGAACATTTCCGCCGCGCGTTGCAACGTCTGCGGCGTGAGCGGAGAATTTTCCTTCGCGTCGCGCGCCGTGATGAGTTCCAAACGCGCGTGTAATTCGTCGGCGCTGGCGGCGATTTCCATTTTTCGCTCGCGCCAGAGATTGGCGATTTGTTCGAGCAATTGCAAAAAACTCGGACGACCATAGCGCGCGTCCGGCGGAAAATAAGTGCCACCAAAAAATGGCTTCAATTCCGGCGTCAGAAAAACGCTCATCGGCCAGCCGCCGCTGCCGGTCGTGGACTGCACGAACGTCATGTAAATTTTGTCCACGTCCGGTCGCTCTTCGCGGTCAACTTTGATGCTGACAAAATGTTCATTCAGAAATTTGCCGACGCTTTCTTGCTCGAACGATTCGCGCTCCATGACGTGACACCAATGACACGTCGAATAACCGATGCTCAAGAAAATTGGTTTATTTTCCGTGCGCGCTTTCACGAACGCCTCGTCGTTCCACGCGAACCAATCCACGGGGTTATGCGCGTGCTGGAGCAGGTAGGGTGATTTTTCCTTCGCGAGTCGGTTGGTGTGCTGGACAGACATCGCGAAGAATCTGCCGTAAAACCTTTGCGCTCGCGAACAATTTTGCGTCGTCACCCGCGCGCCAGTCCGCTAGGCTGCGGCCATGTTATCGCCGAAGCCGTGGCGGGCCGAATCCGTGATGTTTTTGATCGCGGGCGTATTTGTCTGTCTTGGCGTAGGCGTAGTTACGGCGGAATTGTTGCGAGCGGTGGGCGTGGCAGCATTCAAATTGCCGGATAGTTTTGCAAATGTGCTGCTTGCCACCGCAAGTTTTCAAGGCGCAACGTGGCTGTTAATTTTCTTTTTTCTAAAACAGCACGACGTCAATTGGCGTGACGCCCTTGGCCTGCGTAACAGGAATTTGGACAAGTCCATTCTGCTTGCCGTTATCACGCTCGCGCTCGTTTTGCCGTTCATTTTACAACTGGAGCAATACTCCGTGCGGGCGTTACAAAAAATCGGCTGGCCGCTAGCAGATGAGCGCGCCGTGCTGCTCATCGTCAATGCGAAATCCGTTTGGCTACGCGCCTATCTTGTCTTCTTCGCCATCGTGCTCGCGCCAGTAGCCGAGGAATTCATGTTTCGCGGCGTGCTGTTTCCGTATGTGAAGCAGCTAGGCTATCCGCGGCTCGCTTGGTTTGGCGTGAGTTTTCTGTTCGCGTTCATTCATTGGAACGCGCCGACGCTCGTGCCGCTCTTCGTTCTAGCACTCATTTTCACTTGGCTCTATCAAAAAACTGATTGTCTGCTTGCGCCGATCGCGGCTCACAGTCTGTTCAACACCGCTAATCTCGTAATCCTATTCACGCAAGTCTGATGAAGGAATTTGAACTCATCGCGCATCTTACAAAATCGCTGCCGACCAATGAAAGCGTGGTTGCTGGCGCTGGCGATGACTGCGCCGTCCTCGACATGGGCGTGCCTGAAAAATTAATTTTATTCAAGACGGACGCGGTCGTGGAAGGAATTCATTTTACGCGCGAAACGTCGCCGGAAAAAATCGGTCGCAAGGCGCTGGCACGTTGTTTGAGCGACATTGCGGCGATGGCCGGCACGCCAACCGCCGCGCTCGTGACCGTTGCGTTGCCAAAAGATTTTGACGCGGAATTTGTGGCGAAAATTTACGAAGGGCTGAATACGCTGGCGGAAAATTACGGCGTGGCGATTGTCGGCGGCGAGACGACGACCAACCCTGAGCGCATCTTAATTTCTATTTCACTGCTCGGAACCGTGCCGCGCGGAAAACAGATTTTGCGCGGTGGCGCAAAAGTTGGCGACGCCATTTTTGTCACAGGTGAACTTGGCGGCTCGCTTGCAGAAAAACATTTGGACTTTGAACCGCGGCTGGAAGAAGCGCGCTGGCTCGCGGAACATTTTCACCTGCACGCGCTGATGGATTTGAGCGATGGCCTCGGCGGTGATTTGCGCCACATCTTGAACGCCAGCAAAGTTGGTGCAGTAATTTTGAAATCGTCCGTGCCGGTTTCGCGCGCGGCCAAACAGCGCGCGCGGGAAAATTCCGCCGCCAAACCGCCATTCATCGCGGCGCTGACGGATGGGGAAGATTTTGAACTGTTGTTCACCATCGCCAGCAAAGACGCGGTGAAAATGCTGGACGCGTGGAAGAAAAAATTTCCAAAACTGAAATTGAGCTGCATCGGAAAAATTGTCGCCGGTGAAGGCATTTCGATCCGTGACAAAATCGGTTCGCACAAATTTGACGCCCATGGCTACGTTCATTTCGCATAGTCCGGCGGACACGGAAGCGCTCGGCGAAAAACTTGGCAGCGCGGCGCAGCGCGGCTGGGTCATCGCGTTGAGCGGCGATTTGGGCGCGGGCAAAACTCAGTTCGTGCGCGGCTTGGCGCGCGGTTTGGAAATTCCGGCGCGCGTGCATTCACCGACGTTCACGCTCGTAAATGAATACGGCGGTGGAAGGTTGAAGCTATTTCATCTGGATTTGTATCGGCTAGAAACGCCGCAACAAATCTTGTCGGCGGGTATTGAAGAATTTCTCCAGCCGGACGGCGTGGCGGTGATTGAATGGGCGGAACGGCTGGCGAATGAAGATGTGAAACAGCAGATAATTTCTGTGCGTATTGAAATCGCGAGCGAGACGGAACGAAAAATAGTTTATGACGATTCTGGCATTTGAATTTTCCTCGGCGAGGCGGAGCGTGGCGCTGGCGCGCGCCGGAATCGTTTTGGCCGAAGCGGCGGAAACTGGCGGCTATCGCGTGACGAATGCGCTTAGTTTGACGGAAAAAGTTTTGGCCGATGCCGGAATTCGGCGCGAGGAAGTGGAGATCATCGCGATCGGCCTCGGGCCGGGCAGTTACACTGGCATCCGCGCGGCGCTTGCGATTGCGCAAGGCTGGCAACTGGCGCGCGCGGTAAAATTACTCGGCATCAGCAGCGCGGAAGTGCTGGCGGCGCAGGCGCAGGCGGAGAAAATATTTGGTCGCGTAAACCTGGCGATTGATGCGCAACGCGGGGAGTTTTATTTGTCGAGCTGGGAAATTTCGGAGTTGTCGCGCAAGGAAAATTTGCCGCTGAAAATCGTGGCGGCGGCGGAAATTGAGGCGCTCAAAACCGCAGGTGAAATTTGCGTCGGACCGGAAATGAATGCAGTTTTATTTCCCGGCGCTGCGATGTTAGCTCAGTTAGCTTCGGTGCGAACGAATTTTTTAACGGGCAAAAAAATGGAGCCGATTTATCTGCGGGAAACCACGTTCGTCAAGGCTGCGCCTTTGACGCGGAGTTACTGATTTTTAACTCCGACGCTTGCGGGCTAGCAGCCAGAAACCAGTGAGTCCGCCACCGAGAATCGTCCAGGTCTGCGGTTCGGGAACGGTGACCACGGTCAAGCCCCAGCTCACCAGCGTGGATTGGCCGCCGCCAGAAAGGTCGCCATTGAAACCGCCGGTGATGTTGAGCGTTACCGTGATATCGTTGATCGGGCCGGCTACGCCGCTGAATGTCAGGGTGGAAGTCAAACCAACTGGGTTGCCGTCGGGAATCAGCGTGTTTGGCGTGGCGGTGAGCGAGTTGGTGAAATCCGCGCGGCTGGTCAAGGCGACCAGTAACAACAGCAGAATGACAAACTTGCTTTTCATCTTTTTACGACTGGCATTTAGTGACGCCAATCTTACTGCCAAAGGGATAATTCAGTGAGTTAATTAAAACTGAAATCATCTGATTGGCTTATTCGTGGACAAACTTAAGCCGGTTCAAGTTGTAATGCAATTCCTATT
Source organism: uncultured Verrucomicrobia subdivision 3 bacterium (assembly GCA_903878805.1). GTDB lineage: Bacteria > Verrucomicrobiota > Verrucomicrobiia > Limisphaerales > UBA11358 > UBA11358. The sequence goes on from CAIRJF010000032.1 coordinate 75,801, forward strand.
TGCGCCATGGTTTGTTACAAAATGACGGCAAAATTACGGGTCTGAAGACCACCGTCGCGTGGTCTGAAATTCATTTTGCCGCCGCCGTGCGCTGCTGCAACTCGCGTTCCAGAAACGTGTCTTCCGGCGCGGTTTGCCACGCGGTCAGCCAGAGATTGCCGAGGAACTGGCCGCTTTTCACCAGTTGCGCCTCGAGAAATGCCCGGCCTTCCGCGCCGCGATTTTCCTTGTCCGAAAGTTTGCCATCGCGATCCAAAATATAGAGCGGTTCGACCAGTTTGTTGGCCGCGACAATAAACTCGATGGACGTGGCGAAAATGCCGTTCGGGTTGTCCGCCGCCGGAAGTTTTCCCGCCGGATGAATTTTTTCGGAAATTTTTTTCACGTCAATGCCACCCGTCTTGCTGAAAAATCCGCCGTCAATCCACTGGTGGAATTTGAATGACGTCGTGTAATGGTTCGGATTGTCATTGGTCGTCCAGCCGTGATGATACATCGTCGTGTGCAGCGGCTGGCTGGCGTCGCCGACGAAGTGACCCATGACGCCCATCACATAAATAATGTTCTGCTTGGCGTTCGTAATTTCCTCTGCCGTGCCGCCGAATTTTTCCAGCGCCGCGAGCGTGGCGAAACCGGATTGCAACTTCTCGTAATTTTCCGTAATCGCCCACGGCAGAAAACCACTTAATTCCCGCGTGTGGTCGGAATCCTTCGCCGGGTCAATCGCCGGAAATCTTTCCGGATGCGCCGCGCGCGCGCGCGCGATGTCGACCACAAAATCATAGCGCAACGGCGGCAATGTTTGTGGCGTCAGGTCGTAAAGCCGCAAATCTTCCAGATCAATGTAATGATCCGGACCGCTGGCGTGGCCGAGCGCGAGACCGGTGCCGTTCTTCAAGCTCGTTTCGTTGCGCCAGCGGTCCGCCTCGCCCGCAAGGTAGGCGATGCGCGTGCGTGCGTCTGGCGTCAGCGCGAACTCCGGAAAATCCGCCGGGAGCGAATCCAGCGCCAGCGCATTCACCGCGTGATGGCCTTCGTAATCCCACGCGGCGACATTAAAAACGACTGCGCCCAGCGCCATCACGGCTACGAGAATTTTTTTATTCATGCCTCCAAATTATCGGAAAGCACTCCCGTTGACAAAAAACATTTGTGTGAATTTCTTTGCGTTTTTCCACTGCTTCACGCGAAATTATCCGCTGTGAAAATCATCACCGACGAACGCTGCACCGGTTATGCGCGCGCCGGCCATCCCGAAAATCCCCGGCGCGTCGCCGCCACCGTCGCTTGCTTGCAAAGCCAGACGGAGCTGCCACTCCACTGGGTTACGCCCAGCGAAAATGTTGCTGACGAAATCATCCTGCGCGCCCACGGACCCGAAGTGCTAACGCGTCTCGCCGTGCCGGAAGATTTCGACGCCGACACACCGTTCTTCGACGGCATTGCTGATTACGCACGCCAGTCCGTCGCCGCCGCGCTGGACGCGGTCAAAATTGCGCGCACCGGCGAAAATGTTTTCAGTCTCATGCGCCCGCCCGGTCATCACGCCACGCGGGAAAAATCAATGGGCTTTTGTTACCTCAACAACGTCGCCATCGCCACGCTTGAAGCTATTGCCACGGGGACAAAACGCGTCGCCGTTTTTGATTTTGATGTGCACCACGGCAACGGCACGGAAGACATTTTGTTGAACCAGCCCGGCGTGGAATTTTTTTCCGTCCACCAACATCCCAGCTATCCGGGCACTGGCGAAGTCAGCGTTGGCAGAAATTGTTTTAATTATCCCATCTGGCCAAATACAAGTCGGGAAACGTATCGCACCAAACTCAATCAGGCGTTGGATGATTTGCGCAGCTTCCGTCCCGAACTTATCGCCGTCTCCGCTGGATTTGACGCCTACGCGCGCGACCCGCTTGCGGAAGGCACGCTGCTCGCGGAAGATTTTCATTGGATTGGAAAATATTTGCGCAACCTGAAAATTCCATTTTTCAATTTGCTCGAAGGCGGTTACAGCAAAGATTTGCCGGAACTCATTTTGGCGTATCTCAAGGGAATCGAAGGAAAATAAAATTGCATGACCGTCCTCGAAGCAATCCAGAAAAGCACCGAATTCCTTGTCAAAAAAGGTGTCGAATCGCCGCGTCTGCAAACGGAGCTGTTGCTCGCGCACCTGCTCAAGATGCCGCGCATGAAATTGTATTTAAATTTTGACCGCGTATTGACCGCGCCGGAAACGGATAGCTTGCGGGAACTCATCAAGCGTCGCGGTCAGCGCGAACCGCTTCAGCACATCGTCGGCTCAACTTCATTTTGTGGCTACGAAATCGCCGTCAGCCGCCACGGGCTCATTCCGCGACCGGAAACAGAAATACTCGCCGAACTCGGTTGGAAATTTCTTTCAACTCGCAACCTTCAACCTTCAACCGCTCTTGATTTTGGCACGGGAACCGGCTGCATCGCCATCTCGCTCGCGGCGAAATGTCCGAATGCCCAAATCACCGCGCTTGATGTGTCTGCAGACGCGCTGGCTTTGGCGAAACAAAATGCCTTTCAAAATCAGGTCGCGGAGCGGATTGAGTTTTTGCACGGCGACGGTTTTAGTGCGCTGAAATATGGAACGGAATTTGATTTGCTCATCAGCAATCCGCCTTACATCGCCTCTGCCGAAATTGAAACGCTCGATCCGGAAGTGAAAGATTTTGATCCGCGAGGTGCGCTGGATGGCGGCGCGGATGGACTGGATTTTTACCGACGACTGGCGGCGCAGGCGAAACCGTTCCTGAAAGTGGACGGAAAAATCATGTTGGAATTCGGCGACGGCCAGGCAGACGACATAAAAAAGATTTTGGAAAATGAAAAGTGGATTGTCGAAGCCGTGCAGGAAGACTACTCTCACCGCGCCCGAATTTTAATCGCTCACAAATAATTTCATGGAAAGTTTTTTAATCAAAGGCGGCGTGCCCTTGCACGGCGAAGTCACCATCAGCGGCAGCAAAAATGCCGCGCTACCCATTCTCGCCGCGACGCTGCTCACGGACGAGCCGTGCGTCATCCGTCGCGTGCCGGACTTGAGCGACACGCGTTTCATGGTGCAGATTTTGCAATCGCTCGGCGCGACGGCGTTTTTTGAAAACGGCACGGTCACCGTTCATGCCAAAAAAATTCGCGGCTACGCGGACTACGAGCTTGTTCGCAAAATGCGCGGCTCGATTTGCATTGCCGGACCGTTGTTGGCGCGTTTGCAAAAGGCGCGAATTTCTTTGCCGGGCGGTTGTATCATCGGCGCGCGGCCAATCAATCTGCATTTGAAAGGCTTTCAATCGCTCGGTGTTAAAACAAAAATTGAAGGTGGCTACATTGACGCCACGGTGAAAAAACTCATTGGCAACACAATGTTTCTTGGTGGTCGCGCGGGTCCCACGGTTCTAGGGACGGCGAATGTGATGATGGCGGCGACGCTGGCGGACGGCGTGACGGTCATCGAGAGTGCCGCGTGCGAGCCGGAAGTCGTGGACTTGGCAAATTTCCTGAACGCGATGGGCGCGCAGATTTCCGGCGCGGGCAGTCCGACGATTACGATTACTGGTGTAAAAAAACTTCACGGCGCGGAGCATGAAGTGATTCCCGACCGCATCGAGGCCGCGACATTTTTAATCGCCGCCGGCGCGACGAATGGCGAAGTGATTGTGAAGGGCGCACGCGCCGACCATTTGCGCGCGGTGATTGACAAGTTGAGTGAAGCGGGCGTTTCGGTTGAACGTAGCGGCACGAATCTGGTTGCCCGTCGCAATGGTAAATTGAAAGCGACCGACATCACGACGTTGCCGTATTCCGGTTTTCCGACGGACGTGCAGGCGCAGATGATGTCGCTGCTCGTGCTCGCGCCGGGCATCAGCATCATCACGGAACGGATTTTTGAATCGCGCTTCATGCACGTCAGCGAGCTGGCGCGGCTCGGCGCGGACATCGAGATCGAAGGGCCAAGCGCGATTGTGAAAGGCGGCAAACCGTTGAGCGGCGCGCCGGTGATGGCGAGTGATCTGCGCGCGAGCGCGGCGCTGGTCATCGCGGGACTCGCGGCAAAAGGTTCGACGCAGGTGAACCGCATCTACCATCTGGATCGCGGCTACGAGCAGATGGACGCGAAGCTGCGGAAACTTGGCGCGCGGATTCAGCGGGTGGAGGAAAAATAAAAGGCCCGGCGAGAAGCTGTTGGTGCGGGCGCAAAATTAATTTGCCCACACGAACGACTTCTCGCCGGCTGGCTTCCCCACTTTAAGTTTTCGCATCGCCACCGTTTCGGCGCGCGGGTGTGACGCGTTCATGCGGCGATGATTTCGCGGCTGTTGGCGTAGATGCGCGCCTGCCGGGCGGCTTGGCGGACGGCGGTGCGGCTCTTCTCCTCAAACAGCGCGGGAAACACGAGCAGCGGGTAGAACGTCACCCACGCGAGCGCAGCAGCGTCGTTGGCGGCGCGGCGGAGCGGGGCGTTCAATCCGGGTTGCTCGGCTTCGTCGAGCGTCTCGGTGAGCAGGCGGTTCTTGAGCCGTTCGAACTCAGTTTCGAGGTTGGTGCGGAACGGCGCATTCGTCGCCGTCGGCAGCGTGAACCGCGTTTCCGGCACAAACCGGGCGGTCACTTTGGTTTTATTGTTGTTCATATTTTTCTCTTTCGGTTGATGGTTTAAAGCACAAAACCCGCGACTGCTTTTGGCAATCGCGGGTTTTGAAAAATTGTTAAATCAGTGAATCAATCCTTCGTTCCCACGACGCCAATAAGACGGGAGCAGCGCTGCCAAATGGCCATATAGCCATTTACCGGCGCGTGTGCTTTCATTAGTTTGGTCAACGTGGTATTCATTTAATACGCGCTCAAGATAGCAAGCATCGGCGGTTTGTCAATTCTTCACTGCACCGTGGGCAGGAAGAAATTCTCGGCGGGTAGCGTGCCATCGCGGAAGGCGGAAAAGGAATTGTTGTTCCATTCGTCCACATGGTCATCAGCAAAGAGCATGTCGCCGCGGGCTTGATGCAATTCGCTCGTCCACCAGTAGCTCGCGGCGCCGCCGGTGGAAAAAATGGTGGTATTGAGCCACGGGCGGTGGGCGAGGTTGCGGTCGCCGGTCAGAATACTTTGCGGCGTGCCGAGGTCGGCATTGACGCCGATGAAGTAGCTCAAGTTGCTATTCTGCAAGGTTGCGTAACTGGCGGCAGGCTCGCGCACGATCTCCGCTCGGCAAACGAGAAGTTTTGTAGAAACCAGTTCGTTCGACAGCACGGCGAACTGGCGGTAGGAAAAATAAAAATTCCCGCCGACGAGATAGCCGTTCTGCACAAACTCCTCCGCGCCGCCGTCCGCCATGGGAACGGTCATCGGCAGTTTGCCACCGTGGTCGTGCGCGAACAGGTGGAAGCCGATACCTTGCTCGCGAAGATTATTGACGCACCAGATGCGTTTGGCGCGCTCCATCGCCTGCGTCAGCGCCGGCAAGAGCAACGCGGCAAGAATCCCAATGATGGCAATGACCGTGAGCAATTCCACCAAAGTGAATGCCCGCGAACCTTTTTTGAATGCCAGTTGCCCCATCTGGTTTGTTTCCTTCGAGCGTGATTAAAAAAGATGCGAATGGCTGATGCCAGCAAAAAAACACTCGCTTCTGGTCGGCGTTTGCACTTGACGGGCGTTGCGGGAATGGCTAATTTCCAATCACAAAGCGGTTTTATTGCTGGCTGGCCAGCGTGCGAAAGTCGGAGACAAAAGTCTTTCCGGCTTTTTTGTTCGCCGGATGTTGCCGCCGCAGTCGCCGTAAATCAGTTATGAATGCAGATTTTATTGCCGGATTAGAGTTTTGGGAGCGCGAAAAAGGCGTCAGTCGTGAAGTCCTCATGGCTGCCGTCGAAGAGGCGTTGTTGCAGGCGGCCAAGAAGGCTGTCGGCCCCGCGCGCGAGCTGCGCGTGGAGATGAATTCCAAGAACGGTGACATTAAGGCGTTCGCCAAACTCATCGTCGCGGACAAAGTCATTTCCCAACACGATCAAATTTCGCTGTTTGACGCGCGCCGTATCAAAGCGGATGCGAAGGTCGGTGATGAAATCGAAAAGGAAGTCACCCCGCAAGGTTTCGGCCGCATTGCCGCGCAATACGCCAAGCAGGCGTTGATGCAAAAAGTCCGGCAGGCGGAAAAAGCCATGCTGCTCACGGAATATAAAGACCGCGTCGGCGACATCGTCAGCGGCACGGTGCGGCGCTTTGACCGTTCGGATGTGATTTTGGATCTTGGAAAATACGAGGCCATCATGCCGAACAAGGAACGCGTGCCGACGGAAGAATACCAAGTTGGCGAACGCATCCGCGCCATCATCAAGGCCGTGCAGGAAGGCGAACGCGGACCAGAAATCATTTTGTCCCGCGCCGACACGAAGTTCATCGTGAAGCTGTTCCAACTGGAAGTTTCCGAGATCAACGACGGCACGATTGAAATCAAAGGCATCGCGCGCGAACCCGGTTTTCGCACGAAGATGGCGGTTTACTCGCGCGACTCGAAAGTAGATCCGGTTGGCGCGTGCGTCGGTCTGCGCGGTCAGCGAGTAAAAAATATTGTTCGTGAATTGAACAACGAAAAAGTGGACGTGATTCCGTGGTCGTCCGACATCAAGGCCTTCGTCACGAAGGCGCTGGAGCCGGCGAAAATCCGCAGCATCGAGGCGGATGAAAACCGCAAGCGTCTGCACATCCTGGTCAGCGAAGACCAGCTCTCGCTCGCCATCGGCAAGCGCGGCCAGAACGCACGTTTGACGGCGCGGTTGACCGGTTGGGAAGTGGACATTGACGCGGAGCATATCGTGACCAAAGGTTTCGACGAGAAGGTGGCGGAAGCGGTCGAGGCGATTGCCGCGATTCCCGGCATCACGCGCGAGCAGGCCGACGCGCTCGTGCATGCGGGCGTGCTGCGACTTGAAGATTTGGCGCAGGCGGAACCCGGCGACATCGCCGACATCCCGCAGGTGGGCGACAATGCGACGGCGATTTTGGAAGCCGTGCGCGCCGAGCTGGGGCGTCGCCAGTTGAATGTTGGTGGCGAGACTGCCAACCGTTAAGATTTTATGGTGTCAGCCGGAAACATTTTTGTGATTGCGATTTAAGCCATGAAGGCGAATTGCACATTCCGGCTGGTAGCGGTAAAAAATATTTATGCCCGTTCGTATCTACGACATTGCGAAGAAACTTGGCCTCGAGAACAAAGACATTCTCACGAAGGCCAAGGAAATGGGCATTGCTGCCGCCAAGGTTCCTTCTAGCTCGCTCGATAAAATCAGCGCCGAATGGCTTGAGGAAGAAATCATCAAGACCAACCCGGCCGTCGCCGCGCGGTTCGCGCCCAAGCCGGTCGAAGCGCCCAAACCCGTAGTCGAAGAAAAAATCGTCGTCATCCATGCGCCGGAACCCGAACCGGAACCCGTCGTGGAAATCCAACCGGAACCGATTATCGAAGAAGAAGTCGCCGCCGAAGCCGCGTCCGTGCCGGTCAGTGAAATTTCCGAACTTGCGCAAATCGCAGTTCCGCCGCCAGCGCCCAAACCAGTGGTGCCGATTGTTCCACCGCGGCCGCAGATGGGCGAGAAAGTTGGTTTTATCAATCTGGCACCGCGCCCCGGTTCGGCACGTCCGGGCGAACGCGGCACGCCGCCGCCCCGCCCGCAAGCCGCTGGTGGCCGTCCGGGTCAGCCGATGCAAGGCGGTCGCCCCGGTCAACCGCCGCAACGCGGTGATGGACGCGGACAATTTCAGCAACGCGGACGCGATGGGCGTCCGTTGCAACAAAGCGCGCCGCCGGCACGTCCCGCCGCGCCGCAAACCCCAAAATTAAATCTGCCGTCGGACGCGCAGATCATCACCATCAAGCCGCCGATTGTGGTGCGCGCTCTCGCAGATGCATTGAAACAAAAGCCTTTCGCCATCATTGCCGAGCTGATGAAGTTGAAGGTCATGGCGACCGTCAATCAGTCGATTGACGAAAAGATTGCGGCGCAGGTTTGTGCGCATTACGGCTACAAATTTGAAGCGGAAAAACGCGCCAAGGGCGAAGGCGTTGTTCACACGACCGAGAAAAAAGTCGAGCTGGACATTGACGACAAGCCGGAAGATTTGAAGCCGCGCGCGCCGGTCGTGACCATCATGGGTCACGTTGACCACGGCAAAACGTCGTTGCTCGACGTGATTCGCAAGGCGAATGTCGCCGCGGGCGAATCCGGCGGCATCACGCAACACATCGGTGCTTACACGATTGCCGTGCCGCATCCGGAACGCAAAAAAGAACTCGCGCAAATTACTTTTCTCGATACGCCCGGTCACGCGGCGTTCAGCTCCATGCGCGCGCGTGGCGCAAACGTCACGGACATCGTCGTCCTCGTCGTCGCGGCGAATGACGGCGTGATGCCGCAAACTTTGGAAGCGCTCGCGCACGCGAAGGCGGCGAAAGTTCCGATTCTCGTGGCCGTAAATAAAATTGATCATCCGAACGCGAACTCGTTGCGTGTCCGCCAGCAGTTGCAGGAAAAAGGATTGGTTCCTGATGATTGGGGTGGCGACACAATTTTCGTCGAATGTTCCGCCGTGACGAAAGTTGGTGTGGACAAACTCTTGGAAATGATTTTGCTCCAAGCCGACTTGCTGGAGTTGAAGGCGAATCCGGATCGCAATTCCAAGGGCAATGTCATCGAATCCGGCGTTTCGCCGGGTGGCCCGACGGCGACCGTGCTCGTGCGCAAAGGCACGTTGCATCTTGGCGACGTGGTGATTTGCGGTGAGTATTACGGCAAGGTTCGCGCCCTCATCAACGAAGAAGGTCAGCGCTTGAAAGAAGCCGGACCGTCCGTGGCCGTGAGCGTGCTCGGTTTGAACGGCGTGCCGGAAGCGGGCTGGGAATTTAGTTCCGTTGACGACGAGAAAGCGGCACGCGTCCTCGCCGAAGAACGCGCGATGACCGCGAAAACCGAAGAGTTGGAAAACCGCTCGAAGGTCACACTGGAAAATCTTTTTGCTTCACTCGAAGCCGCCCAAAGCAAAGTTCTGCGCGTGGTTGTTAAAGCCGATACGCAAGGTTCTGTCGAAGCGATTGTCGAAGCGCTCAAGAAAATTGAATCCGACAAGGTTTCGCTCGAAGTATTGCACAGCGCGGTCGGCACGGTGACGGAAAATGACGTGGCGCTCGCCTCCGCTTCGAAGGCCGTCATTCTTGGCTTCCACACGCGGCTCGACAGCACTGCTGCGGAAAAAGCCAAGCACGCCAGCGTGCAGGTGAAACTTTACGCGATCATCTACGAATTGATTGATCAGGTGAAAGCTTCGATGGCCGGCTTGCTCGATCCCGACCTCAAGGACACGGTCGTTGGCTCGGCGGAAGTCCGTCAGATTTTTGAATTGTCCAAGGGCATTCCCGTCGCCGGTTGCATGGTCACGAGCGGACGCATAGTGCGCGGCAAAGTCCGCGTGCGTCGTAAAAAAGACATCATTTACGAAGGTGTCACCCAATCGCTCCGCCGCTTTCAAGACGAAGCCAACGAAGTTCGCTCCGGCATGGAATGCGGTATCCGCATCGAAGGTTTCGGCGATTTCGAAGTGGGCGACGCCATCGAATGTTACGCGGTTGAAAAAATCGCGGCGAAGCTGTGACGCGCCGCGCCATTAATTTCTAACCATGTCCAATCTCCGACATGAACGGGTGCGTGAGCTGTTGAAGCGCGCGATTGGCGAGGCCATCCGCCGCGAATTCAACACCGACGAGGTCGGCCTCATCACGGTCAACGACATTGACGTGGGCGGCGATTTGCGCACGGCCGTCGTTTTCATCACCATTCTCGGCAACCCGACGCAGCAGAAAAACGGGCTGCAAGTGCTGGAACAAAACCGCATTCTCATCCAAAGCCTCGTCGCGAAATCGGTCATCTTGAAATACACGCCGACGTTGCGCTTCATCGTGGACGATTCCATCGTGCGCGGTAATCGCGTTTTGCAAATTTTGGACGAATTGGAAAAATCTTCGCCCGTAGAAGGCAGCTCTACCAAAGAACGGAAGTGAAAAGTTACCCGAAAGTCATTGATCGGATTCTCGAAGTCATCCGCGAGCACAAAACTTTTTGTATCGTCGGCCACATGCGCCCGGACGGCGATTGCATCGGCTCGCAGCTCGGCCTCGCGCTCGCGTTGCGCAACGAAGGCAAACGCGTCACGGTCTGGAATCAAGATGCAATTCCGCTGAAATACAAATTTCTCGTCGGCGACGGGCTGATTGAAAAGCCGAAGGCCGGCCAAAAATTTGACTGCGTCATCGCCACCGACTGCGCAAGCTACGAACGTTTGGGTAAAGTCGGCGAATTTGTCAAAGAGCGCAAAGTCCTCATCAACATTGATCATCACGCGACCAATCCGCGCTACGGCGATGTAAATTGGGTTTCGCCGCGCGAACCTTCCACGGGCGAATTGATTTATCGTTTGATGAAAGTGGCGCGCTGGCCAATCACCAAACCGATCGCCGATTTGTTGTTCACCGCCATTTCGACCGACACCGGTTCGTTTCAATATCCGAACACACGGCCGGGAACTTTTCACGCCGGCGCAGAACTGGTCACGCGCGGCGCAAACCTTGCCAAAATTTGCGACGAAGTTTACCAAAGCTATCCGCTCTCGCGCGCGAAATTGCTCCAGCACGTTTACAGCAAATTTCGGATGACGGACGACAACCGTGTCGTCTGGCTCTGGCTGAAGAAAAAAGATTTCACCCGCACCGGCGCGGAGAGCGATGACACGGAAGGTTTGATTGACCATCTGCGCGCCATCGAACCGGTCGTGGTCGCCTGCGTGTTTGAGGAGGTCGAACCCGAACTCACGCGCATCAGCCTGCGCTCCAAAAATCCGCAGGTGAATGTCAGCGAAATCTGCGGACTGTTCGGCGGCGGCGGCCATCCGGCGGCGGCGGGCGCGCGCATTCCCGGCAAACCGCTTTCCGTGCAGCGCAAAGTCATCGCCGCGGTGAAACGCGCGTTGAAAGCCGCGAAGTAATTTCATTTTTTCATGCAAGACTTTTCCGCACTCGACGGCGCAATACTCGTTGATAAACCGGCCGGTCCAACATCGCACGATGTCGTGGACGCGATTCGCCGCAAGTTCGGCATCAAGAAAGTCGGGCATTGCGGCACGCTTGATCCAAACGCGACGGGACTTTTGATTATTGTTTTGGGTCGCGGCACAAAATTGTCCGAGCGGCTCATGGGCGACGACAAAGTTTACGAAGGCACGATTAAATTTGGCGAAGCGACCGACAGCTACGATTGCGACGGCGAAATCACTGGCTCGCTGCCCGTGCCGCTGCTGACGCTGGAACAGTTAAACGAAGAAGCGGCAAAATTTATCGGCGACCAGATGCAAATGCCACCGATGGTTTCCGCCATCAAAAAAAATGGCGTGCCGCTTTACAAACTCGCGCGTCAAGGCATCGAAGTTGAACGCGAGGCGCGTTTGATTCACATCTACAATTTCCGTTTTACGAGCTACGCCGAACCGCTTGGACAATTTCGCGTGGCCTGCACCAAGGGAACTTACATCCGCAGCATCGCGCACGACCTCGGCCAGAAGCTCGGTTGCGGCGCGCATCTCACAACTTTGCGGCGCAGCGCTTCGGGAAAATTTGACGTGGCGGATGCGCTGCCGCTCGATGCGATTTTGAAACTATCGCCAGCGGAATTAGAAAAGCGCGTCATGCCTTTTCTAAAACTCGCCGCGAATGCCTGACGCATGAAAGTCATCCGCGCCGCCAACGAGCTCGCCAACGGCAGTCGCAAAGTCTGCGTGGCGATTGGCGTTTTCGATGGCGTGCATCTCGGTCATCAGCAGATCATTCGGCAAACCGTGGCGGATGCGCGCGGCCACGATGCGATTTCGCTGGTCGTTACTTTCGACCGACATCCGAGCGCGATTGTCGCCCCCGATAAAACCCCGCCGCAGATTTTTTCGCGTTCACAAAAATTGCGCGCCATTGAGTCGCTCGGCGTGGAGGCGTTGCTGGAAATTCCATTCGACAAAACTTTTAGCGAAAAATCCGGTGAAGTTTTTATCCGCGAACTGGTGCGTGACCTTGGAAAAATTCTCAGCGTTTGCGTGGGCGCGGATTTTGTTTTTGGCCACAAACGCAGCGGCAATGTGGTGTTACTGAAAAAGTTGGGCGCGGAATTAAATTTTCAGGTCCATGGCATGGCGGAGTTGGCGCTGGACGGTCACACCGTGAGCAGCACGCGGATTCGCGAGGCGATACGCACGGGAAATTTTGACGCAGCGAGCCAGATGCTCGGCAGGTCGTATGTGATTTGCGGAAAAATAATTGAGGGCGATAAAATCGGCCGGCAATTTGGTTTTCCGACGGCGAACTTGGATGCGACAAATTTGATTTTGCCGCCGAACGGCGTTTACGCGGCGAGCACCAAGTTAAAGGAACAATTTTATCGCGTCGCGCTGAACATCGGCTTGCGGCCGACGGTGGCGACGGCGCAACCGCAGTTGCGCGTGGAGGCACACTTGCTGGATTTCGGCGGCGACCTTTACGGCGCGGAATTAGAGCTGGAATTGGGCGTAAAACTGCGCGACGAACGGAAATTTGCCTCGGCGAAGGAGCTTAGGGAGCAAATTGGTCGCGATGTGACGGTGGTGCGGTCGGCGGTTTGATTTTTGCCGGCGGAAATTTAGTTTGTCATCGTAAAAGCTCATTTTTATCAAGGCGGGAAGCCGCTGTTAAGCGAAGATTATCCTTGTAATTCTTGGTAAAAGGACTAGTATTGACGCGCGTCAGTCTTCTGGTGTTCGCAGTTCCAGCTTCACGGCCAAGAACGCGGGTGTTTCGTCAGAAGCCGTATTTTTACGGTCAACCGTTCACTTTTTTCTGAACCGGCGCGGTATTATTTGGTCTGATTTTTATGTCGAAACGCAAAGTTACGGGGTCCAAGTCCGCGCGCACCAGTTTGCCCAAAGCGCCAAAAGTCAAAACTCCGCCTGTCCGGCGGAGATTTGTCATTTCCAGCAAGGCGATAAAAACTGAAGCCGCGAAGCCGGCTCCGGTGGTTGCGCCAGCGGCGGTCAAAGTGACTGCGGTCAAGGCATCCGCGAAAGCTCCTGCCAAAGCATCGGTGAACCACCAGCCGCCCGCACCCGCACCGGTCAATGTGATGACCTCGGTGGATTTGGGTGAGACGGTCAAGACCTTGCTACACCTGTCGCAGGAGCATGGCTACATCACCTATGATGACATCAATGACATTCTACCGGACAATTTAAGCCCGGAAGACCTCGACGCACTGTTGACGAAGTTGCGCAGCCTCGACGTGGAAATCGTCATGGATCAGGCCGAGGCCGAGCGGAGCGAGCGCACCAAGCCGGAACAGTCGCAGCCGGAAGAGGCGGAAGATGATTCACGGCTGGAAATTTTGGACGACCCGGTGCGCATGTATATGAACCAGATGGGCAAGGTTCCGTTGCTCACGCGCGAACAGGAGGTCGAGATTTGCAAAAAAATCGAGGACGCGGAAGTGGAGATGAAGCGCATTGTTTATGGCCTCGGCTTCACGGCGAAGGAACATATCGCCATCGCGGAAAAGATTTTGTCCGACCCGCCGAAGGAGCGTTTTGACCGCGTCATTGTTGACAAAAAAATTGCCAATCGCGAAGGCCACCTGAAAGATTTGCGCAAACTTATAAAGAAAGTGCACGCGATGGATGCCAACGTGGACGCGAAATATTTTGCGTGGCAAAAGGCGCAGCAGAAGGGGCGCAAGGAAAAGATGGAGAAGGAACTCAAGAAATTGAGTGCCAAACTGCAGGAGACTTTTGCGAAGTTTTTCTACAAGCAAAAAGTCGTCGAGGAAATGATTGTCGTGGCGGGCAACATCCATGAAAAATTTCAAGCCAGCGTCCGCCATCTCGCGGAGCTGGAGACGCAGCGCAACACCTCGGAGAAACGCGCCGCCGTGGAAGCGGAACATCAAAAAATTGCGACGCTCGAACAGTTCGTGCGCCTGCCGCGCGAGGAGTTTTTGAAGGCGTTCAAGGCGTTGAAAGGCGCGGCGGATCACGGACTCAAGGCCAAGACGCACATGGCCGAAGCCAATTTGCGACTTGTCGTTTCCGTCGCCAAAAAATACACCAACCGCGGCCAGTCGTTTCTGGATTTAATTCAGGAAGGCAACATTGGTTTGATGAAGGGCGTGGAAAAATTTGAGTATCGTCGCGGCTACAAGTTTTCGACTTACGCCATCTGGTGGATTCGGCAGGCGATCACGCGTTCGATTGCGGATCAGGCGCGCACGATTCGCATTCCCGTTCACATGATCGAGATCATGAACAAGCTCTGGCGCGCGCAGAAGCAGCTCACGCAGGAACTTGGCCGCGAACCTACGCCGGAAGAATTGGCGGACGAAATGCACATGCTGGTTTCGCGCATCCACGCGTTGCTAAAAATGGCGCAGCAGCCCGTTTCATTGCACGCGCCGGTCGGTGATGACGGCGATGTGAGTGTTGGTGATTTCATCGAGGATAAGTCGGCGGAAAATCCGTCGGACGTGACGAGCTACAGTTTGCTCCGTGAAAAATTGAGCGACGTGCTGACGACTTTGACCGAACGCGAACGCAAGATTCTCGAAATGCGTTTCGGCCTCGCGGACGGTTACGAACGCACGCTCGAGGAAATTGGCAAGATGTATAACGTCACGCGCGAACGTATTCGCCAGATTGAGGCGAAGGCGCTGCGCAAGCTGCGGCATCCGACGCGCGTGCGCCATCTACAAGGCTTCCTCGAAGGCGCAGAAGTGGCTGCGTAAATTTAAAATTCAAAATAGCCGCCCGTAATTTTCAATTGCGGGCGGCTTTATTTGTCTGCGGAATTCACGGCTTGTCTTTGGGGGGACGGAAGTTATTCTTTGTCCGCTGGTAAAAATGTCCATCACTCGTAAATCTTGGGATACATTTGAAGCGATGCGCGCCGCTGCGCTGGCGGGCGATGCGCAGGCGCAATGTTACCTCGGCGTGTGTTATCAGAACGGCCAAGGCGTTGAGCAAAACCATCAGGAGGCGGTCAAGTGGCTGCGCCGCTCGGCGGATCAAAACGATCCGGTGGCGCAATGCTATCTGGGCGTCTGCTATTGGATGGGGCAGGGCGTCCCGCAGGAATTTTCCGAAGCTGCGAAATGGCTGCGCGAGGCGGCGGATCAGGACGATCCGGCGGCGCAGTTCAATCTCGGCACGCTTTACGAAACCGGCCAGGGCGTTCCGCAAAATTATGCCGAGGCCGTGAAATGGTATCGCAAATCGGCCGAGCGCGGCTATCCGGCGGCGCAGTTCAATCTCGGTGTTTTTTTCGAGCAGGGTCAGGTCGTCAAACAGGATTTTACCGAGGCGGCGAAATGGTATCTGCTCGCCGCCAATCAGGAACTCGCCGACGCCCAGTGCAACCTCGGCCTGTGCTTTCAGACCGGACGCGGCGTCGCCCAGAACACCTCGGAAGCCGTCAAGTGGTTTATCAAGGCCGCGCGGCAGGGCAACAAAACTGCGCAGCACAATCTCGGCCTGCACTACGCCGCCGTCGAAGCCGGGCAATTGCCGGAATAATCAGCGCGCCAGCTCCGCGAGCTTGGCCACCGCCGCGCCGGAATCAATCGTTTCACCCGCCAAATCCCAGCCAGCCGCGAGCGACTTCACTTTTCCCGCCACGAACAAACCCGCGCCAGCATTGAGCAAAACTGCATCGCGCTGCGGTCCGCGTTCCGCGCCGCGCAAAATTTTGCGCGTGATTTCGGCGTTCTGAAATTTGTCGCCGCCGAGCAAATCTTCCAGCGTCGCGGCTTGCAATGGAAAATTTTCCAGAGTCAAAGTGGACGCCGTAAAACCGCGCTCGTGGTAAAATTCCGCGACAAAATTTTCGCCGAGTGTCGAAAGCTCATCCAGTTTGAATTCTGAAACCGTGCCACACACGACCAGCGCGCGGCGGACGCCGAGCGATTGCAAAACGTGCGCCAGCGGCTCGCATAATTCCGCGCGCGGCACGCCGACGAGCATTGCGGACGGGCGGGCCGGATTCAGCAGCGGGCCGAGGAAATTGAAAATTGTCCGCTGGCCGCGCTCGGCGCAGATTTTCCGCGCGGCGGCAATGTTTCTGAACGCCGGATGAAAATTCGGCGCGAAGAAAAACGCGAAGTTTTTTTCGCACAACGACTGTGCAGCTTCTTCCGGTGACAAATTAATTTTGATGCCGAGCGCTTCCAAAACATCCGCGCTGCCGGACTGCGAGGTGACGGCGCGATTGCCGTGTTTGGCGACGGCGACGCCCGCTGCCGCGCACAAAATTGCAGCGGTGGTGGAGATGTTGAATGTGCCCAACCGGTCGCCGCCTGTGCCGACTATGTCAAGAATCTCGCGCGACTCGCGCCAGTTTTTTTCGATTGGCGGCGGCAAAGATTTCTCGCGCAGCGCGGCGGCGAACGCGGCGATCTCCTCCGGCGTCTCGACTTTCTGCGCGAGCGCGATGAGAAAATCCGCCTTGGCTGGCGCGGAGATTTTTTCATCCGTCAATATTTCGACGGCGTCGCGCACCTGCTCCACCGACAATGATTGCGCGGCGGCGAGTTGCGTTATGAGAATTTCCAGCACGCGGGGATTTTACGTCGCGGCGCGCGCGGCACAAACTGAAATCGCCGCCGTCGTGACGTTTTTATTAGGTCGCAAAATCAAAATCCGAGCAGCTCATAAAATAATGGCAGCGCGGACAGCGCAGCTTGCACTTCTCGTTGATCAACTCATGCCCGCATTGCAGACAAAACCGCCAATGCTCACCGGAAATATCTTTGCCGGCAGAAATCGGACAAGATTTTTCCTGCGCTTCAATTTCAGGTTTAATTTCGTCAGCCATTTATTGAGTTCGTCCAAATTTTTTCTCCAGTTCACGGTAATTCATTTCAATCAGCGTTGGGCGGCCGTGCGGGCAGGTGTAGGGCATCGCGCAGCGGCGCAAATCCTCGACGAGATTTTCCAGTTCCGCGCCTGCCAGCGGGTCATTGGCTTTGACGGCTTGCCGACAAACCGTTTTCGCTACCGTGTGTTCGCCGAGCCGCGCGAGATTCACCTCGCGGCCAGCGGCACGCAACTCATCCACCAAATCAAAAACAAACCGGCGCGTGTCCGGCACTTTTACAAACGGCGGTAGCGCATCGAGTAGAAACGTGCGCTCGCCAAATTCGCTCAAGCCAACGCCAAGCCTTGCGAGCGCGACGAGTTGTTCCCGTAAAAAATGTGCGTCGCGCGGCGGCAATTCAATTGTCTCCGGCAGTAATAACTTTTGCGACGGCGCGGTATTTTTCTGTTCCAGCCGGTTCAGCATTTGCTCGTATAAAATTCGTTCATGCGCCGCGTGTTGGTCGAGCAGCACGAGTCCGCGATCTGATTCCAGCAGGACATACAATTTGCCGACCACGCCGATGAGTCGCAGCGGGACGTTGAGCAGCGGCGTGGCTGCAGAAGTTGGCAGATTGGAGACCGGAGCTGGGAAGGTGTCTGCAGATTTCGCCGCTGGCGCAGATGGGGTTGCCGACGAAAAGCCGATTTTCAAAGGCGTTTGTGCGGCTGGTGGAATTTGCGTTGGCGTAGCTGTCGGCGGTTTTAATTTTTCTGGAAAGTTTGGCAGCGCCGCCGCGGACGGTTCTGGCGTAAAGGCTAATTCACTTGGCGCGCTCGCCGGCTTGGCGGCTGGAATCGTTTTCGCCGGCTCGGAATGAAACGTCAGTAGTGCGTCGTGCACCGCTTGCGCAACAAATTTCCGGATTTCAAATTCGCGATGAAATTTCACCTCGCGCTTGGCGGGATGGATGTTTACGTCCACGGCGGCGGGATCAATTTCGAGAAACAAACAGCATACCGGATAACGGCCTTTCATCAGCGAATTGTGATAGCCCTCGATGAGCGCGTAATTGACGCCGCGATTTTCCACCGGTCGGCGATTCACAAAAACGAATTGCCCGTCGCGCGTCGCACGCGAGACGCCGGGCGAACCAATCAAGCCCCAGACGCGAATTTGCGATTTAGGATTCTGCACTTCCGGTTTTTCCGGCAGCGCCGTTTCAAATATATCCGTTTCGTCCGGTGCGGGAGAATCGCCAACGTCATTGAGCGTGGTGGAAAAATTTACGGGCACCAGTTTTTCGTCGCCAAGCAGGGCGCGGAGCCGTTCGCGCAAAGCGTCAATGTGGCTGGACGTGGCCGCGCCGGATTTCACGGCAGGCAGTTGCCAGACATTGCGGCCGTCTTTGATGAACGTAAATGCGACTTCCGGAAACGAAAGCGCGGCGAGCGTGAGATAATGTTGGATGTGCGCGGCCTCGGTTTCTTCCGTGCGTAAAAATTTCCGGCGCGCGGGCAGGTTGAAAAATAATTGCCGCACTTCGATGCTTGTTCCCGGCGCGCTGCCGGCGGCTTTGACTTCTGCAATCGTGCCGCCGTTGATAAGGATTTGCGTGCCTTCGGGCGAATCACTTTCGCGTTCGCGCGTGATCAGCGTGAAGCGGCTGACGCTCGCGATGCTCGGCACGGCTTCACCACGAAAACCCATCGTGGCAATGGAACTTAAATCTTCGGCGCGAATAATTTTACTCGTCGCGTGGCGTTCAAGACACAACAGCGCGTCGTCGCGGCTCATGCCAAAACCATCGTCGGTCACACGAATCAAACTGCGCCCGCCCGCGCCGATTTCCACAGTGATTTTTTTGGCGTCGGCATCGAGCGAATTTTCCACAAGTTCTTTCACGACGCTCGCAGGCCGTTCGACCACTTCGCCGGCGGCGATCTGGTTGGCAACCTGCTCGGAAAGGAGCTTGATGCGATTCACAGTCGAAATGTTGAATTGCGCCGGGCGAATGTCGAACCGAATTTTGACCTGTCCGTCGGCCTGTTGACAAAGCGTTGCGGGAATGTAACATTGCCGCATTCGGGTAGCAGCACGTTTCTTCAGCGGGGTTCCCCACCCCCACCTCCTTGGCGTCTGCTGCCCGGATTTTTTAACTCCTTTTCCGGGTGGCATTCCTTAAAATTTAAAACCAAAACTTGACGCTGCGGAAAATATTCTCTAACGTCACGTTCCCCTTCGCGGGGGTGTAGCTCAATTGGTTAGAGCGCTGCCCTGTCACGGCAGAGGTTACGGGTTCGAGCCCCGCCACTCCCGCCATTCATTTTGATGGTTTTTCCGTGAAGGTCGGCAGAATGTCTATAACCGACTTCACCCCCAGCAGATTTTCATCTGTATAAATCTTGTCCGTAAGTTTGCCGTCACTGTGGCGCATTACTGCAACTCAAACATGTCGTGATTAAAATCACCTTTTGAATCCCTAGGTCACTCAATTTCAAGGTAAAGCCACCGCTTCTTGCTTGAGTGACGGTGTTATGCCTTGTTTAACAGCACGAGAAGTATCGTAACGTCCTTGGTTTGTTCACGGAAAATCAGCATTCAGCAGCCATGTTGAAAGATAATTTGTCCATTAGCAGAGTCTTTCAGGAAAAACTTTAGCGAATTTTAAGACAATTGCTAAATTACACTCGAACAAAATATATTTTTCACTTTCTTGGCGAGAGAGAAGCCGGTATCACTTGCAAATGTCATCAACGCTTTTTCGCGCGTTCGTCGGCATTATTTTGGCTCTGGTTCGTCACCGTCAATGGATTTTGCCACCACACGGAAAAATTCGTGCTCAACAAAGTTACGCCGCCCTGTTTGACCTGAATCGTAGCGAACGCGTTCGTGGCGACAGATGATTGAACATCCCATGCAAATTGAAGC
>CAIRJF010000033.1 GCA_903878805.1 uncultured Verrucomicrobia subdivision 3 bacterium
ACCGTTCGCCGCCGGGCGAAAATGTCCGGCAGCGCGGCGCAAAAGCGCCACGGCTTTCAGTTTGGCAAACGATTTTCACGTTGAAAAATGCCGGTGACATCAAAACAAACAACTCAAACAGCCTTTTTCAGAGGTCACAACTATTATTTATAATAGCCATGAAGTTCCCGCACTTTTCAAAAATACCGTCAGTCCTAGGCAAAGCGGGCTTGAAAGGTTTTACTTTGATCGAGCTGCTGGTGGTTATTGCCATTATCGGCATTCTGGGAGCGTTTTTGATACCCGCCCTTTCCAAGGCACAGGAACGGTCTAGGGGCATTGCATGCCTGAACAACACCAAACAGCTTGTGTTGGCATGCGCTGTTTACGCCGCGGATAATGGCGAGCGACTGCCGTATAATCTGGGCATGGTTGGATCTACGTTCCGCACGGATCTAAACTGGGTCAACAATGTCATGACTTGGGACTTAAGTTCCGACAACACCAGCCACGGCAGCTTTTTCCAAGGCGGCTGGCAAAACATAGTCTGAAGGCGCGTGGTTTTTCGCAAGATAGGAACGTATTTCCACCGGATTGTTCGTCAGCAAATCCATACCGTAGCCGCGCAGCGCAACGTTGACCATCTGGTTTTGATAAATGACCAGCGCGTCATCTTTCGGATGATGCGGAATCCAGAATGGTGCCAGAATCACCAATAATGCGACTGCTGCCGTCGCCGCCAGCAACAAACGTGATTGCCGGTTTAGGCTGCGTCTCTGCGCCGCCTGCTCGGAGATGATTTGCTCCTTCAGTCCGGCGGGCACAGTTATCTGGCGGATTTTCTCGCTGATGACAAATTGGCGGGCGCAATGCACCTCCAGCCAGTGCCCTAGTTCCGGATCTACTTTCGCCAGTGCCAGGGCTTGGGCGATTTCCGGGTCTTCCGTAACGGCGGCACCTGCACCTTTGGACCGGACGGCTACTTATATCTCGCATTGGGCGATGGCGGCGACGCCAATGATGTCGGGGCGAGCCACATTGTGCCGGGAGGCAACGCCCAAAACCTGAGCACCCCACTCGGCAAGATGCTGCGCTTTGACCCGCTTAATCCCGCACTGAACACCGGCAGTTCTGATCCGGTCAGCAGCAACGGACAGTATCGCGTTCCAATCAGCAATCCATTTCAAGGCGCAGGCCAAGTAAAGGAAATCTACGCCTACGGTCTGCGTAATCCGTATCGGTTTGCTTTCGACTCCGTAACTGGCAACCTGATTGAAGGCGACGTTGGCCAAAATAATGTTGAGGAAATTAATCGCATCGTCATCGGCGGCAACTTTGGCTGGGCCCTTAAAGAAGGTGATTTTCTGTTCAACCAGACGAATGGTTCGTCCGGAATTGCCGGCACAATCGGCACGCCACCGGGAAATCGAAGCGCAGGAATTCCATCGGGATTGATTGACCCGATTACCGGAACGTCAGGAACACTGGAATATGATCACAACGAAGGCATCTCCATCACCGGCGGCTTCGTCTATCGCGGCACCGCCATCCCGGAACTCTACGGCAAATATATCTTCGGCGACCTAGCCCTCCAAGCTTCGCCCGTCCGGGCGAATGGCCGCATCTTCTACGCCGATCTTCAGACCGGTTTGATTAAGGCATTCACGTTGTCCCAGTTTGGCGGCTCGGCCATTTTGCCAAACGGTCTCACTGTGCATGGCTTCGGTCAGGACGCCGCTGGGGAACTCTACGCGCTGTTGACCAACACCTCGGCGAATGGGAATGGCGGGCTCGTCTATAAACTCGTCGCCTTGCGCTTGACGCTATCTCGGAATGGTAATCAACTGGATATTTCCTGGCCTACCATAGCCGGACATTTAGAAACCCAGACCAACAACGTGAATTTTGGCCTTGGCACCAATTGGGTCACCGTGCCGGGCTCATCAGCCACCAATCACGTCACCGTCACGATTGGCTTGTCCAGTGGTAGTGTATTCTACCGGCTGGTCGTGCCATAATAGCCGGTCAATCACAAAGCAAAAGTTTTTTGGTCGGGTAGGTTGGCGGGCGATTGACGCATGTTCATTTTCTGGTAGATTGCTCGGCCAATTATGAATCGTAATCCGCACGTCGCAGTTGTCGGTGCCACTGGCGCAGTCGGCATCGAGATGATCAAGACTCTGGAAAAAAGAAATTTTCCCGTGGGCAAGCTCACCTTGCTCGCGTCCGCCCGTTCGGTTGGTAAGAAATTAAAATTTCGCGGACAGGACATCGCCGTGACGGAATTGACGAAGGATTCGTTTGCTGGCATCGACATCGCGCTGTTCAGCGCGGGCGGCAGCATTTCCAAAGAATTTGCGCCCGCCGCCGTCAAGGCCGGTTGCGTGGTCGTAGATAATTCCAGCGTGTTTCGCCAAGACGACAACGTTCCGCTCGTCGTGCCGGAAATCAACGCTGCCGATGTGAAGAAACACAAGGGCATCATCGCCAATCCGAATTGCACCACGGCCATCACGCTCATGGCGTTATATCCGCTACACAAAGAATTTGGCGTGAAAAGAATTTTCGCCTCCAGTTATCAGGCCGTTAGCGGCACGGGCGCAAAGGCGCTCGAAGAACTTGAAAAACAAGTCGAGCAAATTGTGAACAAACAGCCGGTGACGAAGGAAGTTTATCCGCACCAGATCGCGTTCAACGTGCTGCCGCACGTGGATTCATTTCTGCCGAGCGGTTACACGAAAGAAGAAATGAAGATGGAAAACGAAGGCCGTAAAATCATGCATCACGCCGCATTTCGCGCGAGCGTGACGTGCGTGCGCGTGCCGGTGTATCGCTCTCATTCCATCGCGGTGAGCGCGGAATTTGAAAAGCCCGTCACGGTGGAAGCCGCACGCGCCGTGTTACTCAAGGCGCCCGGACTCGATGTCGTGGACGAGCCGGAAAATAAAAAGTATCCGATGCCGCTGAACACCTCCGAGAAATATAATTGTGAAGTCGGTCGCATTCGCTTGGACTGCGCGCTCGATAATGGCTTGTGTTTCTGGGTCAGCGGCGACCAATTGCTCAAAGGCGCGGCGCTCAACGCGGTGCAGATTGCGGAGGAGTTGTTGAAGTAAAATTGAACCGCCGAGAAAAAACTAAATAAGGAAAGCAGGAATTCAGGAAATTGATTCCTGCTTTCTTATTTTCCTAATTAAAACCTTGGCGACGTGGTGGTTTTAATTTCCGGGCTTGCCCGCGTCTTTGGTGAATGCGCTCAAGTTTTTTATTTTCGCTTCTTTAGCTGCGTCCATCACGTTCACGATGCGGAACCACGGCGCTTTCTTGTCCGCGCGGATGGCGAGCTTCACGTCGGGATTTTTCGCCGCCTGCGCGAGCAGTTCCCCGCGCAACTGTTCAATCGTCATCGGCAGATTTTTTTCGCCGTAACGAAAATTGCCCTCGGCATCAATGTTCACAACCAGCGGCGGATGCTCCTCCGCGCCGGATTTTTGCGCCGTGGCGGATTCCGGCAGCGCCAGCTTGAGGGACGGCTGTTGCTTGAACGTCGTCGTCACCATCAAAAAAATCAGCAGCACCACCAGCACGTCAATCAACGCAACGATGATGACGGCGGGCGCAGTGCGGCGTTTGCGGACGAGAAATTTCATTTCCGATATTGGCGGCGGATGAATTCGTCGCACAACGTTTCCATTTCCACCGCGAGCACCTCGACTTTTTTGCTGAAATAGCTCCAGAAAATCAGCGAAGGAATCGCGATGAGCAAACCCGCCAAAGTCGCGCGCAAAATCAGCGCGATCCCTTGCGCGAGTTTGGTCGCATCATTCAAACCGGTTTGGCCGAGGTCGCCGAACACCGTCATCATGCCCGCAATCGTGCCGACCAATCCGAGCAGCGGCGCGATACCGACGATGACTTCAAGCACGACCAGTCCGCGTTCGAGATGAACGACTTCATGCCGCGCGGCCGTTTCGAGCGAATCCATGTTGTCGTCCTTCGGCCAGTCCAGCCGGTCAATGGCGATGCTGATCAGCCGTCCGAGCGGCGACGGATTTTTTTCGCACAGGCTGCGAACGTTTTTTGCATCTTCGCGCGAGCGACAGTCCGCCAGTGCCGCGACGAGTTGCGGCGGGACGACTGAATTCCAGCGCAACATCCACGCGCGCCAGCCAATCACGGCCACGCACACGACCGAAGTCAGACCGAGCAGAATATAAACGGCATTTTCCATAAAAATTTTTGGCGCACCAAGTTAGTTCAATAGTAGTAGAAGGTAAAAGTGATTTCACGGAAACTTGCGCCAATCATGCGGCGCATATCTGACGGCCATTTGCCGAACGGCGCGGCTTGCTGAATCGCCTCCTGGCAGATGTAACCAAGCACATCGCCTACGCTGTTGGCGGTGGCGCGCAATTCCGTGACCGAACCGTCGGAGTTCAAATGAAACGTGACCGTCACCTTGCCGGAGCGGCTGTCGGCGAACTGCTGGCTGTCCAGCAAATCATACCAGCGCTGGCTGATAGCCTCGACAATGGCGCGGTCGTAGGCACCAAACGGCGTGGCGATTGCGTCTAGCGAAGAAGTCAAGGCACGCCGCTTCACACCGCCATCCTGCCGCATCTGCAAACCGGGAAGTTGGTTCGATTGCGCAAGCGCCTGGCGAATGGTGCGCGGCCTTTCCGGCGGCGTCGGTTTTTCATCCGGCGTGGTCGTGTCAGTCGGTTTGCCCGGTTGCAACGCGCCGGGATTCAGCGCGCTCGCGGGTTTCGTTTCTTGCGCCGGTTTTTCTTCCACCGGCTTTTGCGGCGGCTCCGGCGGAACTGGCTTGGCCTTGGTCGGGCGCGGGGTGTCGTCCAGCTTGGGAACATCGTGCTGTTTGCCGTTCAACTTCGGCTGGTTGGAATCCACCGTCGCATCGGGATTAGCCGCATGGGAATTTTTGTCGGAATAATACTTCGCCAGCTTCGGCGCGTCGGCGGACGCCTGCGACACATCCAAAAAACCGGTCGGGTCAAGGTTCTGCACCACGGGCTTGGGCGGGAGCGCCACCAGCTTGTGCTTGGCAGGCGGAAACAATTTTTTCAGCCAGCCCGTTTTTTTCTCCGCCTCGTAACCGCCCCAGACGGCGAGGTGCGCGAGCAGGGAAAATAAAAGCGCGAGCAACAACCGCTCTTTTTCAAGGCGGCTGAAGCGCAGGGAACCCAGTTCATTTTGGGGACGAACCATGAAGCTAAATTTTGCCGCACAGACAGTTGCGGAGCAACAGCTAGATTTCATCAGGCGCGGAGATTTCCTGCCTTGCAGTTTCGCGCCGATTTGCTTTCATCGCGCCATGCCGAAAACGCCGCTCGCCGCCATCGTGAATCACTGCGACAAAATCCTGCGCACGAGTGAAATCGGCGACTACGACGGCGCGGTGAACGGCTTGCAGGTGGAAAATTCTTCCGGCACTGTCACAAAGATCGCCGCCACCGTGGACGCCAGTCTTGCCACGATCAAACTTGCCATCGCCGCGAAAGCGGATTTGCTCATCGTGCATCATGGATTATTCTGGTCGCCGGCGCAGCCGTGGACAGGCAAAAAATTTGAGCTGATAAAGTTGCTCATGGAAAATAATCTCGCCGTTTACAGCTCGCATCTGCCGCTCGACGCGCATCCCAAACTTGGCAACAACGCGCAGCTTTGCGCCGCGCTCGGACTGAAAAATACCAAGCCATTTTTCACAAGCCACGGACAAAACATCGGTTTGAAAACGCAGACGAACATTTCGCGTGACGAACTGGCGGAAAAGTTGGAGCGCGCGACCGGCGGAAAACCGAAAATGATTCCCGGCGGAAAAAACTTTTGCGGAAAAATCGGCATCGTCACCGGCGGCGCGGGCGCGGAATTGAAACAAGCGGCGGCGGAAGACGTGGACACGTTCATCACCGGCGAAGGCCCGCATTGGACGTTTGCGCTGGCCGAGGAATTGGGTCTGAATGTTTTTTACGCCGGCCATTACGCGACGGAAACCTTCGGCGTGAAGGCGCTGGCGGCGGCGCTTTCCAAAAAATTTCGCGTGCCGTGGGAATTTCTCGACCACCCGACGGGGCTTTGAATCTAGTCAGGCGCGTTCCAATTTGGCGCGGCCTTTTTCGCGGAGAAAATCGTCGAGTTTTTTCCCGAGCGCCGTCCAATTTTTTAAATCACTTTCGGCCAAAGCGCGGATGCGCTTACCCATCGACTCACGTTCAGCCGCGTCGGTAAGGATTTGATCGAGGGCCGCGTTGTGAGCAGCGAAGTCGTCGTAGACAACGCAGGCTTTATGTTGCTTGAGCATGGGAATATGATCGCCTACGGAATTGCAAATCAGCGGCCGGCTCACCGTAAGATAGTCGTTTAAGCGGGTCGGGCTGCGAAAGTGGTTGAATGGCTTGTCGTCCTCAATCATTACGAACAGGTCGCAGGCGGCGAGGTGGGTGGCGACCTCGGCTGAAGGCACGCGCCCGGTGTTGCGGACGGGAAAACCCGAGCGGAAAATCTGCGGATAACTTTCCTGCTTGCAGGGTCCGATGAAGTAAAAAAGCGGATCCTGATTTGTCAATTCCTTGACGCGTTTCCACAAATTCAAATAAGCCGGGATTTCTGCCGCGAACATATAATCCGTGCTGGTGGTGCGACCGATGATGAGGGTGTCCTCGGGCAGTCCCAAAAGTTTTCGCGCCCGGTCGCGGGGCGGAGGCATTTTCACCTCAAAATCGCACCCCGAGGGCAAATACAAAGTGCGTTCCGCAGGCACGCCGACTTGTTCAATTAACTTTTCCAAAAGCGGGCGGGAAATGGTGGTGCCGAGGTCTGTTGAACGCTTGATTCCATATTCGAGCCGGTGGCTTATCTGGTAGATTGGCTTGGTGAAGGAATGGTTCAAGTGGGCATGCACGCCGCCGTCGGTAAACAGATCCGCCCAATCGGAAACGAACAGCGCATCGGGATGAATTTTTTTGGCGACCCAGTAGGGCAGCGACACGTTCGGCAGATGGTCGGAGACAAAATAAACATCATAACGCCGTCCTGTCATTTTTAGCATGCGCCGAAAAATGTCATACGGACAGCAGCCGGTCGCGCCATAGCGAAGGTTGGAAAGAAACCAAGGCATCTCAATGACGCGCACGCCACGATCCATGGACTCGACGACGCGTAGCGCGCGTTGCGGCGACGTGGTCATCACGGTGGCATCCCAACCGCGCGCGGCGAGGACGCGGGCGAGGTTGAAATTGCGAAAATAGGTGGCGCGGGCGCGCCAGTTGTGATTCAAAAACAGAATCGATTTTTTACGGCCATCAGCGGAAGGTGGGGCAGTTCTCATCGGGCTAAAACATGTAAGATTGATTCAGGCGCGTGCGAATATTCCATGCCGCCGCCTTCAACCGGCCTTGTTCACATTGTCAGGGCGGTTGGCAAAAAAAAGATACACACACATCCCAAGTCCGACGATGAAAGCCGCCAGCGTCACAAACAACGACCCGTTGGGCAGGCTGAAATAAAACTCCACCGTATGCTGGCCGGGCGGCACGGACACGCCGCGCATGAGGAAGTTGCAGCGCAACAGTTCCGCCGGTTTGCCATCCACAGTCACGCGCCAGTTGGGGTCGTATTTGTCGTTGAGCAGGAGGATTGACGGCGTGGTGGCGGTAGCGGTAAAAATTATTTTCTTGGGCGAGTAGCTTTGGAATTCCACCGTGCCGGAATTTTCATTCGTGGCCACGGACGGCAAATCTTTTTGCGGCGTGGAGATCAAAACAGTTTTTGCCGGATCGAAATTGAGGTCGGCGAGCGTTTGCAGGTTGGCGGTGTCGTTGGTGTTGACCTGCCAGTTGCCGTAAAGTTTCGCCCGCGGCAGTGCGCCGGTGAAGTCGAAGAGCGCGTAGCGTCCGTTGGGGTCCGGCGCGGCGGTGAGTTCTTCGAGCCGTTGCGGATTGAGGATGCCGGGCTTGGGCACAATTTCAAAACGCTGGACGATGTGAAAGCGGTGCTGCACCGGGTCGAGCTGCTGGTTCATCACGTCGAGGTAGCCAGCGGGGCCAAGAAGATAGCGGGTGTTGGCCAGTTCCCAGCGGCGGGCAAAGAGCGGCGCAGATTCCTGCGTGCCGCGCGGGGACAGCGCCTCAAGATACGTCTTCAAATCTTCCGCGACGCGCGACATCTGGATCCAGTCGAGGCACTGGATGTTGTAATACGGAAAGTGGTGTTGCATCCATTCGATGCGATAAACTTGATCTAATAATTCCATACCTGCCGGCGCGCGGAATGGCAACGCGGCCACGCGATGTTCGTAGGGTTTTTCCCGGAGAAATTCGACGATGGGATTGAGCGTGCCAACCTCGTATTTTTGTTTGTAATCCCAATGGATCACGAACGGCAAATCGGCGCGGCCCAGATCAAAAACCAGAAATGCGCCGAGCAGAATACCGCCGAGCTTGGCGCGCGGCCCGGTAAAATAGCCGGCGATGACCAGCATCAGAATCAACAACGCCACAGCCAGCAGCGCAACAAACCAGCCGATTTGCCCGAGGCTGAAGGTCGCAATCTGGTTGGCGAGAATGTCATCGGGATACCCCATTTTTTTGAGGTAGCTGACGAAGCTAGTTTTTTGAGAGGCAAAAATCATCCAGCCCAAGAGGCTCGCCCCAAAAATTCCCGCGCCGGTGAAGGCACATTTGCGGTCAAAATTTCCGGCGCGCGCCAACCAGCTTTTTAACAGCGCGACTAGGCCGGCCGATTTTGTATTGGCTGCGTTCAGATAGCGCTGGCTCAAGATGTTCACCGCGTAAGCAAAAAGAATCGCCACTGCCCAGCTCAAAAACATCATGAATTTGATCGGATTGCGGATGGTTGAGAAATAAGGAAGTTTATAGACCATCCCATAAAACAAGGGCGCAAAACGTCCCCAGGCCAGCGGCAGGGAAATCACCACCACCGCCGCCCAAAACCAGATCATTTTTTTCTGCGCATCCGGGAAAGGCGAATCTTTCTTCCGCAATGATTGCGCCACCGCCCACACAGCCAGCAGGCAGACGAGGATGCCGCAGTAATTATTGCCGCCCGAAAAGCGCATTACTCCTGACGGCGGCGTGCCGGTGGCGCCGCTGTCAATGAAACGGTCTATCTCCGGGCTGCGCCCCATGCCGCCCCAATAGACGCCGCCTTCATAATACGGCTGCAACTGCGGCATCATGCCATTGGGCGTGTCCATTTTGTAACCGAATACACCAGGAACGAAGACGGCCAGCGTTTCGGTTTTGGGCAGGCTCCATTGTGTGGCCCAGTCCCAATGTTGCAATTTGGTTTCGGTATCCTGCGCCGTCCCCGCCACGCCATGAATCGAGGTGCCGACCAAGGAAGTGACAGATTGCGCTGCGATGAAACCTGCAAATATAGCGATGGTTGCCACCCTTCCAAACCCGCGCAAAGTTTTGGCAGCCATTGAACCTCCGGTTTCCATCAAGGACTTGAACAGGACAAAACCAGCGATGAAAATACTGTAAAGAGCGCCAATGTCGGCTGCCTCGATGACATTGAGGCCAACGCAAAAGCCCGCGAGGGCAAT
The DNA here is from genome assembly GCA_903878805.1 of uncultured Verrucomicrobia subdivision 3 bacterium. Taxonomy (GTDB): domain Bacteria; phylum Verrucomicrobiota; class Verrucomicrobiia; order Limisphaerales; family UBA11358; genus UBA11358. The sequence continues at coordinate 9,566 of CAIRJF010000033.1, forward strand.
GCGCACCCACCGCGTCAAACTCCCGGTTTCAAAGGTATTGGCCTCAATCAGTGCCAGCGCCAAAAAATTTAGTGCCAGGGCGATTTGGTGGGAGGCCGTGCCCCAGCAAGCATCGCAAAATGCAGTGGAACCCAGCATCGCGGCCAGCGCCCCCAAGACGGTGGCCAGCGGCGCAAACTTCAGGCTGCGAAAATAAGCCCACGCTCCCAAGCCGACCATGAACAAAGCAACCGGAGCCAGAAATTTTGAAAAGCCTACCGGTCCCAGGACAAATTTAACGAAAGCGGTAATGCCCAAAGCGAATGAGCCGGCGGCAAAGCCCACATCATTTAAGTCGTCCCAAGCCCCAGTCAACGCGTCAGGGAGTTTGAGCCAGTCCACGTTTTGCTGGCCTAGCGGGCCGTCGTTGGCAAAGTGCACATAGCCCGGTAGAAAACTCCGCCAGAACAGCACCACCAGAATGACAGTCAAAATTACCACGAGCCACATACCTGAATGACTCGGCGGGTTCTTCTTTTCGATTTGGCTGGATTTCATAGAATGAATGGATGCATCAAGCTCCAGAACGTTCAATGATAACGTCATTGAAATTCCAAAGTCCCAGGGAACACCAGAAACGAAGGGTCATGTTCCGTGGCTCCCCGAACGATGTCAAGACAGTGGTGCGGGTTGGCCAGTGTGAACATCACCGGTTAATGTAATATTGCAATAAATGTGAATAGCTGGCAGAGTTTTTCAATAATAATTTTCTGTCGGCAATCTTATGAGTCACTGGTTCGTGGCCTTGAGTAAATTTTGCTTGATTCCCATGTTTTAAATATGAGCGGCAACCTTATCTTGACGACCGTTTATGGTTTGAATGTGAATCAGGTCAGACCTTTTTTTTCCTCATTAAGCGCGGTGGGCTTTTCCGGAAAAACGATTGTTTTTGCGAGCAACATTTCCGAAGAATGCCGGGCCATGATGGCTGATCATCATGCAGAAATTATTGATTTTGAATCTCTCGGGCTCCAGCTTGTCTATGCAAGTCTGGCCAAACGTTTGTTGTCCCTGCCAAAAGCGGTTTTTCGCGGATACTGGCAGCATCCCAAAGACGAAAGATGTCTGCTGGTCAACTGTTGGAGATTTTTTGCTTATCATAAATACCTTTTGGCACTGACGGAGAAGCCAGAATTCATTTTGCTGGCGGACTCTCGGGATGTCGTCTTTCAGGCTAATCCCTTTGTATTTACCCCTGGACTTTCGGTCGCTTCGGAGTGTGTGCACGGCAAAATTAGCCAGTCCCGCGGCAATTCCAAATGGCTTTGGGAGGCAGCTGGTTTCTCGCAATTAAAAAAACTTGGCGACCTTACCCCCGTATGTGCTGGCACGACGGCGGCAGATTATGATTCAATGATCAAATATTTGGGCTTGATGACTAGTTCGCTTAAAGACCGTTTTTTTTGGGGATTATTTGACAGTGTTGATCAAGGTCTGCATAACTATTTTGTCCACAACCAAATGATCAAACCGTTGCAAATTCATACCAATTGGCACGGCCCGTTCCTGACGCTGGACAGCGAGACCGTCCGTCTCGGAAACAAAAACGCCGATGGCTGGCTCTGCAACCAGAATGGTTCGGTTGTTCCCATTGTGCACCAATACGACCGAATAAAAGGCCTTTATCAAAAGAACGAAACCGTGCCGCCCGTCTGGCAATTTTTGGTTCACTGACATGAAAACTTTCATTGCCGGCGGCGGTCTCGGCGATTGCATCCTGATTCTGAACAAATACCGGCAACTCGCTGCACCCGGCGACAAGCTGATTTATTATCTCGCCGCCAAACAAGCTGGCACGCAAAAAGTCATCGCGGAATTTTGGGCCGGCCAAGGCGTGAACCATGAAATCCAGATTGTGCCGGAAATCCGCACGCCCTTGAGCCATTACGACCGCGCGCAGTGCCGGAAATTGAACCCGCTGATTTACGGCACGGGCTTCATCATGGTCGAGAAATTCAAATTCGTCCTGTATCCGTTCGATGCGTTCGCCACGCCGACGCTGGAGCTGGCGGCCAATCCCTCGCCGCACCGGAATTATTTTGTAGTGCAGGCCGATGCCGGCACGATGAAATACCGCGGTCACAAAAACTGGCTGCACACCGGCTGGATTAACGACTTTATCGCCGCCGGGCGGGCGACCGGATTGCAATGCGTTGTGCTCGGCACCAAGGACATCGGTTTGCAAGGCGCGGATCACGCGCACTACGGTATTCCGTTGAAAGACCTGTTTGGGATCATCCGCGAGGCGGAATTTGTGATGGGTCTGCAAGGCTTCATCACCATCGCCGCGCTGCAACTGCGGAAAAAGGTGCTGCTCAAGCGTGAAAACTGTCGCGTCATCCTCAACTATTTTCACCCGCGATGGCGGACACACGGCAAAATCTTTTCCGAACCGCCCGTCTGGCCCGCGCACAAAACCCAGGAGTTGTTGAAGTGGGCGTTGACTAATCCCAGCCAAGCTGTAAACAAGGCTCGAATCTGATTTTCTTGCAGCTATATTTCATCAATGAATTTATTTCGCCCCGGCTTTTTGAAAGGTGCCTTCAAACATTTGTCCATTCTGCCACGCTTAATTTTCACGGTGCGCGGCTGGCCCAACCTGTTGGCAGATTGTATCGGACAGGACGGAAAACCATACCAATTGCGAACCAGTTCCGGTGTTACTTGCGAAATTCGACCCGGAGCTTCCGACTGGTGGATTTTTTTGGAGATATTTGTCTTTGGAATTTATCGCCGGGCTCAAGAGGACATCTACCGAGCCAGTGTCATTATTGACATCGGCGCCAACGTCGGATTTTTTGGTCTTTATGCTTCCTCAATCAATCCCGGCGTGAAGGTTCATGCATTTGAGCCCTTTCCAAAAAACGCAGATCAGCTTTGCAAAAACATGACTCTAAATCCAAGCAGTCACATAAATCTTCATCAAGCTGCTGTTACTGACAAGACAGGAATGATGAAACTTTATTTTTCACCCGGCGATGATTCAGGCTGCACGCTTAATGAAGTCCGGGAACAATCTTATTCCGTGAAAACCGTCGGCATCAACGAAGTCTTTGCCACTTGTGGCATCACTAAATGTGACCTCTTAAAAATAGATTGCGAAGGTAGTGAACTTTCCATTTTGCGGGCAGCTACATCATCTGTGTTACTTGCTACTCAAGCCATCATCATGGAATACCATATTCTGGCTGAAGTTGAAACCATTAAGAATATCCTTTCCGCTGCTGGCTTCAAGTGTGAAGTTATTACTCCGATTAAAACTATATACGCCAAACGCAACTAGATCCCCCCGTAAAACTCATGAAACCTACAATAGTGTTTTGCAGAGGATTCAATTGTGAAAAGCAAATATCAGTCAGAGATGCAAAGGACTCCTTCCAATCGCCGAGACAGTGCCCGTGCAGATGAATGGGATGCCATGTGATGAGCCATCACCGGCAGCGGTGGTTATTTTCATGGTTTGGGTTTCCGTATAAATCCCATTAACCGGCGTGGTATCGGTTGTGGTTTTACTCAAAACACCATTGAAGTAAAATTTCAAACTGCTGCCGCCATTGATGAACGTGTCGTCAAACATTATGCCGGCAATCTGAAGTCCGCTTACAGTGGAATTTGCTAATCCCGTCATAGTATTTTGCTTGCCTGAAGTAATCTTGGGTTCACCCGAATTGAAACTCATAATGTCAGAAACATTCAACATGATGTTAGTGCCATTAAGCACAACCACTCCATTGCCCACCAACGCCAAAGTCGCATTTGTGGGAAAACTGTTCGTCGGCCAATTTCCTTCTAAATGTTCATCAAGCGCCAGCGCGTTCAAAATGCCTTTAGTTGTCAGTGAAGAACGGAGATTGGCGATGCCGTGGTCAATACAAGGCTATTGGTATTGCTGTCACCTTGCTTGAACAGTTCAAGACGGATTGTCAAGTTTAGTGAAGGCAGAGTAATTACCGGTGGTGTGGTGGATTCAATGGTATACAATTGAGCGACTTCGTTGGAGGAAAAGGCACGGTTGTAAATTCGGATGTCATCAATAACGCCTGGAAAATATTCACTATACCCATTATCAATAACTTGGCCGACAATCAACTCGCCAATTCCTGTGAAGGTTGCTTTCGGTGTGTTTGCATATTCCACTCCGTCAATGAACATTTGAACGTTTCCAGAGCTATAAACACAAACTAACTGATGCCATGAAGCATCCGGGCTTACCCCAGAAAAAACCGCTTGATTCGGCCCGTCGAAATGCACACCCCAGTCCGGCTGGAGAAAACATCCAAACACCGCATTGTAAGTATTCTGTGAATCTCCATAATCAATTGCGACAAAAGTGCCGCCATTTGTAACCACGCTATCAGCCTTCACCCATAGGCTCAAAGTCCGATCAGCCGCACCAGAAGGAAGCGGTGAACTTGGTGAGGTGGACAACATATAGCTGCTCAAACCGTCAAAATGAAACGCCCGATTGGCAGTGCCAAATCGGTCGGGACATGGGGTTGCCCCATAGTTGGTAAGGTCGTTGCCAAATCCGCTCGCGTCTTTACTATTTCCACTGAACGGATAATAAGCCACCAAACCGTTGGTGAGGAAGGATTGAGCCTGAACCTGAACGGCCACACACGCGGTGATGGCGAGAATCCAAGACGGAATTTTATTTGTCTTCATAGTATTTTCCCAGTTTAGAAACAACATGCCCTGACATTATCCTGTGTCCGGTGCATTGGCCTGCCGTATGAGGCGTTCTGCATCAGACAGACAATCCTCCACAGGTATAGTTTTTTCCCAAAAAAGCACAAGAAAAACTACCGCGATGATATGTCTTGATTAGTGATTTTTCCGGCTGCTTTTATTTACCAACTTCCATCTGGCATTGAAATTTTTCCGGCCAGTTCACATGAGGCGCGAGCGTGGCCGCATCCATGTGCGTGGCGAGCGAGGGCACGGGCATGACGAGTCGGTAGCGCCGACCAAAAATGATTTGCCGCCAGTTGTAATACCAGGCAAACATCTGGCTGGCTCCCCGGTAGCGGGAAACGAACGGTTGCGTCAGCAAATCCAGCGGGTTCAAAACGTGGTGCTTGGTGAGGCTCAACCACATGGCGGCATCCACGTTCCAACGCCGGATTTTCGTGTAACAGCGGAAGGCGTCGCAGGTGGCTTGCAAAGTTTTTTTCCGCGTCAAGAATGTGCAGGTGGTGCCGTTGGCCGTGCGCCAGACCTGACCCTGCTCGACAGCCAGCCGCATTTTGTGCCGATGATATTCGTCGCGGTGCAGGTCTAGATGGTCGGCGAGGGAGCAGAAATCAATTTCAGGCTGGTGCTTCAGCAGATCCAGCGCGAGGTGAAAACTGTCCGGCAGGTAAAAATAATCGTCCTCGGCGAGATAGACAAATTCGGCGGCGTCCTGGCCGGTCAAAATTTCGAGCTGCCGGCCGAAAGTATCCTGATTGCCGAGACCCGGCAGGCGCAGCAGCACGAAGTCTTCTGCCGGGAACAGCGTGGTGAACAACGTTTCATATTCCGGCGGGCAGCGGTCGAGCAGCACCCACACTTTCGCGCGCAAATTACCGAGCGAAGCCTTGAACGAGCGCAGGCATAATTCCGCGAGGCGGTATTTGGAGTCCGCATGGATGGGCGCCGGCATACGGGAAATTCCCGGATAAATCCGGTAGGCCACGGCCACGTCGTATTTTCGTTCCTCGCTCACGGCCACACACTCTAAATGTGTGAGCGGTGGGTGGCAATTATGGAATTCCCCCCAGCGGGGGTTTACTTGACAAGCGCGGGCGCGGCAACTAGCTTTTCGCCCCATGAATCATGGCGGGAATGAGCCAATAGGCGCAACAAAGACGGGGATGTTGGAGCGTTGTCTGGAAAAATTTTACCGCAGCTCGGTTAGCCGTTTTTATAATTACCACGATTATCGGCTGAAAAAATTCGTCCGCGAACTCAGTCAGTCCGTGCTCCCCGATGAAGTGCTGCTGGATGTCGGCGCGGGTAACTGCCAGTATAAAAAAGATTTTGCCGGTCGTTGCAAATACATCAGTCAGGACATCGGCGACAAAGATTATTGCTTCACTTACGACCAGATTGACATCCGTTCAGAAATTTATGCCATTCCGCTGCCTGACGCGAGCGTGGACGTGATTCTTTGCACGCAGGTGCTGGAGCATCTCAAGTATCCGGTCAAGGCGTTGCAGGAATTGCACCGGCTTTTGAAACCCGGCGGCCGACTCTATCTGACCGTGCCGTTCGCAGCGGAGGAACACATGCTGCCTTATGACTATTTTCGCTACACCCGTTATTCGCTGGATTTTTTGATGCAGGAGCAGGGATTTTTGCCGCCGCAAATCAGCCCGCAAGGCGGACGCTTCATATTTTTCGGAAAAACAATCAAAGATTTGTTTCCTTTGCTCACCAACCGGCCGTGGCTGCAAAAAACCCTCTGGTTGCTCCAAGCTCCCGTCGTAATTCCGCTAGTGTTCGTGTTGTATTTTCTGGACGGTCTTGATCGCGACAAAAATCTGACGCAGAATTACGACGTTATAGCACGGAAACCAAAATGACCGGACGTTGTGGAGTTTTAATGATGTCGGCGCACCGCCAGCAGCCAGAACGCAAACAACAACCCGAACGCCGTGGCCGCCGCCACAGGCATGGCGTGAAGCAGGCCAGTCGTGGTTTTTCCGATATGCAGCAAGGCGAGCCAGTAAGCCAGTCCCAGTCCGCCGTAAAGTAGTGCAATTTTTAGCCAGCGGCTGGCCAGTGCCCACAAGGCCACTGCTTGGAGCAACCCCACAAAAACCATCGTCAACGCCAATGGCGGAATCATCGCTGCAGCTTCAGGCGTGTTACGGCCCATTAGTTTGAGGCAAAACGCGCGAAGCACAATCAGCGCGCCGGCTCCGCCGAGCAGCCCGGCGGCATAAAGCCCGATTAATTTCAGCTGTGCACCGAAAGCCGTAGGTGTGCGGTCACTCGATCGGTGCGTAAAGAGCACGGTGAGCAGCGGAGCGACGGTCATCGGCAAGGCGACCGCGAGCCGCTCGGCGGCGGCGTAGGCGTCCCGCGCGGCCGGGGAAAAATATTTTTGCGCAACCAACTGGTCGCCTTGCATGAAAAAGTAACCGCCGCTAACACACGCCGCACTGACCAAAAAGTATTCCACAAACTCCCGGTTCCAAGGCGAAAGCGGCTTAACTTTCGCGTTGCCCGGTAGGTTCTTTTTCCAGAACAGCAGCACTAGATTCGCCGCCAGCATAAACACGGATGCCATCACCGCCGTTTCGGCCACCGGATAGCGGGGTAGCAGCACGCCACAAAATGCCAGACGCAAAAAAACGGCAAGCAGACCAATTAGAGCAAGCCGTTTGAACCATGCCAGCCCCTGGCAAAGCGCGGTGGCAAATGATCCCCACAACCCCGCGAACACGCAAAGCAACGCGACCACCATCAGGCTGTTGCGCGGAAAATTAAAAAAAACGCTCAACGGTTTTACCAGCACGATGGCGAAACACGAACCCGCCACCGTTAGCCAGAACAGTGATTTGCGGCAGCCTGCCAGCAAACCTTCCAACCGTGCGTCATCACCGTGAAATTTGAAGCGTGCAATGTAATGGGTGATCGCCGTGGTGGCGATGGCCAGCGGCAGCCCTAGAAAACTGGTGAAACCGATGGTGTTGTTCGTCAAACCGTATTCGCCATCATGCAACAAAAGACGGCCAATAATAGCTTGAAAGGCGTAATTACCCAGTCCGGCCAGAAAACTGACCACCGTCAAAATGATGCCGCTGCGCCAAAGTTGGTTCATTTCTTATCTGGATGTGATGCGATGCCTAAAATGACCCGGAAATTATCCATTAAAAAAATTTCAACGCGAGCCTATTCAAAAGCCCGACTCACCATGGTCGCGCCGCCATACCACGACCGACCGCGCAGCGGTGTGGATTCCGGCCAAAACACATTGCAACAAAATACTCGCAGGATTTCATCGGCGATGCACGCAAAAATGTGCCGCGAGCTGCCGCTCGACCGCGTCGAGGTCTGCTATCATCCCGGCCGGAGTGATTCCGAATGCGACTGTCGCAAGCCGAAACCCGGCCTGTTGCTGCACGCCGCGCGCGAACTCGGCCTCGACCTCGCGCAATGCTGGATGGTCGGCGACCGCTGGCGCGACGTGGATTGCGGCGTGGCGGCGGGCTGCAAAACAGTTTTCATTGACCGAAGATATGCCGAAGGATTGAAGCAGAAAACCGATTTTTCCGCTCGCAATCTGGGCGAGGCGGCGGACATCATCTTGCGCGAATCCAAATAATTCAATCATGCGCACGCTCAAAGACCTTAAGGTAAAAATTTTTGCCGACGGCGCGGACAAAGGGGGAATGTTGCAGCTCAACGCCAATCCGCTTATCCAAGGTTTGACGACGAATCCGACGCTCATGCGCAAGGCTGGGCTGACGGATTTTAAAGCATTCGCGCGCGAAATTTTGCAAAGCATCACGGTCAAGCCACTTTCGCTCGAAGTTTTTTCCGACGAATTTGCCGAGATGAAACGGCAGGCGTTGAAAATCAACGGCTGGGGCAAGAATGTTTACGTCAAAATTCCGATTACGAACACGCGCAACGAATCTGCTTTGCCGCTCATCAAGGAACTGGCGAGCGAAGGCGTGAAGCTCAATGTCACCGCAATTTTAACCTTGGCGCAAGTCGAAGGCGTGACCGCTGCGTTAAATCCCAAGGTTCCAGCGGTCGTTTCCGTTTTTGCCGGACGAATCGCGGACACGGGCGTTGACCCGGTTCGCATCATGACCGACAGCAAAACGATTTTGAAAGATTTGCCGCATGCGGAACTGCTCTGGGCCAGCGTCCGTGAAGTGCTGAACATTTTTCAGGCAAACGACTGCGGCTGCCACATCGTCACGGCGACGCACGATATTTTAGCGAAGGCTCTGAAAATGTCAGGCATGGATTTAGATGAACTCTCGCTCGACACCGTAAAGATGTTCGCCAGCGACGCGAAAGCGGCGGGCTTTACGCTCTGATCAAATCAATTTCGTCACCGTCGCGAAAACATCCGCGACTTTCACGGACTCCATGCACGCGAGTAGTTCCTCGCGCGTGCCTTTGATGTCACCGCCGTCGTAGCGGTAAAAATCCAGTCCGCGCCCATTCACCGCCGGGTTTTTCACGAGGGTAAACGGATTACCGAACGGTTCGATCGGCTTGTTCCAGGTCGGCGTTTCAATCACGATTTGCGCCGGCACTTTCATGGTGGCGGCGACGTGCATTAGCGACGTATCCACGCTCAAAAAACCGCCCGCGCGTTTTATCACCGCCGCCGCCTGGCGCAGATTTTTGGTCGGCGGGAAAATGGCGGAAGGCAGGGCGCGGCGGATAATCTCATGACCCGCCTGCTCCTCCGACCCACCAAAAAACAAAACCGAGACCTCCGGCCTGGCAGACTGGAGCTGCCGCAAAAGCTCAATGTAATTTTCCAGCGGCCAGCGGCGCAGCGCCAAATTTTTTGTGCCGCCAGAACCGACGTGAATGCCCAACCACTTTTTCCCGGCCAAGCCGTTGCGCGTTAAAAAATCTTCCGCCCATTTTTCCTCCGCCGGGGTCAAAAACAATTCCAACTGGTGCGCAGGTAGTTTTTGCTCCGCGCCGACAAGCGGCAGCACCGCCAGATTGTTTTGCACCGCGTGAATCGCATAGTCCTGCGGCAGCGTGCCGGAGACGAGCCAGCGGTCAAGCCAGGTAAAGCCGTCGTATTCATGGCTGATGCGAACCTCCGCGCCCGCCAGCCACGCCGCAATACGATAATGAATGCGGCTCTGCGGATGCGTGTTGATGGAAAGCTGATAACCTTCGCGCCGCAACGACCAGAGAAACTGCAGCGTTTCCAAATGGCCGCACTTCATCAGATTTTTCTGGAACACGCGGTTGATGTGTGCATTGTGCTCCAGCAGATCCTTCGCGCCCGGCCACATCACCAGCACGTCAATCGTCGCAGCGGGAAAGTTGGCGCGCAATTCGTGTAGCAACGGCGTGGCGATCAGTGTATCACCGATGCCCGCGAGCGAGATGACAAGGATTTTCACAGCCGCGAAAATTTTTCAAGCAAGCCGGTCGTGGATTTACCCGGAACGAATGGAACAAGAATAATCTTTCCGCCCGCCGATTCGACCGCGCGGCGCTCGTCTTGATTCAATGTTTCCAGCGTGTAATCACCGCCCTTGACGTAAATGTCCGGCTGCGCAGCGGCAAGAAATTTGGTGGCGGTCTTATCTTCAAAAATGCAAACCCCATCCACACTCTGCAAAGCCGCCAGCACCAGAGCGCGGTCGGTTTCGGAATTCACGGGGCGGCTCGGGCCTTTCAAGCCGCGCACCGCCGCGTCGCTGTTCACGCCGAGCAGCAGAGCGTCGCCAAAATTACGCGCATTTTCGAGATACGTCACGTGACCGAGATGCAAAATATCAAAGCAGCCGTTGGTGACGACAAGTTTTTTGCCGCTGTCGCGAAATCGCTTTCGCCACTCCGGCAACTGGTCCCACGCGATAAGTTTGTCGCGGAAATTCATGCCGTCATTCTGCCCGCACTGCGCGTCGGCGGCAAATTTTATCCGTGTTCATCCGAGTTTATTCATGGTTTAATTTCCGCACATGAGCAAGCCCGTTAAATCGCAGTGGAACTTCGGCGAACTGTTTTCGCCCGCAGAAATGCGCAAGGTTTTGTCCGTCTCGGAACTGACGGGCAACGTCCGCGCGTTGCTGGAAAAACAAATCGGCACGGTCTGGGTCAGCGGCGAAATCACGAACCTGCGCGCGCAGAATTCCGGCCACATTTATTTCACGCTCAAAGATGCCGGCGCACAGTTGAGCTGCGTCTTATTCAGTCGCGAAAAAGTGGCGCAACGTGAACTGTTAGCCGATGGACAAAAAGTTTTGCTGCAAGGCGAAGTCACGGTCTACGAAGCGCGCGGACAGTATCAACTCATCGTGCGCGCTGTGGAATTGCAAGGCGTGGGCGCGCTGCAAGTCGCGTTTGAAAAACTGAAACTGAAACTTGCGGCGGAAGGTTTGTTCGCGGCAGAACGCAAACGCGCGCTGCCAAAATTTCCCGCGCGCATCGGTTTGATTACGTCGCCAACGGGCGCAGCGATTCGGGATGTGCTGCACGTGGTTCAGCGGCGAAATCCGGCGCTGGAAATCATTCTCGCATCCGCGCGTGTGCAGGGCGACGGCGCGGCAAAGGAAATCGCGGAAGCCATTCGGATGCTGAATAAATATGGAAATTTGGATTTGATTTTGGTCACCCGCGGCGGCGGGTCGCTGGAAGATTTGTGGGCGTTTAACGAAGAAGTGGTGGCGCGCGCCATTTTTGAATCGGCAATTCCGGTCGTGTCCGCCGTCGGCCACGAAATAGATTTTACCATCACCGATTTTGTGGCGGATGTGCGAGCGGCGACACCGAGCGTGGCGGCGGAAATCATCACGGAGAATGTTTTTGCCAGTCGCGAGTTGGTCGGCGACGCGATGAGTTTGATGCAGTTACGCGTGCGGCGGCGGATGCGCATCGAAAGCGAAAATTTTGAATCGCTCGCAGGCAGATTGGTGCGTTTGCATCCGCGCCGGAAATTGGACGATTCGTTGCAACGATTGGACGATTTACAGTCCGGCTTGTTGCGTGGATTAAAAACTGCGGCGCGTTCCCGTAATCTGGTTTTACAAAATCTGGCCGGAAGATTTTTGCGCGTGAAGCCGTTGCAGGTTTGGAAAGCGCGTCAGGAAGTTTTGAAGCAACTGGAAAAACGCTTGAATTTACTGGGGCCGGAGCAGGTTCTGGCGCGCGGATATTCCATCACGACGGACGTGGCGAGCGGCAAGGTTTTGCGCGACGCGACAAAGGTCAAGGCAGGGCAGAAATTGAAAACGCGACTTGCCAAAGGCGAAGTTTTCAGCACGACCCAACCGTGATTCTTGCGTCTCCGCGCTGGACGCGGACGCGGTTATTTTCTATTGTTTTCGGATGTCAAAACCAGCCAAGGCCGGTGATACGGCCAAGGGCAGCTTGCCGTTTGAAGAGGCGCTCAAAAAACTTGAGGGCGTGGTGGAGGCCATGGAGTCGGATGATTTGCCGCTCGAAACCTTGCTGGCGCGTTACGAAGAGGGCGCGCGGCTGGTGAAAATTTGTCAGGAAAAACTCGCGGAAGCGGAAGTGAAAATCCAGCAGTTGGAAAAAAATGCGGTGGGCGAGTTGAAATTGAAATCTTTTGAAACGTCGGAAGAATAATTTATGAGCCGATACTTGGACATGGTGGACGGACCGGAGCACGTAAAGAAACTCACGGTGCCTCAATTGCAGGAACTCGCGGGCGAAATCCGCACGGAGCTGATCGAAGGTCTCGCCAAAGGCGGCGGCCATCTCGGTCCGAATCTCGGCGTCGTGGAATTGTCCATCGCGCTGCACAAGGTGTTCACCACGCCAAAGGACAAATTTGTCTGGGACGTGAGCCATCAGGTTTACGTTCACAAAATTTTGACGGGCCGCAAAAAACGTTTTCGCACGATTCGCCAGACGGATGGCTTGAACGGCTTCGCGCTGCGCACGGAGAGTGAACACGACTGTTTCGGCGCGGGTCACGCGGGCACAGCGTTGTCAGCCGCGCTGGGCATGGCGGCGGCGCGCGACAAACGCGGCTCGGATGAACAAGTCGTATGTATTTTTGGTGACGCCGCGCTGACGAACGGCATTTCGTTTGAAGCTATGAATAACGTCGCGCACACGACGAAGAAATTCATCGGCATTCTCAACGACAACGAATGGAGCATCGCGAAAAATGTCGGGGCAATCTCCGGTTACCTGAACAAGCTCATTACGAATCCGCGCTATAATGCGCTGGCGAAAGATTTTGAAAATTTCGTCCGCAAATTGCCTAAGGGCGAACTTGCGTTGCAACTCGCGCATCGCGCCGAGGGCGGTTTCAAGGGCGCTTTGACCGGCGTTGGCCTGAAGCCGACCACCAGCCTTGTCGAATCCGACGGACGCGGCGGTCACGGCTCGCCGGTGTTGTTTGAAGAAATGGGCATGCGCTACCTCGGCCCGATTGATGGACACGATTTGCCGCTGCTCATCAGCACGCTGGAATTTGCCAAGACGTGCGATCACCCCATTGTTATTCATGTTTTGACGCAGAAAGGCAAAGGTTTTGAAGCCGCGTTGAAACAGCCGGAGAAATTCCACGGCCTCGGACCTTACAACGCCACGACCGGCGAAACCGCTCCCGCGAAAGCTGGCACGCCGCCGATGTATCAAGACGTGATGGGGCAAACCGCTGTGAAGCTCGCGAAGCGCAACGAAGCGGTCGTCGGTCTCACCGCCGCGATGCCGAGTGGCACGGGCATGAAGCATTTGGAAAAAGCGATGCCGGAACGTTACTACGACGTCGGCATCGCCGAAGAACACGGCGTCATTTTTGCCGCCGGCATGGCGACGATGGGCTTGCGTCCGATCGTGGCGATTTATTCCAGCTTTTTGCAACGCGCTTACGACTGCATTCATCACGACGTTTGCTTGCAAGATTTGCCGGTGATTTTTTGCATGGATCGCGCCGGACTTTCCGCGAACGACGGTCCGACGCACCATGGTATTTTCGACATCGCGTATCTGCGCTGTTTTCCGAACGTCATCGCGATGGCGCCGGCGAACGAGGACGAGCTCGCGGATATGATGTTTACGGCTACCACCGTGAATCATCCGACGTTCATCCGCTATCCGCGCGGCGCGGCGGAAGGTGTGCCGGTCAAGGACGAACCGGCGCTCATCGAAGTCGGCAAAGCAGTCGTGCAACAAAATTTTGCCGGCAACGGCAAACGCAAAGTTGCGCTGTTCGGTCTGGGACCGATGAATGCGATTGCCAAAAAAGCTGCCGAGCAACTCGCGGCGGAAGGTTTTGATGTCGCCGTCATCAATCCGCGCTTCACCAAGCCGATTGATGCGGCGGTGCACGAAAAAATCGGCCGCGAGGCGGATTTGATTGTGACGCTCGAAGACCACGTCATCATGGGCGGCTACGGCTCGGCGGTGTTGGAACTGTTGAGCGAAAAGGCCGTCACCACGCCCGTCGTGCGCATCGGTTGGCCGGATCAATTCATCGAACACGCCACCACGCAGGACGAACTGCGTAACAAATATGGTTTGTCCGTCGCCAACACGGTCGCCAAAGTTAAAGCGCATTTCGGCGACACCACTGCCACGACGAAGCTGGTCGGCGGGGCGTGAGATTCCCGGCGAGAAATTTACGCCCGCGACAACGCCCCCTACCCTGTTACCTCGACCAACACACCGCGAACGCCTGAGGTTGCCCGCTTTGTGACGGATTTGGCGACGTAAAAGCACACTGGTTTGACGCAAAACGATTTATTGAGCCAGCATCCGTTTCACCCACGCCCGCGCTTCGTCGGCGGTTTTCAATTCATCCGCCAGTTGCCGCTCGCGGATTTCGTGGAGCAACGCACCCAGTTCCCTGCCTGACTTAACGCCAAGTTCAATCAAATCATTTCCCGTCAACAGCGGATGCATCTGCGGCTGCCGTTTTAATTCCTCCGCCTGTTCCACCAGAAAATTAAAATGCTCCAAATTGCCCGATGAACCGAGGCAATCCAGCTTGTGCAACTCCAGTTCCAGCGGAAATGTTTCGCGCATCAACAAACGTCGCAGCGTCGCCTTGCGCATCAGCTTCACGTCCTTGAATTGCATGTGATGCCGCACCGCCTCCACGATTTCTTCCGTTTGTTTGTTGGGAAACTTCAGCCGCTGCAAAATCGTTTCCGCCATGTCCGCGCCCACTTTTTCGTGGCCGTAAAAATGAATTTTGCCGGTGGCCAAATCTTTTTCCGCCGTCACCGGCTTGGCGATGTCGTGGAGCAAAACCGCCCATGGCAACAGCTCATTCGCATCCGGCGGCAATTTTTCCAGCATCAAAACAATGTGATTGAACACGCTGCCTTCCGGATGAAAATCTGGCGATTGCTCGCAGGCTATAGTCGCAACCAGTTCGGGCAGAATGAACGGCAGCAAACCGCTATCGCGCAGCAAAACCAAGCCACGCGCGGCGTGCGGCGGACAAAATAATTTCAGCAATTCGTCGCGAATACGCTCGGCGCTGATAATTTGGATTTTCGGCGCCAGTGTTTGGATGGCGGAAAACGTCTGCGGCTCGATTTCAAAATCCAACTGCGCCGCAAAGCGCACCGCGCGCAGCATCCGAAGATGATCTTCACCGAACCGTTCTTCCGGTTTACCAATTGTCCGAATAATTTTCGACCGCAAATCCTTTTCGCCGCCAACCCAATCATGAATTTTTTGCGTGAGCGGATCGTAAAAAAGTCCGTTCACCGTAAAGTCACGGCGCGACGCATCGGCTTCTGCATTGGCAAATTCAATTTTTTCGGGACGCCGGCCATCTTGGTAATCCGCCTCCGCGCGGAATGTGGCGACCTGAAATTGAATCTCGTTTTCAACGACGATGATGACGCCGAATTTTTTGCCGACGGGAATGGTTTTGTGGAAAAGTTTTTCCACCTGCTCCGGCTTGGCGTCCGTGGCGATGTCAAAATCCTGCGGCTCGCGGCCGAGCAAAAAATCGCGCACGCAGCCGCCAACCCAAAACGCGGCGAAGCCGACTTGTTGCAGCGTGGCAACAATTTCTTTGGCAATTTTACGCGGCGACGGATTCACAAAACTATTCTCACGCAAAGGCGCAAAGGCGCAAAGCAATTTTCCTTTGCGCCTTTGCGTGGGGCGGATTTATTCCGCGCCCCAGATTTTTTTGAGATGCACGATGCTGCGCTGAACCGAATCGAGCGGGACCTTGGGGCTTAATTCAAACACCTTGATGTGCTCCGGTTTCACGAACGGCGCGAGCGCAGCAAAATCAATGTCACCGCCGCCGGGCGGAAAATGGTCGCGCGCGGGAAATTTCACGTCGTGGATGTGGAAACCCGCCAGCCGGTCGGCGTGCGCGGCGAGATGCTCCACATGGTTGATGAAACCAAGGTCGTTCTTGATTTGCGCGTGGCCAACGTCGTGCCAATAAAAAACGGGTTCGGGAAATTCCTTGAGCAGCGAAGCGAAGTCAGATTCCACCGGCAATTCCTCGACGGCTTCGCGGATTTCGATGCCGAGTTTGAGGCCGCGCGCCTTCGCCTCGCCGATGAGTTCACGCAACGTGTCGCGCGAGCGGTCGTAGAATTTTTTCTTTTTCGCCTCGCGCGCAGCGTTGGCCTCGGCGACAACTTTTAGAAACTTGGGCGAACCGCGTTCGCCGCGTTCGAGGAGTTCCTTGAGTTTGCTGGTGTAATCCTTCAAATCCATGCTGCCGAAATGCAGCACGACCAACTGCGCGCCGACGCGTTTGGCGAAATCCAGCGTGATGAGCGAGTGCTTGAGCGCGAGGCGACGGTCATTCTCGCGGTCAGAAGAAAATTCGTAAAGGTTCGGTGACGGTTTATCCACGCCCACGGGTAACGGACAAAAATTGTGGCAGGTGGAAATTTTTATCTCGCCCGCATTAACGGCTTCGAGAATGCCTGGCAGCAAACTGATGCGGATGCCGTGGCTTAGCTCGGCGTGGTTGAAGCCGAGGTCGCGGATTTCACGGAGCATGGCGCGACCATCGGTGTGGCGGCCAGAATTCCAGCAGGTCGAAAAAGAATACATAAAAAAACCGGCGGCATCCTAACGAATGCCGCCGGTGGTGAAAATGCAAATCACGGCCTAGTCGTCAGCGTGGCGCGCGGCGAGCATGGCGGAGAAGCGCGAAACTTTTTCCTTACGACGGCGGACGGCACTCGGTTTTTCGAACTGCCGGCGGCTGCGCACGATTTTGAGCGTGCCTTCGCGGTCGACTTTTTTCTTCAGCCGACGCAACGCACGTTCCACAGGTTCGCCTTTTTTCAGTTTAATCTCTGTCATTACACTCACTTCCTTCCGGGGGCGGGGATAACTTGCCTCAGGCAAATTCCCGCATAAATTTAGGAACGCGGAGAATAGGTTTTTGGCTGGTTAAGTCAATGAATAAAACCGCACGAACGGATTGATTCTTCATCGCTAATTCATCATTCTTCCTCGAAATGAGCCTTGCTGAACATCGTCTGGCGATTGACAAACTCGACGCGCAAATCGTCAAGCTTCTCAACGAACGCACGCGCCATGTGCTGTCCATCGGCGAAATCAAGCTGGCGGCGGGTGAAGAAATTTATGCACCGCACCGCGAACGCGTCGTGTTCGACCGCGTGTGCGCGCACAACGTCGGGCCAATCACCAACGAACAGCTCCGCGCGATTTACCGCGAAATCATGTCCAGCGCGCTGGCGCTCGAAAAGACTATGACCATCGCGTATTTCGGGCCGGAGGCAACTTTCACGCATCAGGCCGCGATTCAGAAATTCGGCGCGAGCCTGAATTACGCCGCGCAGAAAACCATCGGCGACGTGTTCACCGAAGTTTCCAAAATGAGCGCGGATTATGGCGTAGTGCCCGTGGAAAATTCCACCGAAGGCGTCGTCACGCACACGCTCGACATGTTCGTGGACAGCGACCTGAAGATTGTTTCGCAGGTGCTGCTGAAGATTCAACAATGCCTGATGAGTAATTCGCCCAAAGCGAAAATCAAAAAACTTTACGTCCATCCGCAGTCACTCGCGCAATGCCGCGGCTGGCTGGCGAAAAATCTGCCGCGCGTGGAAATCGTGGAGACCTCGTCCAACGCGCGTTCCGCCGAACTCGCGGCGAAGGAAAAGTTTACCGCCGCACTCGGTGGCGTTCTCGCTTCTGAAAAATACGGCTTGAAGATTCTGGCACAGGACATTCAGGATAATTCCGTCAACGTCACGCGCTTCATCGTCCTCGGCCGCACCTGTAGTCCGCCGACCGGCGACGACCGCACCAGCCTGATGCTGAGCGTGGCCGACAAAGCTGGCGCGCTGCACGAGGCCATCGCGGCGTTCAAGAAATTCAAGATCAACATGACGAAGATCGAATCCCGCCCCAGCAAGCGCAAGGCGTGGGAGTATTTCTTCTTCATTGATTGCGCCGGACATTATCAGGATGCGAAGGTTGCCAAGGCCATCCAGCATCTGGGCAAGCATTGCAACTTCGTGAAGATTCTTGGCTCGTATCCAAACGTGGAATAGTCCCGCTGACCGCCGTGTGCGTTTTGTCGCTGGTTTGATGTCAGCGGTTGAAACGCCCGGCCTCACAATTTTTTGCAAATAAATTTTGCAAATCTTGCATTCATGCAGAACTTTCTCGCCGTCAATTTCATTCAAATAAAATTTATGAGCGGCGAAATTTCTCCCGTGATGGTGGTTATCGGCGGTGCTGGCGGCATCGGTTCCGCTGTGGCGCGACGGTTGGCGAAAAGCGGTTGTCAGCTCGTCCTGACCAGCCGCAATCCGGAACGACTGGTGCAAATCGGCGCGGAAACTGGCGCGCATACTTTTCCGCTCGATGCCCGCGACAGCGCAGCGGTGGAGACGCTGTTGCAATCCGTCTTGGCCAGTCACGGTCGCGTGGACGGCGTGGTGAATTGCGCCGGATCAATTTTATTGAAGCCGGCCCACCTCATCAGTGATCAGGAATTTGCCGACACGCTGGCCACTAATCTTACGACGGCGTTCAACCTGGTGCGCGCGGCGGCGCGATTGATGATGAAGCAGGCCGGCGGCGGCAGCATCGTGCTCTGCTCGTCGGTGGCGGCGCGGCGAGGATTGGTGAATCACGAAGCTATTGCCGCGGCCAAAGCCGGCGTCGAGGGATTGGCACTCGCCGCCGCCGCAAGTTACGCTCGGTTTGGCGTGCGGGTGAATTGCGTTGCCCCCGGCTTGACGCGCACGGAACTGACTCGCTCGCTGACGCAAAATGAAGTGGTTGCCAAAATGTCCGCCGCGCTGCACCCGCTAGGACGCATCGGCGAACCGGCGGAGGTCGCGTCGGCGATTTGCTGGCTGCTGGATTGCGAACAAAGCTGGGTCACTGGCCAGGTCATCGGCATTGACGGTGGCCTCAGCCAGATTCAAGCGCGAAGCTGATTTCAGTCACGCAGGAGAAAGTTCAGCGCGCGTTTGAGACGCGCGACCGAAAGCCGGGCGGGCGGATACCGGAACGGCAAATCCAGCCAAGTTCCCCGCCGCAAGACGGAGCGCTGATGTGAGAAAGCGTCAAACCCAGCGCGACCGTGGTAAGTGCCGAAGCCACTCTGCCCCAAACCGCCAAACGGCAGACCGGTCCCAACCATCTGGGCGATGACGTCATTCACACAAACACCGCCGGACCGCAATTCATTGATCATTTTTTCTTCGCACGCCCGGTCTTGTGTGAACAAATACAACGCCAGCGGCGTCGGGGCAGCTTGCAAACGTGCGGTGACTTCGGCCATGTCGTCAAATTCCAACACGGGCAAGACCGGACCAAAAATTTCCTCGCGTAAGACTGGCGCACCGGCGGCGACCTCCGTCAAAACTGTCGGGGATAAAAATAACTCCTGCCGGTCATGTTCACCGCCGTAGAAGATTTTTCCCTCGCGCAAATAATTTACCAGCCGGTCAAAATGCTTCGCGTTCACAATCCGGCCGTAATCCGTTGAACGGCGCGGGTCTGCGCCATAAAATTCCAACAGACTTTTTTTGAGCGCCTGCAGAAAAGGTTCGCGCACGCGACTATGAACGTGGACATGGTCTGGCGCAACGCACGTCTGGCCGGCACCGAGAAATTTGCCCCACGCGATGCGGCGCGCGGCGAGTTCGATTTTCGCGTCGGCACAGACAATGGCGGGACATTTACCGCCAAGCTCCAAGGTCACCGGCGTCAGATGCCGCGCCGCCGCCGCCATTACAATCCGGCCAACCCGCGCGCTGCCGGTGAAAAATATTTTGTCGAATTTTTCTTGCAACAAAGCGACGGCAACTTCCGCTCCGCCGTTCACCGGCGAAATATATTCCGGCGAAAAATTTTCGGCGACCAAAGTTGTCAGCACTTCCGCCGTGCGCGGCGCGAGTTCAGAAGGTTTCAAGATGACCGCATTGCCCGCTGCGATGGCGCTGACGAGCGGCGACAGCAGCAATTGCACCGGATAATTCCATGGCCCGACAATCAGCGCGACGCCGAACGGCTCCGGCTGCACCCAACCGCGCGCGGGCGCGACGAGCCACGGCGTGCGCCGTTTTAACGGCGCGACCCAGCGCGACAAATGACGCAAAGCGTGGCTGATTTCTGCATGCACAAAACCGAGTTCGGACGAAAGCGATTGATACGGCGATTTGCCAAGGTCGGCTTGCAAGGCGGCGAGAATGGCCGGCTCGTGCTGCTGGAGCGCGGCGGAAAGTTTTTGCAACTGTTCCCGGCGAAACGCCAGCGGACGCGTGCCGCCCGTCGCAAAAAAATCGCGGGCGCGGCGGACAGGTTCGGCGAATTGCATAAACAATTTGGTGAAAGTTGTCCCGCAGCGTATAAATTGGCAAGCGATGTTTCGACTTTTGATTTTAAGTTTGTGGCTGTCCGCCGCCGCGTTGCGCGCCGACACTTCCACGAACCTGCCACCGGCACTCTCGGGCGTGGCGGAGTTCAACGCGGGGTATCAATCGTGGGATGAAAAAAGTTTTGCCCGCGCCAGCGAACTGTTCCAGCAGGCGACCGCGCAAGCACCGGACAACGCGACAAATTTTTACTGGCTCGGCGCGTCCGAGTTTCACCGGATGCTTTTGTTGCGCAGCTTGGCCGGCCAGACGACGGTGGCGGACGCGGCGCAGGCGGCGGCGCTGAAAGCATTGAATCAAGCGGTTAAACTGGATCCGCATCAGGCGGAAAGTCATGCGCTACTCGGCACAATTTACGGCATCCGCATCAGCGACCTCTGGGTGCGCGCAATTTTTTTGGGGCCGCGCGTGATGTCGCAGCGCGACGCGGCGCTGGCCGATGGCGGGAAAAATCCACGCGTGCGCTACCTGCTAGGGACTTGCGAATTTTACACCGCGAGCAAACCGGCGGACTGGGAAAAAACGTTGCAAACATTCTTGCTCGCGGAAAAGTTATTTGAAGCCGAAGCTACCGAACCGGTCGCGCCGCTGGAACCGCGCTGGGGACGCAGCAGTTGCCGGACTTTCATCGGGCTGACTTACGAAAAACTCGGCGAGCGCGCGTTGGCGGCGGATTATTTCCGCAAAGCGCTGGCGGAAAACACCACCGACAGTCTGGCGCGGGCCGGACTGGCGCGCGTCAGCGAGATTCAATCCAAATCAAATCAACCATGAGCAGCAAAAAAGTCATTGTCATTGGTGCCGGACTGGGCGGATTGTCGGCCGCGATTTCATTGCGGCAGGCGGGCTACGCAGTCGAGATATTCGAAAAAAATTCACAGATTGGCGGCAAGCTGAATTTGCTCCAAGCGCAGGGCTATACGTTTGACCTCGGCCCGTCCATTCTCACCTTGCCGCACATTTTTGAACGGCTTTTCACGGCGAGCGGCAAAAAAATGGCGGATTATTTTGCCATCCGCCCGCTGCGCCCACACTGGCGAAATTTTTTTGAGGATGGCGTCACGCTGGACTTGTATCCGGAGCCGGAAAAGATGGCCGCCGAGGCGCGCAAGGTGTGCGAACCGCCGGAGAACATCGAGCGGTTTCTCAAATACTCCGCCGACCTCTACGATTTGACCAACGACGGCTATTTCGAGCAAGGCTTAGATGACTGGCGCGCGTTCGGCAAACATTATGGGCCGTGGAAATTTTTCCAATTTGATCTCTTTCGCACGATGCACCAGGGCGTCGCCGCGCATTTGCAGACGCAATACTTCCGCGACATCTTTGATTTTTTCATCAAATACGTCGGCTCGTCGGCTTATCGCGCGCCGGCCTTCATGAACTCGCTGCCGACGATCCAGTTTCGCTATGACCTCTGGTATGTGGATGGCGGACTTTACAACATCGCGCGCGGTCTCGGTCGTCTGCTCGACGAACTCGGCATCACAGTTCACCTCAACGCCGAAGTCAGCGAAGTGCGCCGAGAAAATGACCGCGTCACTGGCCTTGTCGTCAACGGCGCGTTTCACGCGGCGGACATCGTCGTCTCTAACATGGAAGTGATTCCGGCCTACGAAAAACTGTTGCGCGCGGACAAAAAATTCATCGCGTCGCTGGAAAAAAAACTGGAGCCGACGTGTTCCGGGCTGGTGCTGGATCTCGGCCTCGACTGCCAGTATCCGCAACTTGCGCACCACAACTTCTTTTTCTCCGGCCACCAGCGCGAGCATTTCCGCACGGTGTTTCAAAAATATGAATTGCCCGCCGACCCGACGATTTATCTCGTGGCCGCGTCCAAATCCGACCCCACCGTCGCACCGCCGGGCTGCGACTGCCTGAAAATTTTGCCGCACATCCCGCACATCAACGACGCGCAGCCACTCACGCGCGAAGATTATTTGCGCTTCAAAGACCGCATCATTGACAAGCTCGAACGCATGGGCTTGAAAGATTTGCGGAAACACATCGTCTTCGAACACGTCCTGACGCCGCACGACATCCGCGAAAAATATAATTCCAACAAAGGCTCCATCTACGGTGTCGTCAGCGACCGCTGGAAAAATCTCGCGTTCAAAGCGCCGAAACAAAGCACGCTCTACCCGAATTTATTTTTCGTCGGCGGCTCGGTAAACCCCGGCGGCGGCATGCCGATGGTCGTGCTGTGCGGCCAGAACGTCGCCAAAAAAATTGTCGCGTGGGATCAGTCATGATGCTGCCAGTCATCCTCGGCGTTTTTTGGCTGGCGGGCTGGCTCATGCTGGGCCGCATCAAACCCTGCCGCGCCATGGCCGCCGTCCCGACAGCGACGCTCGCGCAAAAACTTTCCATCATCATCCCGTCGCGAAACGAGGAAAAAAATCTTCCGCGCCTGCTCGCCTCGTTGCAACGCCAGCCGGTTCACGCCCGCGAAATTATCGTGGTCAACGACGCCTCCACCGACCGCACCGTGGCCGTCGCGCGCGAATTTGGCGCGACGGTGCGGGACGCCCCGCCATTGCCGGACGGCTGGCGCGGAAAAACCTGGGCCTGCCAGCATGGCGCGGCGGAAGCCAAAGGCGAATGGCTATTGTTTCTGGACGCAGACACCTGGTTTGAAGCGGACGGTTTGCCGCGCGTTTTGGCGGAATTTCACGACGGCGGCGGCGCGTTGTCCGTCGCGCCGTTGCACCGCGTGCGCGCATTGCACGAGCAGTTCTCCGCATTTTTCAATCTCATCATGCTCACCGGAACCGGCGCGTTCACCGTGCTGGGCGACCGCCTGACGCCGCGCGGTCTGCTGGGGCAATTTTTATTGATCGAAGCCGCCGCCTACGCGCGTGTCGGCGGCCATCGCGAAGTCAGAGGGCAGATTCTCGAAAATTTCTGGCTCGCGGAAAAATTGCGCGCCGCCGGTGTGCCGCTGCGTTGTTGCGGCGGGGAAAATGTTTTTTCCTTTCGCATGTATCCGTCCGGCTGGATGGAAATGACCGAAGGCTGGGTTAAAGGCTTCGCGGCGGGCGCGGGCAAAACTCCGTTGCCGCTGGTGCTGCTCGTGACCGCGTGGTTGAGCGGACTCATCATGGCCGCCGCTTGCCTGCTGCTCGTCAAAAATTTTGCGCTCCACGTTTTGATTTACGCGCTTTACGCGGCACAGTTCGGCTGGCTGCTGCGGCGCGTCGGCACGTTTCACTGGCTCACGGCGCTGCTGTATCCGCTACCGCTCGCGTTTTATTTTTCGACCTTCACGCGCTCGGCCTGGCGGGCGACGCGTAAAAAATCCGTCACGTGGAAAGGCAGGCAGATCCATGCTGATTGAACTGCCCATCACCGAAATTATTTTGCTCAACGCGACGGCGTGGTTGCTCATCCAATTCGGCCTGGCGTGGTGGCTGACGCGGATTTCCGCCGGACATTTCAACCCGCGCAGCCCGCTGGCGCAACTCTGGCGCTGGGAAAAATCCGGCCGCGCCTACGAAAAATTTTTTGCCATCAAGCGCTGGAAAGATTCGCTGCCGGACGGCGCGCGCTGGCTGGGCGACGCATTCTCCAAAGCCGACTTGCGCAAGCGCACACCGGAATTCTTCGAGCAATTTTTGCGCGAAACGTGGCGCGGCGAAGTGGTTCACTGGCTGGCGCTGCTGGCCGTGCCGCTGTTTGCGATCTGGAATCCGCCGTGGGCGGTCGCCGTGAACGGACTTTATGCGCTGGCGGCGAACCTGCCGTGTATCCTCGTCCAACGCTACAACCGCAGCCGGTTTCTCCGCGTGACCGCAGAATAATTTTTCAGACCTGCGTATTTTTAGAAACGAACTCGACGCCGTGCGCGCGGCTGATGAGGTTGGCGGCGATGCGGCCCGATTCATAAATCGTCGGCAGACCGCTGCCAGGATGCGTGCCGCCGCCGACGAGATAACAGTTGCCCAACTCCTCGAATTTATTACGCGGTCGGAAATACAGCATCTGCGACAATTTGTGCGCGAGGTTGAAGGTTGCACCGATATGGATGTTTTGGTTTTGCCATTCGTCGGGTGAGAGGACGATTTCCTCGCGGATGTGCGAGCGCAAATCTTTCATGCCGCCGCGCGTTTCCATTTCGTCGAGCAGCCGGTCACGAAAGGAATTTTTTTCTTTTGACCAGTCAATCGCCGCCGACTTGTTCGGAACGGGAACCAAAACATAAAGTGCCGAGTGGCCGGGCGGCGCGAGGCTGGGATCGGTCACGCTGGCGTTGCGGACGTAAAAGGACAATTCCTCCGACAAAATTTTCCGCTGAAACACGTCCTCAATATTTTTTCGGTAATCTTTGGAAAAGAAAATTGTGTGATGCGGCAGGTCGTAAATTTTGTCCACACCTAGGTAGAGCATGAAGGTGGAACAGGAAAATTCCTTCCCGTCCACTTTCTCTGACGCGTATTTTTTGAGCACACCCGGAGGCACAAGATTTTTTGCGGCGTAGCCGAAATCGGCGTTGAGCACCGTCTCGTCACCGAGAATTTTTTCACCGGATTCCAGTTCCACACCGCGCACGTCGCGGCCTTCGAGCACGAGCTGTTTCACCGGCGAATTCAGGCGGATGTCCACGCCGTATTCGCCGCAGACTTTCGCCATCGCCTCGGAAATTTCGCTCAAGCCGCCTTGCGTGTGATAGACGCCGTAAGCGTGTTCAACAAACGGCAAAATCGCAAACAAGCCGGGACAATCCCACGCGGACATGCCGAGATATTTCGCCTGAAACGTGAAGCAGAGCTTAAGCCGGTCGGGCTTGAAATAACCGCCGAGCACATCCATCACGGATTTTCCAAGCGACAGATGCGGCAAGGCTTTGATCAGGTTTAAGTCAAGGTAACTCGTCAGCGAGCCGTAATCTTTTTGCAGGCACGGATACATTTTGCGGAAGCGCTCCTGCTCCGTTTCCAGAAAATGCCAGTAGCCCTCGGCGTTGCCGGGAAATTTTTCATTCAACTGTTTGAGCATTGCTGCGTGATCGGTCGTCGGTTCAAACATCATGTCATCAAACTGCAAGCGATACATCGGCTCCAGTTTGACGAACTTCAAATAGTCTTCACTTTTGCGCCCCGATTCCTCGAACACTTCATCAAGGATGAATTTCATCATCAGAAACGTCGGGCCAGTGTCGAACTTGTAGCCGTTGCGTTCAATCGCCGCACTGCGTCCGCCGACGCGGCCGTTTTTTTCGATGAGCGTCACCTTGAAACCGCGAGCGCCCAATAACATCGCCGCCGTCAAACCACCCGGCCCGGCACCAACCACGATGATGTGTTTTTGAGAATTGGTAGAGTGATTCATGCGGCAGCGAGATAAACGCTGTAGAGTTTTAGCACAACTCATCCGTCCCCGCAAACGGGCATTTCCTACTAATGCTTAATTTAACCGCCAGCATGTCAACCTTGCGCCGGATGCAGCACCGCCAGCGCCTTGAATAAATCCAAGGCCCGCGCCAAGGCCGGGTCGCGGATGACCGGCTGACTGGGCTCGACGCGCGGCGTCGCCGCCTCATCTTCCTCGCCATCTTTCACGCGTTGGCGGACGAGATCCGCCTCGCTCGTGTGATCTACAAATGGCAGCAAATCGTTGGTCGCCGACAGTGGCGGGTTTTTTTGTGGAGCCGGATTAAAGAATGGGTTGGCTAGAAAATTTTTCTCGTCCGCACCGGAAACCGTCACGGCGATGTCAGGGGGCTTGCCGGAAAAATTGGTGCTGCCAATCAAAATCCCGTCGCCCGCCGCGCGCAAATCCGCCGCCAACATCACCGCCGCGCCACGCGTCGGTTCATTGACAAGGATGGCCAGTGGAAATTTTCTGGCCGCAAAGAAACCGCTGGCGGCTGCCACCGCATTTTTGTCACCGTCCGCCGAGCGCAGGTCGAGAATGACCCCGGCGAGTTGGTTGGTCGGCTGAGCGGCGAGAAATTCCTGACCAAAATTAACCGTCAAATGCCGGATGCGCAGCAGCAACACGTCATTTTCCAGCAGCGAGGCGGAGAGCGGCGCGGTTTCGGCTGAACCGGCGTGCGCAAGAATTTGCGCGGCTAAAAAAATAATGGGGAGACGGAAAATCGGTCGAGTCATGCGCCGTCAAATTGCGTTATGAAGCCGTGAATGTAAAGGCACATGCGGCGACGTCTCACGCATTACGTCAAAGGCGCAAGTTGAAGCACTGAATTCATTTTGCTTAAAATGTTCCGCCGCATTACCGGACAGTTACTGAATCGAATTGCGCCACGACGTTTCTTTTGTAAAATGCGCCTATGAATTTGGACGCGCTTTATTCCGAACTGACTCTCAAAACAAAAACCAAGCTGGCACTGATTGTTCTCGACGGCCTCGGCGACCTTGCGACCAAGGAACAAGGCTACCTCACGCCGCTCGAGGCCGCGCACACGCCGAACCTTGACAAGCTTTCCAAAGATTCCGCGCAAGGCCGCATGATTCCCGTTGCGCCCGGCATCACGCCCGGCAGCGGCCCTGGCCACCTCGGCTTGTTCGGCTACGATCCGTTGGAATTTCAAGTGGGTCGCGGCGTCATCGAGGCGCTCGGCCTCGGGCTGGAATTGAAACCCGGCGACGTCTGCGCGCGCGCGAATTTTGCGACGCTCGACGCGAAAGGCATTGTCACCGACCGCCGCGCTGGTCGTATTCCGACTGAGACGTGCGAAAAACTTGTGGCGCTGTTGTCCGCGAAAATTAAAAAAATCGGCGACACGCAGGTCATCATCAAAGCCGGTAAAGAACACCGTTTTGTGGTTGTGTTCCGTGGCAAAGGTCTCGAAGGGCCGCTGACGGACGCGGATCCGAATCGCGAAGGTCTGACGATTCCGACGGTGAAGCCGCGCGATGCGAAAAATTTGAAGCAGAAGAAAACGGCGAAGTTGATTGCCGATTTTTACAAGGCCGCGCTGCCAGTGCTCGCGAAAGAAAAACCGGCGAACGGTTTTCTCATGCGCGGCATTGCGCATCAGCCGGAAATTCCGCTGTTCGAAAATCGCTACTTGCTCAAGCCCGCGTGCCTCGCGGTTTATCCGATGTATAAAGGCCTCGCCCAGCTCGTCGGCATGGTGAAAATCGAAGGGCCGCAGACCATCAAGGAACAGTTCGAGCGCTACCTCGCCGAATACGACAACTACGATTTCTTTTTTATCCATTACAAATACACCGACAAATACGGTGAAGACGGCAATTTCGCCGCGAAGAAAAAGGCCATCGAAGAATTCGACGCCGCGCTGCCGATTCTTTTGAAAAAGAAACCGGATGTCATCGCCATCACCGGCGACCATTCGACCCCGGTTTCGATGAAGGGCCATTCGTGGCATCCGCAGCCGGTTTTGCTGCATTCGAGCGCGAGCGGTTCGGACAAGCTGGAACGTTTCACCGAAACGGGAGCGAACAGCGGCTCGCTTGGTATCATGCCTGCGAAATTCCTCATCCGCCTCATGCAGGCGAACGCGAAGATGTTCGACAAGTTCGGCGCGTGAAAATGAATTGAATCAGGCGGGTTGCAATTTGCAGCCCGCCTTTTTTATTTTTGGGACTTGCCAAGCTCCATCGTGACTCGCCACTCTTCCGCCTCATGAATCTGCCCAACAAACTGACCGTCTCGCGCTTCGCGTTGACGGCAGTTTTTCTGTGGGCGCTGTTCTGGCCGTGGACGATTCCCTTCCGCAACACGCTGGCGCTGGTTTTGTTCAGCCTCGCCAGCTTCACTGATTTTCTTGACGGTCGCATCGCGCGTTCGCGCAACCTCATCACAAATTTTGGAAAACTGATGGACCCGCTGGCGGACAAAATTTTGACCTGCTCGGCGTTCGTCGCGTTCGTCGAAAGCACACATCTGCATCCGAATGCGCCGGTGAAGGTCGCGGCGTGGATGGTCATCGTCATCGTAGCGCGCGAACTGGCCATCACCGGTCTGCGCCTGCTCGCCGCGTCCAAAAACATCGTGCTGGCGGCGGAGCGCTACGGGAAACACAAGACCATCTCGCAAATCGTCGCCATCATCGCGCTGCTCGTGGTGGACGCCTGCCCTGAATGGCCGGCGTGGCTGCAAAATATTTTTACCGGCTGGTCTGCGCCGTTCACCACCATCGCGCTGTGGATCACCGTCCTGTTGACCGCGACTTCAGGATTGATTTATCTCTGGCGCAACCGCGCGCTGTATCTGGAAGACGTGTGAAAGCAAAGGCAGAATTCAGAAAGAAGAATGCAGAAAAATTCCTTTAGTCCGCGCAAATAAATTTCTGCATTCTACATTCTTCCTTCTGCCTTTTTATTTATGCAGCGGCAGCGTGTCGTCTGAACCGGCCGATTGATAAACCGCGGGCGGAAGATTTTTAAGCGGGTCGTTCTTCTGATGATGCTGCCACGCCCAGAAAGAAATGCCGAAAATCAACGCAATCGCAACGACTGCAAAAACAACCAAACCGACTTTCCAGTTCACCTTGGCAAGCAGCAATGCGAGGGCGTCGAGAAAACCTTTTTTCTGGTCGGAAAGCGGCGGCGGCTCCTTAAATTTTTGCGTGCCTTTTAATTCGCCATCCAGCGCGGCGAGCAGCTTCGGCTCGTCGAGCTTGAGAAACTTCGCGTAGATTTTTACCGAGCCGCGGATGTAAACCGTCGCGGAGAACGCGGTGAATTTTCCCTCCTCCAACGCACGGACATGATCGGTGCGAATCTTGGTCGCATCGGCGACCTGCTGCACCGTAAGATTTTGCGCCTCACGCGCAGAGCGGAGTTGTTCGGCAACCGTTGACATTCCCTTTATTTAGCGCGATTGACGCGGCGTTGGCAATCTTGGAAATGATATTGCACGTTCAGCGGATTGACTTTTCAGTGCAACTTCGCAACTGCTTCACTTCCGTGTGCACAGGAAGATGTGAAATTCCGTCATCGGCCGGCCGTGATATTGCGACCAGAAATCTTCCACCAGTTCCACTTTGCCGAATTGTTCCGTCACGGAGGTCGGCGGCAGCGGGTCGCGCGAGGTGGTCACATACAGTGCGCGGGTGTCCGGATGCACTGAGTAGCCGGGCCAGAGGGTGAACTGCGTCGTGCCGTAAGGTTCGGGATGCAGATAGGTCGTCGGTTGGTCGGGCAGGTAAAATGCCATCATGCTCGCCTGCGCGTAATTGTCCGCGACAAGCAGATTGGCCTGTGTTTTTTCGCGAGCGGCTTGGACGTGCGCAGCAAAATTCTGCCAGCCTTGCGCGCGGCGCAACGGGTCGGGGATTGGCCGACGATGCAACGCATCGGTGACGTGGCGTGCGACGATCATGAGCGGATTGGTGTTGTGCATCACGATGGTCATGAGCAGTGCCACGCCAAAGGCCGCGCCGATGCCAAAGCGCCACGCGGGTTTGCGCGCGACGAGTTCGCGCCAGTAAACGACGGTGAAAATAATTCCCGTGACGAGCGCGGGCGCAGCCCAATTCGCCTGGCCCGCTTTGTTCAAACTGAAAAAGGCAAACAAGCCGTAGAGCGGGAGGAATTGGCTCAACAGAAAACGCACGCGTTCATCCGTGTGTTTTTTCCAAAGCAACCCGCTGGCGGCGATGACCATACCTAGTGCAATCAGCGGCGAGATGACACCGAATTGGCCGCCGATGAACTGGAGTAATTCCATTGGGTGAATCTTAAAACTTTTATCCACGCCGCTGCGCGTGTGCAAGGCCATGGCGTGCACCCAGCCGGTCTGCATGTTCCACCACAGAATCGGCAGGCTGCTCAAACTAAGCGAGGCGCAGAGCACGAACATTTTTCGGCTGAAGAGCAGCGGACGATGTTCCTTGGACCACAGCAGAAAAAACGCGATGCAAATGAGTTGCACGCCGTTGGTGAATTTGGCGAGGAAGCCCGCGCCAATCGCGAGTCCAAGCCAAAACCAGTCCATGAGCTTATCGCGGTGAATGGCTTTCCAGAAAATCAGCGCCGCCCACGCCCAGAAGAACACGCTCAACGAATCTATCGTCATCAGAATCGAGCCGACGGCGACGAGCGGAATGACCGCCGCGAGCAGTAAGGTCCAGAGCGCGACGCGGTCGTCATACAAACGGCGCGCGAGCAGGAACAGCAGCGCGCCCGTAGCCGTGCTCAACGCGACCGCGAAGAAACGAATGCCGAAGACGGTGTTGCCGAAAATTTTTGTGCCGAGTGCAATCGTCCACGCAACTGCTGGGCCTTTGTCACGATACGACCACGCGAGATGTTTCGACCAGAGCCAGTAATAACCTTCGTCCGGCACGAGTTCCATTTGCGTGATGAACCAAAGCCGGTAAGCGGTGAGGGCAAACAACAGAAAAATCGCCAGCCGCACGGGACTGGTTTGGCGCAGGAAATTAAGCATGTGGCGGATTTAAATTTTAAACCGCAGATTGACCACCGCCGTCCGCGCCGCCGCCGTCGAGATCAATCAGGATTTCGCGCGGCTCCGCACCTTTGCTTTCGCCCACGATGCCGCGATTCTCCAATTCGTCCATGATGCGCGCGGCGCGGCCGTAACCGAGTCGCAAGCGACGTTGCAAGAGCGAGACGCTGGCTTTCTGTTCGCTGCGGATGACTTCGATGCACTGCTGGATGATTTCTTCGTCCTCATCAATGCCGCTCTCGATGTCGGTGTTCGCGCTAGGTTTGGAAAGCTGTTGATGGATTTCCATTTCGTAACTCGGTTTGCCCTGTTGCGCGATGAAGGCCACGATGTCTTCCAATTCCTTGTCGGTGATGAGCGCACCTTGCGCGCGCTTGAGATTTCCCGAACCGGGCGGGAGATAAAGCATGTCGCCCTTGCCGAGCAATTTGTCCGCTCCCATCGCATCGAGAATCGTGCGCGAGTCCACCCGGCTCGCCACTTGAAACGCGATGCGCGCGGGAATGTTCGCCTTGATGACGCCGGTGATAACATCTACAGACGGACGCTGCGTCGCGACGATGCAATGAATGCCCGCCGCGCGCGCCATCTGCGTGATGCGCGCAATGGCCATTTCCACATCCGCCGGCGCAACCAACATCAAGTCCGCCAATTCATCAATGATGACGACGATGTATGAAAGCTTTTCGGGAATGACGATGTCTTCCTCGCGCGGCACGACAATTTCCTCGTCCACTTCGACGGCAAATCCACCAGCGCCCGCTTCGATTTTTTCCTTCTTGGCGGCGAGCGGCAGTTCGAGTTCCTGTTCGGGCAACGGTTTGTTTTTCGGCCGTTCGTTGAACGACTTCACGTTGCGGACGCCGACGCGCGCAAAAATTTTGTAGCGCTTTTCCATCTCGTTCACAACCCAGCGCAACGCGAGCAAAACTTTTTTCGGATCGGTCACGACGGGGACGACGAGATGCGGTAGCGCGTTGTATTGCTGCAACTCGACGACTTTCGGATCGATCATCACGAAGCGCAGTTGATCCGGCGAGAAACGGTAGAGCAGCGACGCGATGATGGAATTAATGCAGACGGATTTGCCGGAACCGGTGGAACCGGCGATAAGCATGTGCGGCATTTCCGCGAGGTCGGCGATGATTGGATGGCCGTAAACGTCTTTGCCGAGCGCGATGGGAATGCGCGCCTTGCTGTTACGCCATTCGTCGGACTCGAACAAATCGCGCATGATGACTTTCGTCTTGATGAGATTGGGAACTTCAATGCCGACGGAAGATTTTCCCGGGACGGGCGCGAGAATGTGAATGCGTTCCGCCTTGAGCGCGGCGGCAAGGTTGTTAGACAACCCTTGAATTTTTTCCAACTTCACACCCGGCGCGGGATGTAATTCGTAACGCGTGATCGTCGGGCCTTTGGTGATGTCGCCGAGCGAAACTTCGATGTCGAACTGCGCAAGCGTCTGCTGCATCATCCGCGCGTTGGCCATCAACTCTTCCTTGGATTCCGTTGGCTTGACTGTCAAATCGGGATGCTGGAGAAAATCAAACGACGGCAATTGATAATTGCCAATCATCGGCACGCTCGCGACAGTCATCGGCTTGGGCTTGCGCGGTGTGGGTTTCGGACGTGGCACGGCCACGGGCGTAGGCGTCGAGCCATCGGCAATGCTGACAACGGGTTCAACTTTCGCCTCAGCCTGTTTTTCTTCGACCGGCGCTTCCACTTTTCCTGCGACAACCGGATCGGGTTTGATTTCTTCAACAATTTTTTTGGCTTCCGATTTACGACCCAAAATATCATCCGTCGTCGCGGGTTTGACTTCACCCGCATGAATGACTTCGCCCACTTCCAGACCATCTTCCGGTGCAATTTCCTTGGGCGTTTCCGGCAAAGTGGTTTTGCGGAAGCGCGGGCCTTTGTTTTGCGGCACGCTCAAATCGCGAATGGTGGGTTCCGGCACGGGCAAACCGTCGGCGCCGAGGCCGCTGGGCGCGGGGCTGGCTGGAGACTTTTCCACTTCCTGTTCGAGGGCGCGTCGTTGTTTTTCCAATTCGCGCGCGCGTTTTTCAAAACCAATTTCCTCGGCGGATTTCACTTCCGTTTCCGGCGCAGATTTTTCTTTGTGCATCAGCGCGCGAATCCAGTTGCCAAGTTGGAAATCTGTTAGGAACAGCACGCTGATCAAACCGAGGACGGCATAAACAATCACTGCGCCAAGGTTGCCGAGCAGGCAAAAACCAAACTCCCAATTCTGCGTTTGGCCATAAGTCAGATAGCCGAGCGCACCGCCCGCACTTTGGATGCCCTTCTGCAAATGGAACCGACCGTTGTGACCGCCGTCATCAGCTAGATACAGCAGACCGGAAACCGCGACCAAAAACAAAAGCGACCACAACACCGACCAGCGTAAACGTTCGCGCAGATAACCGAAGAAATTCAAAAAATAAGCCGTGCCAAACAGTGCCAGCAACGGCGGCAGGAAATACGCCGCCCCGCCCAAGAAAAAAAAGCCGGCATACGCCAGCCACGCGCCCAAAAGCCCAATCCAATTAAACAACGGTTTGTTGAGATGCGTCGTCAAAAAAGAAATGTCATTGCGGTCAAAGGAGAGTTGCGCCACAAGCAGCAGCAGCGCCAGTGCTAGCAGCGCGATGCCGATGACATCGTTAAAACCGTTTTTGGAGTTGGAATCGTCGCCCGACTTTCTTGCCATGCCCGCAACTTAGCAATTATTTCGAAGGGATAAAAGTTGAAACTGACAACCGCGTGGCGTCAGGCTTTTCACTTGCCATTTTGCTCCGGCTTGCCAAACTTGTTCTCCCTTTGCGCGCGGTTAGCTCAGTGGTAGAGCATTACCTTGACACGGTAGGGGTCGGAGGTTCGAAACCTCCACCGCGCACCATTTTTTCTTTCATGCGCAGATTTACTTCACGCCCGGAAACGCCATGTAATTTTTGGCGTTGGTGTAGCAGATGTTTTTGATCATGGAACCGACGAGGCTATCATCATCTGGAATCAGGCCGTTCTTAATATCACGGCCGATAAGATTGCACAACGTGCGGCGGAAATATTCGTGCCGCGGATAGCTCATGAACGAGCGCGAGTCCGTAATCATGCCAATAAAACGTGAGAGCAAGCCGAGGCTGGACAGCGCATTGATCTGCCATTCCATGCCTTCCTTCTGGTCGAGAAACCACCACCCGGAGCCGTATTGAATTTTTCCAGCAATCGTGCCGTCCTGAAAATTTCCAATCATCGTCGCGAACACATAATTGTCCGCCGGATTCAGATTGTAGATGACGGTCTTGGGCAATTTATTTTCCGAATCGAGCTTGTTGAGATAAGCCGAGAGCGTGACTGCCTGCGGAAAATCGCCAATGGAATCAAAGCCCGTGTCTGGTCCGAGTTGCGTGAGCAAGCGGTCGTTGTTGTTGCGCAACGCGCCGAGGTGAAGTTGTTTGGTCCAGCCGCGCTTCGCATCGAGATGGCCGAAAAACACCATCATAAACGACGCGAACTGCGAATGTTCCAACAAAGAAACGACGTCGCCCTTGCGCGCTTTGTCAAAAATTCCGGCCGCGACTTTTTCGCTGCAAAAATCCGCGAAGCAATGGTTCATGCCGTGGTCGGACAAGCGACAGCCTTGCGAATGAAAATATTCGTGCCGCTTTTCCAGCGCGCTGATGAACGCGCTGAAACTACTGATGTCCACGTTCGCGGCGGCCGCAAGTTGCTCCACCCATTTATTAAAACCAACGGGCGAATTTACCGTCAGCGCCTTGTCGGGACGAAACGCCGGCAACATTTTTGTCGGATGACCGGACTTCGCAAACGTGCGGTGATATTCCAAATTGTCCACCGGATCATCCGTGGTGCAGACAACTTTGACCTTCATCTTTTTCAGCAAGCCCTGCGTCGTGTAAGCCGGCGTGGCGAGTTTCGCGTTCGCCTGTTTCCAGATTTTTGCGGCGGTTTTTTCGCTCAGCAAATCCGTGATGCCGAAGTAACGCTTCAGTTCGAGATGCGTCCAGTGATACAGCGGATTCCGCAGCGTGTGCGGAACCGTTTTCGCCCACGCGTTGAATTTTTCCTCCGGCGTGGCGTTGCCCGTGCAGAATTTTTCCGCGACGCCGTTGCTGCGCATCGCGCGCCATTTGTAATGGTCGCCTTCCAGCCAGATTTCAAATAGGTTTTTGAACTGCCGGTTTTCCGCGATGTCCTTCGGCGAAATGTGGCAGTGATAATCAAAAATGGGTTCGTCCGCCGCGAACTTGTGGTAAAGCCGGCGCGCGGGCTTGTTGCCCAACAGAAAATCTTCGTGGATGAAAGCCATAAGTTATGCCCTCGACAATAACGGTTTCATGTGCCGCTCGAAAAGATTTTTGTGTTCGCGGCATTGCGCGTTGAGATGGATTCAAAGCGGGGAATGATGAATCGCGGCGAGACATCAAACCGCCTGGCGTAAAATTTATTTCGCGGCCAACTGCTGCTGGTATTGCGCCATGCCTTCCAATTCTTGCGTTGCCCGGGCTTGCAGCGAACCGGCTGGAAAATTTTTTACCCAAGCCGCCGCCGCAGAAATGTTTTTTTCGCCCCATTGATGCACCACCGTTAAGACCGCCTCATCTTGGCCCGGTCCGGGCGGCATTTGTTCCACCACCAGATTGGCGGCCTGTTCCGGTTCTGTTTGTGACAAAACATAGGTCACCCGCTGCATGAGCTGGTCGCGCTGACTGCCCGCCGGCTGTTTGCTCGCCCACACAAACGCCGCTGCGGAATCGCTCGCCGCCCATTGTTGCACCAAATCCTGAACCACGTTGCTGGGTTGTTGGAGGCTCTGCGCCATTTCCAAGGCGAGCGACGGATTAATTTGGATCTGGGCAAAGCAGATGGCTTCCACGGCTTGGCCGCGTTCTATACTGGCGGGCATGGCCGCGACCGCCGCCAGCGCACCCTTAAGATCGCGCGTCGCCCATTCGCGCCAGCGTTTCATCTCTGTCCGCCGCGCTTCCAGCCGCTCCTGCAACAATGCCCCTTCAGAATCTGTAGCGTTCGTTTGAGCGTTATCAGCCACCGGCCTAGTCGTGCTCAAATCGCCAGCGTAACTTCCGTCCGTTTGCGCCACCATTGACGATGGTGGTTCAATTATTTTTTGCATTTCAACTTTTTGAATCGAGGCTGTCGGTGTCAGGGCTGTCGAAGCGAGATTAGTTTTCGCACTATAAATAATCACCCAGCAGACCGTCAAAATCGCGGCGCAAAATAATAAAACTTTTTTATCCATAAAAAGGCGCAGGTTTGTTGGGCATTAAGTCCGTTTCAAATCAAGCTTCGCGGTTTTTTATTTAAAAGCATATGTATTTGAGATGTTGCCAGCCAACGCGCGATGGGCAGTCCCCATCGCGCGTTGCCGACTTGAACTTTTACTGGCTGATCAAAATCCAGCGCTGGCTCATCGCCGTGTTATTGAAACTCCATTGATCCATTTGGGTGCCAGCGCTCATGCTGAAGCCCGGATCTTCCAGCACCTTGCCGCTGTGAAGATTGTAGAAGGTATAACTACCGTCGCCATTATACACCGGTTTCCATTGGCCGTTGTCGCCCGCCACCGTTGAATACTGGATGATGTTCGCCCCATTGTTGGTGGATGTGCCCTGCACGGTGGCATCTAGCCCGCTGTTCACGTTGGCCAGATGATAGTAACCACCGGTGGTCGCCGTGAAAGTCCACTCCGCATTTTTGCTGTCCTCGACAAAAGGCCACTGGATGATCGCGCCGCCATTCGTTAAGACAGCTCCCGCCACATTCAGCGCCAGCCCACTCTGAACATTCAGCGCTTCATAAGTGCTGGCAAATTGGCCGGCCAACGTGGCGGTCATATTTTCAATGGTCACCTTGCCTACCGAATACTGCGGCGCCCCCATGGAATATGTGCCGCATTTCACAATGCATCCCTTGTTCGTAGCGAGCGTATTATTCCCGTAGATTGTGCCCACATAGTTCATGGTTGAATTCTGTTTGCCTGCCCAAACATTGATGAATCCCGAATTGTCGTTCTTACAATAAATCTGCACGATGAACGTATACCAATTAGTCAGACACGGCGCGGTATAGTTGAACGATTGGTTCCCCCCATAAGTGCCGCCGAAAGGAGGATTGTTATACGCGGTAAACGTCCCCGCGCCCGAGGTTTTCAACAGAAAATTTGGTGCCTGATAGGAACCATCATCGCCCTGCGCAAACAATTGAAAGATACAGCCGCCCGCCTCGCTGCCACCAGAAGGATTCTGGATGTAAACATCAAATTTAAAAGTCACCGTCGAACCCGTCGGCACCAGACCGTGCGTGGCCAGCTCCGCCCGCGGCCGGTTAGTGAAATTCGTGCCGGTATAATTCACCGAACAGACTGCCTGCACGTTATTGTTCACCTGGATAGTGCCGGTATTCACCAAATCCTGAGCCCAGTTATTAAAATTTTGCAAGCCGTATTGCCCCTCCGCATTGAAGGCCAGCAGGGCTATCGCTGCCCCGCCGATGGTTAATTTGAGTAGTTTCATATTGCAGTTTATTTATTCGGTGGTTTTTAGTTGCAAACAATGTCGGTGGAACCCCCAAAATAGATAACGGGTTTGATGCCGTGTTTTTTTAAGGGAGCTTGGAAACTTTAACAGCACTCAAAAAACCGTCCATACCCCAATCGGGGTATAACCGCCGACCTTTTCAAAGCACAACTTGATTCAAACATTGTCCGCAGAAGCTTCTGGTATGCCGATGCCGAAAACTTCTCACCGCGTTCGGGAAGCAGGGGAAAATTTATTGTCCGAGGAGTAAAGGTTTCATGTGTCGTTCGAAAAGATTTTCCGTCACGTTTTTGGCGATGATGGCTTCGTGTTTCTTCAGCGCATTCAGGTAGCGGTCGCCTTTTTTCGCCGCCACCTTGAAGCTGACGTGGAGCAATTGGCGGAAGCTCGGATTGAACGCCGGATTTTTCTGATCATGACGCAGCGCATCGGTGAACTGCTTGGAACTCCAGCCGTTCACGACGGATGCCGGCGGCAATTTCGCCTTATCAATGTCAATGACGCTCGCATACGGCGCGCAAAATTCGTCCACGTGCTCGATGGCGTAAGCGTAAATTTCCTTTGCGATTTCCAGCCCATCGCCGCCCGCTTCCGCGAGGCCGATGAGTTCTTCGAGCCACGTCGTGCCGGCGGTTTTGATGTGCACGCCCGCGCCGAATTTCTTGAGCGCCTTGCGCATCGGTTCGTAGATGGAAAATTTGTCGCTGCCGGAATGCACACTCAACTTGAGCGTCGGCGGCAAACCATATTTCGCGATGGCGAACGCGATGACCGCGAGGTCTTCGTTGAACTCCTGCTCGAACTGTTTCACGTCGCCGACGTAATCCACGCCTTTATTGAAACGGCCAGTGAACTTCGGCGCGATGGTTTGAATCGGTATTTTCTGGTCGGCAATCGCGGCGAGAATGATGAGCAATTCCGGCGGCGTCTGCGGGCTATCGGTTTCGTCCATGGAAACTTCCGTGACGAAATTCGCCGCGCCCTTGGCAGCGACGATGTGCGTGTAAATCTTACCGGCGTCCTGCACCGCGAGCAAAAACTTGTTCGCCACGCGCTCGACTTCGGCGCGGGAGATTTCAAACGGACGGTCAATGTGCGGAATGGAAACTTTGCCCGTGAGTTCCGGATGACGATCCACGAACGCTTTCACGTCCGCAGCGGCGGCGGGCTTGGCGATGCTGTCGGCCACGTCAATCGTGAAGAAATCCGACGGCGCGATAAAACGATCCACCGTTTCGAGGCGGATGTGGTCGGCGTCCACGTGATACGATTTTTTCCAGTTGAGCGCCTTCACCGCGGCATCCGCTTCCGCGCGCAAGCTCGACGGTTCGGTGCCGATGAACGTGTGTTCGCGATTGGATTTGTTCCAGACGGGAATAAATTCCGCGCCGAGTTCCGTGGCCTTCACGCAGGCTTGCAACTGTGCTTTGCCCTGATGCGCAAAACGGTCGCCCATGCCAAAGGAGAATTTGCCGAGCGGGAGGTATTGGTTCATAAAGTGGTTGATGCGAGTGATGATAATAAATCTTCAGTTGGTTGCACCATGCGATAATTGCAATTCTATTTGAGAAATCTGCACCAAAGAAATCACCAAAACTGGCGAGCCGGTCAGATGTTTGTCTGACTTGTGAAAATTCAGAAAACGTTGTCGGTTTACGCCTGCAACTCGTAATTTAAAAACGACAGGCAATAAATCGCCGCCGTCTGCACGCGCAAGGTGAGCGCGCCAAGCGTGACGGGTTTTGCGCCTGCGGTTTCAATCAGCTTTAATTCGCCGAGCGTAAAATCGCCTTCCGGCCCGATCCACGCACCCGCGCTCTGCGGCAAGCGTCCGTGCGTTTTTTGAAATTCTAAAATCCATGCGCGCGGATGTTTGCGCTCCGTTTGCAGCGAACCGATGAGCGACAATTCAATTTTTTCATCTCGCGCCAGAAATTCCGCGATGGTCTGCGGTGCTTCAACGTTGGGTAACCACGGCGCGCCGCATTGTTTGATGGCTTCGATGGCGATGGTCTGCCATTTCTCGCGCTTCGCCTCCGCGCCGTCGTCGTCAAGCTGCGTCACAACGCGTTCGGTGAGCAGCGGCACGATGCGGTGCGCGCCCAGCTCCACGGCTTTCTGAATGATGGACTCGATGATTTTACCTTTCGGAATCGCGACGAGCACCGTGATGGCGCAAGTGGGCGCGGGAGTGAATTTCTTTTCCTTCACCACCAGCACGAGAGAATTTTTCGTGGCGCTTTCCACGTCGCAAAAAAATTCCGTGCCCGCGCCGTCAAGAACGGTCACGCGTTCGCCGCGCTGGATGCGCAGAACATGCAGGGCGTGGTGCGCTTCGCGTCCATCCAACCGCAGCAAATCTTCACGGCAACTTGCGGGTGGAAGGAAAAACCGATGCATGGTTCAGTGGAAAAACTTTTTCGCCTTCTCGAAGAAGCCCTGCGAGAGCGGCATTTCCTTGCCATCGCAGAGCGCGGCAAATTCCGCCAGCTTGTGTTTCTGCTCGGCGTTGAGATGCGTCGGCACTTCCACTTGGACGCGGATGTGCAAATCGCCTTGCCCGTAGCCTTGCAGGTTTTTCACGCCGCGACCTTTGAGCCGCAGCAACATGCCGGGCTGCGTGCCGGCGGGGATTTTCACCGTCGCTTTGCCTTGCAGCGTCGGCACTTCAATCTCCGCGCCGAGCGTGGCCTGAATGAAACTCACTGGCACTTCGCACAATAAATCATCACCTTCGCGCGAGAAGATTTCGTGTTCCTTGACCTGCAAGAAGACGTAGAGGTCGCCCGCCGGACCGCCGCGCACGCCCGCTTCGCCGTTGCCGGATGAACGCAGACGCGAGTTTGACTCGACGCCGGGCGGAATGCGCAATTTGATTTTCGACGTGCGCTCGTGCTTGCCGCTGCCGGAACATTTTTTGCAAGGCTTTTCCAAAATTCTTCCCGCGCCTTTGCAATGCGGACACGTTTGCGCGATGCTGAAAATGCCGCGTGAAGTAAGAACTTGGCCGCGTCCGCCGCAGGTGCCGCACGTGCGCATTTTGGAACCAGGTTCCGCGCCGCCGCCGTGGCAATGATCGCATTCATCCGGCTTGGTGACGGAAATTTCTTTTTCGCAGCCGAGCGCCGCTTCTTCGAGCGTGATTTGCATATCGTAACGCAAATCATCGCCGCGTTGCGGGCCGTTCGGATCCTGCCCGCCACCGAAAAGATTTTCAAAAATGCTTCCGCCACCGCCGCCGCCAAACACATCGCGGAAGATGTCGAACGGATCGTGGAAGCCGCCGCCGCCGCCACGTGCGCGAGCGCGCGGGTCGAAGGCTGCGTGGCCGTATTGATCGTAAAGCGCGCGTTTTTGCGGATCGCTCAACGCCTCGTAAGCCTCGCCGAGTTCCTTGAATTTTTCCTCGGCCGTCTTGTCGCCCGGATTTTTGTCCGGATGATATTTCACCGCGAGTTTGCGGTAGGATTTCTTGATGCCGTCCGCCGTTTCTTCGCGGGAGACTTCCAAGATTTCGTAGTAGTCGCGTTTAGCCATTGCCGATTTACGATTGAAGATTTACGCGCTGAAGAATCAGGCGGATGCTGCCGGTTTCTTCGCCACCACCACCGTGGCGGGGCGCAGTAAACGGTCTTTGAATTTGTAACCCTTGCGCAACTGTTGCAAAACGTGGCCTTCGGCGACATCGGTGGATTCCTGTTCGGAAACGGCTTCGTGAAAATTCGGGTCAAATAATTTCCCCGTCGCGTCGATTTCTTCCAGGCCGGTTTCGGTCAAAATGCTTTTCAATTGCTGCTGAATCATCAGCACGCCCGCTTGCAGCGAATCGTTTTTTCCATCCTTCGTGCTTTGCGCGGCGGTGAGCGCCATCTCGAAATTGTCGAGCACGGGCAAAACTTTTGCGAGTAGCGAGAACGTGGCGTATTGACCCGCTTCAATTTTTTCGCGCGCGGCGCGCTTTTTGAAATTATCAAAATCCGCCGTGGTGCGCAGCAGGCGTTCCCAGTTTTCATCGGCCTTGGCAGCGCGCGCTTGCAACTCGGCAATCTGTTCCGGCGTCAGCGCGGGATTTTCAGCGACAGGTATTTCAGTTTCGGTTTTGCTCATAGGCTTTTTACGTCCAAACATTCAGAAGCACAGCATAGCAGAGATGCGATGTTCGGGCAACGGGCAAGACGGCAAGATATGGCACAAATTCAAAATTGTGCGTGACTCTTTGCTTCCGTCATCTACCATCCTTTTCCAAATAAAGTTATATTGATTAGTTGCTCAATGCGGACTGCAAGTAATGTCGTCAAACCAGCGTATGGAAAACTATCTGAACCCCAAAACCTTGAACGGAACCTTGCGAGCTTTGAAGGTTTGCCTGACCTATCCCAAACTGCTTTTGCTTCGCCTGCGTTATGGGGTGATTGATTGCGAGTCTTACGCAATACTCATGCGATTGAGGAAGCAAGGCTATATCTTTGACCAAATCATAGACGTGGGGGCGCATGCCGGTGAATTCGCTCTGGCAGCTTTGCTGGCTTTTCCCGAGTGCGAAAAAATTACATCATTTGAGCCCCAGCCGGATGTCGCCGAAAAGTGCAAAAATAAACTGCTGCCCTTTCCGGCGGCAAAAGTTGAACGGACGGCTCTGGGCAGTGAAGTTTGCAAAAAGACTTTTTACATATCCAGCTTCACCCCGGACAGCTCGTTTTTTAAAACTACGGAAGAACGGCTTGGCGATGACCGGCTAAAAGCCCTGGAAGTTCCGGTCAAACCGCTCGACGATTTCGGATTTCATTCATCGGATGCCAAATGCACCTTGCTTAAATTGGATTGCCAAGGCTTTGAAATGGAGGTCCTGAAAGGTTCACAAAAGACTTTGAAAAATGTCGATGTAATCCTGGTTGAAATCCTGTTTGCGCCGGTCTATGCCGGTCAATGTTCTTTCCACCAAATTTACGACACCCTTATAAACATGGGTTTTTATTTTGGTGGCCCGTATTGCACGATGTTGGATCAGACCCTCCACGGAGTTCAGCAAATCGACGCAGTCTTTTTCAAACGTAAGCCCAATCAAACCCTTTAAAGGTCTGCATCGGGATTGAATTTAACCATCTGTCCAACCGAGCATTCTGGTGAATTATGGCGAGCCGATGAGTTTTTGAAATTCCGGTAGGGCGCGGAGAGAGTTCAAATGTGCGTCGGCACGCGCCTGAGCCAGCAAGTCACGCGCGGCGGGATTGGTCTTGAGCCGAGCCGCGCTCAAGTCGAGCGCAACTTTGAGGTTGGTCAGCGCGGGCGCGGTCTGCCCGAGATACGCTTCCAGCGCGGCGAGGTCGTAATGCGGTTCCGGCTGGCCGGGCGCGAGCGCGGCGAGTTTTTCAAGCGCGCGCGTCAGCTTGGGCAGATTGTTCATTTGCGAATAATAGCCGGCGATGGCGCTGGCATCGGGATAAGTCAGGTTGGTGCTGGCGAGCGCCTGATCGAGCAACTCCGTGGCGCGGTTGGTGTTCTGCATCTGAAAATAGGTGATGCCGAGCGTGATCAAAGTGCGCACGTCGTTGGGATTGGCGCGGACGGCATTTTCCATCTGCTCAATCTGGCCGACAGCCTTGCTGCGCTCCGCATTTTGATTCTTGTAATCCTGCAAATTTTTGATGAGTCCGGTGATCTGGTCGTTGTAAGGATCTAGCTTCTGGCAGGTCTGGGCGATGATAAGCGCGTCATCAAAACGTCCGAGCGGCAGCAGGAAATTGATGTAGCGATAGACGGCCTCCGGGCTGTAGGGGCAGAAAGCAAAAGCCTGTTTGAACGCATAATCCGCCTCACGAACAAGCGCGGCCTGGCTGGCGGCGGTTTTCTGACGGAATTCCGGCGGACATTGCGGACTCAAACGCCACGCATACATC
The DNA here is from genome assembly GCA_903878805.1 of uncultured Verrucomicrobia subdivision 3 bacterium. Taxonomy (GTDB): domain Bacteria; phylum Verrucomicrobiota; class Verrucomicrobiia; order Limisphaerales; family UBA11358; genus UBA11358. The sequence continues at coordinate 53,024 of CAIRJF010000033.1, forward strand.
CCGGCCTGGGAACTGCGCAACTTGGAGAAGGCTTTTTGCGCATCATCGTCGCGCACAAACTTGCGGTCGCCGGTGTAACCTTTGAAATTGTTGCGGACGTAGGTGCGCTCGGCGAAATCACAAATCTCCTTCACCGTGGTGTCGTAGGTGATCCAGTTGCCACATAGGCGCGGGGTGAAATCATTCCAGTATTTGTGGTCGAGATTCATGATGTCCGACGTCATTTCATAAACCGGCTGGCGGTTGATTTTCATGATGTCGCTGAAGGGCGTTTCGTAGGGATACATCCAGTCCAGCGGAAAACTTTCCTCGACGTAAAAATCATTCGTCGGGCAGTTGTCGAAAATGACCTTGCACAGCAGGCCGTTGATTTTCATGACGGCAACCTGGCCGGAAACTTGCACGCGGCCGTCTTGAATGTTCACGTCCTCGCCGGGAGCGAGTTGGTTGAGCTGCGCGCGGCGGCCGACGTCGTCGGTGTAATCTTGAAAACATTTTTGCGAATCCGCCGGCGACGGGATGTAAATTTCGTTGTGCGGATAGACGCCTTCGGCTCGGCGGCGTTTTTCGACGTGAGCACCCCAGGCGGTAAACGGACGGTCGAGCACCTGATAAAGCGTCTGGTTGATCAGCGAGAAGATTCCCGAATCGGCATTGGCTGACCCAAAGCCGATGCCGAAAATATATTTGGAAAGTTCGCTGAAAAACGGCGGGTCAATCTGCTTGGAGCGATTGTATTGGGCGCGGAGATAATCCAAATACGTTCCGTCGGCGAGCGCATTTTGCGTGATGAGATAGCAATCGCGGCGGTCAAATTTCTGGTCCTGCTCCGGCTGGCAGTGGGACGGGATGAAGCTCTCGCAGAAAATCATGTAGGTCGGGCAGAACCGTCCGGGATCTGTGCCGCCAAAGACTACCGAGTTGCGCGTGGCCTCGGGATAGATGAGCTTGGCGTTCGCCGGGTCTTTGAGCAGTTCGGCGCGCAACGTGTTATCATAGCTCAACTGGCCGGTTTTGGGATTCGTGAATGCCGGCGTGAACATATCATGGCCGAACCAATAGCCGAACCAGTGGTTGCGCTGCTCGCATTTATACCAATGCGAGAGGCCGGAGCAGATGGGCGTGATGGCAAAGAGCGCGAGCAAAATCAGGACCGGGCCGCGTTTGCGATAAACGAGCAGCGCGAGCAGGAAAATCACCGGCAGCGCGACGAGGATGAGTCCGGAGAAAATCGGCAGGCCATATTGATCTTTGTCAAAGGCCAGCGCAATGTGGTGCGGCAGTTGCGCCAGGCTGATATGCCCCGCAGGGCCGTAATAAAGTTTCGCCGCCGCGTCCCGCAAGCAGTAAATCGCCACGATGAAGGCCGCTACGCTGCCAATGAAACACCAGCGCCGGATTTTCTCATAGTGGGTGGCGACATACGCCGCCAGCAACGTTGTGCCATAGCCAATCAAAATTGCAAACACACCATGTGAGGCGGTGAAGAAAACTTTGCATAAGTCTGCGGATGCGCGGTCAGGCGCCACGTTCGTAACGACGACCAGCAACAGGCTCAAGGATAAATAAACGGCGGTTATGCCCAGAATCCAAGCGCGTTCACGCTGGTGCATTTTCCTCAAGAATAATAATGGCAGCGCGCCAATTAATAGATAGACCCAGCCGAACGATTCAGAAAGTCCTTTGGCCACATACCAAAGATGCCAGACGAAACGCGCCGGATCTTGAAAGAGGTTGGTTCCTTCATCCACGCCGTATTGCCCACGGCTCAGCGCATGAAAAAATCCTTCCACCGTGCGCGGATAACCCCATTGCATCGGCGGATCGGTCATGCAGGAAACTGGTTCGTAAAGATAGACCAGCACGCCCACCGCCCACATCGCGGCCATCAGGAGAATGGATTTCCATTCCGTCAAAATTTTTCCCGTCTTTGTCCACAGCCAGCCGACCGACAAGATGGAGCCGATGCCGACGATGTGGAAAATGGTTTTCTCCGTGAAGGTCATCGCGTTCAAGGCCGGCACGTTGCCCTGCCCCATGAAATACAAAATGATCGCGTAAAGCAACGTGTTGGTGAGAAATAAGTCGCGACCCAGCTTGAAGGAGATGAGCGCAATCAAAATTTCCACCGCCGGCGCACTCAATAATAGACTTTGGTGAATGGTCGCGCACCAGCCATAGACCAGCATCGCCAGATACAGATAACGACGTTGGTGCGGCGCATACATCCAGCGCATCATGAGCGTCAGCATCACCAGCATCCACGGCACGCCGAACACCGAGATGCGGTTGATGACCACCGATTCCTTCCACATGAAACCGCCCGAGCCCAAAAGTGTTCCGGCAACGACGCCGGAAACCACGCAAATCAAATTTTCCCAGCGTCCGGGAATGGTTTTCAAATCCTCAATGCCCTCGATCAACATGCTGCTGCCGCGCGAAACCATCAGCGCCAACAAGCCGCAACCCATCGAAGCCGCGAACGACTGGCCGACCTCCACGCGCCAAGCCACGTTGCCGATTGGCAGAATGAATGTCCAAAACCAGCTGTAAATCGCCCAGAATGGATAACCCGGCGGATGCGGAATGCCCGCGTAAAACGAACCGGTGCAAAGCTCGCCCGAGTCTTCCAATGTCACCTGCGGTGCGAGCGTGAACAGATAAACCGACCAGACTGACGCCACCGTGATAATCATGGACAGCCAGTCAAACTTGCGGAACATCGGCGGCACAATTACCGGCGCGGCAGGCGCGGGTGCAGCGGGTTTGGAATCCTTTGCTTTGGCAGCCATATTTTTAGCTGCCGCATCTTTGGCGTTATTCGGTTTAGATTTTTCCATTGAAAGCGTTAGTTGCTGAAATTCGTTGTCGGCGTAAAACGGGTAATAGACCTGAAACCACCATAGTTTGTCGAATCAAAACTGACGCTGGCCAGATGGTTTTGTGCCGTCTGCGACTCGTCCGACGCATAGGCAAGGCAACTTTGATTACTCAAAACCATTGCCATCATTGGCTTCGAACCGAGGCTGTCAGCGCTGCGGCTCAACGCCATTAATGTGAGTAGCGCACAAGCCATCGTTGGCGCGAGATAAGCCCAGCGCCACACCACCCTGGGCGTAGCCACTTCTGTGGCGAAAATCTTTTGTTTAAGCCCTGATGCCGGCCGGCGCGGACGCCAAGAACGCAATTGCGTTTCCGTCATATTCAGTTCTTTCATAAATGACTCCTTCCAGTTTGTTTTTGATTTTTTGCAGCCCGTAGCGATAACGTCCTGCCGCCGTGTTCGGCGAAATTTCCAGTAGCCCGCCGATTTCCTCGAACGTGCAGCCGTGCCAGATTTTCAAAACAATGACCTCGCGTTGATCAACCGTCAGTTCCGCGAGACAACTCATTGCGGCGCGTTCGGCAGGCGTTTCGTCCACGGTTTTTTCAAACCAGCGCAGCGATTCCCACTCTCTCGCCAATCGTCGCCACAAAGTGCGGCGATAATTCAGCGCGCGATTACGGAAACTGCGCACGCAATAATGTTCAGGTTTCGCAGGCTGAAATTGCATTTGCGCCAGCGCCACGAACGTTTCCTGCAACACATCCTCCGCCTCGCCGTGACCAAGTCCGAGCGCGCGGCCATACAAAATCAATTCCGCCGCCTTCGCGTCGTAAAGCGGCTCGCACCAGTGAATTTCGCCATTGTCTGACATCGTTTCAATTCATAGACACCACTCCGGCGAAATTTGTATAAAAATTTTTCACTTCACCCGCGCCCACACTTCCGGCAGCATTCGCGCAAATGTATAACGGCAAGAAAATCGTCGTCGTCATGCCCGCCTACAACGCGGCCAAAACCGTCACCCAAACCGTGGACGAAGTTCACCAGCAGGGCATCGTGGATTTGATTATCCTCGTGGACGACCGCAGCCGTGACGACACCGTAAAGATTGCCTCCCAACTCCTTGGCGTCCGCGTTCACGTCCACGAGCAAAACAAGGGCTACGGCGGCAATCAAAAAACCTGCTACCGCCTCGCGCTCGAAGCCGGTGCCGACATCGTCATCATGGTTCATCCCGATTATCAATACACGCCCAAGCTCATTCCCGCGCTCGCCTCGATGATCGCCAACGACATCCATCCCTGCATCCTCGCCAGCCGCATCCTTGGCGGCTACTCGCTGCAAGGCGGCATGCCGGGCTGGAAATACATCGCCAACCGCTTCCTCACCTTTGCGGAAAACATCATGATCGGCGCGAAACTTTCCGAATACCACACCGGCTACCGCGCGTTCTCCAAAGAACTGCTCCAGAAGATTGACCTCTCGCACAACTCCGATGACTTCGTGTTCGACAACCAGATGCTCGCGCAAATTTTCTGGCACGGCTTTACGATTGGCGAAGTCAGTTGCCCCACCAAATATTTTGACGACGCCTCCTCCATTAATTTCAAGCGCAGTTGCAAATATGGCTTCGGCTGCCTCGGCACCGGCCTGAAATTCCGCCTCGCGAAAATGGGGCTGATTAAATCGAAACTGTTTCCGAAGTAAACGAACAGTTTACACTCTGCGCAGAAAAGAAATTAACCTTTGCAGCCCATTTTTAGTGGACGTTTTGGCTTTGAACTAAAAGGGCAACAATCTCTTGGTTGTATGCTTTTAGCATAGCTGACTGAGTATTTTTCCTTCGGGTTTGTGCATCCAGTCAAACTGCTATTTCGTGGTAGTTTCGCAACAAGAGCTTTCTCATTTTCCGCAATTCCTGGTTCGAAAGAAGCATAACCACCTGCTTCATAAATCTGGGGATTTCCTGCTGCGAAATCTCGTTCTGCTTGTTTCCGACCTGCATGTGGTGAAAGTTCACCGAATATTGGTGCAGAGCTGCAGGAGCATACCATTAAAATTCCAATGAAAAATATGTGACGTAATTTGTTCATGGATTACTTATTCGCGACTAAATCATCGTCTCACTCACGCGTTGAATGCTCACGGCCTTGCCACTCGCATCGTCAATGCGGATGAGCGCGCCGAGCAGACGCACGCGGTTGCGCGCCACTTCAAACCGTTGCGGCATTCCCGTCAGAAATTTTTTCAGCACCGGCTCGATTTCGCGACCCAGACAACCGTCCTGCGGCCCGGTAAAACCCGCGTCGCTCAAATACGCCGTGCCGTTGGGCAGAATCTGTTCGTCCGCCGTCTGCACATGCGTGTGCGTGCCCACCACCGCGCTCACGCGTCCGTCGAGAAATCTGCCAAACGCAATTTTTTCCGAAGTCGCCTCGCCGTGGAAATCCACAAAAATAATTTTCGTCTGTTCGCGCAAACGGTTCACCGCTTCGTCGGCGGTGGTGAACGGATTTTCCATCGGCGGCATGAACACGCGGCCTTGCACATTTATCACGCCGATGGGCGGCAGGTTGCGCACTTGAAAAACATTCGCGCCGCGCCCCGGCACACCCGGCGGATAATTCAGCGGACGTAAAAATCGCGGCTCGCTGTAAAGCAGTTCGGAAACCGTTTTCTGATCCCACAAATGGTCGCCGCTGGTGATGACATCTACGCCCGCAGAAAAAAGTTCGCCCGCAATCTGCGGCGTGATGCCGTTGCCGCCGGCGGAGTTCTCACCATTGGCGATGACGAAATCCAGCGCCTGCGAGTCGCGCAGGCGCGGCAAAATGGTTTCAACCGCTTTGCGTCCCGGTTCGCCCACGATGTCGCCGATGAAGAGAATTTTCACGCAGAAATTTTAACCGCGAATAACGCGAAAGACACGAAAAGAAAATTCCGCGCCGCGTGTCAGGACTTTTTTCCGCCACCGAAGAGCAACCGCAGGCTGTTCATCACGACGATGACCGTGCTGCCTTCGTGGCCGACCACGCCGAGGGTCAGCGGGATTTTGCCGAACAAGGCGAAGGTCACCAGCACCGCCACCGTGCCGAGCGAGATGAAGAGATTCTGCCGGATGATGCTGCGGGCGCGACGGCTCAAACGGAAGGCGGCGAGAAAGTTTTCCAGCTTGTCGTTCATCAGCACCACGTCCGCCTGTTCCAACGCGGCGTCCGCCCCGCGCGCACCCATGGCCACGCCGATGTGCGCCACGGCCAGACTCGGCGCGTCGTTCACGCCGTCGCCGATCATCGCCACTTTTTTGCCGGCGGCGGAAAATTCCTGAATCGCGGCGACCTTTTGCTCCGGCTTCAACTCGGCGCGCACGTCGTCGAGTTTTAATTCCGTCCGCAAATATTCGGCGGCGGCGCGACGGTCGCCGGTCAGCACAACGGATTTTAAACCTTCATGCCGCAAATCGTCAATGACCTGCGCGGCCTGCGGACGAATGTCGTCGCGCAAAATGACGCGGCCAATCAAACCGTCGCAAGCAATCCAAACTTCGGACGTGCCCACACCGGATTGCGGCGCGGCAAATTCTCCGCGCGCCACTTGCGTCTCCACCCATTCACGTTTGCCGAGGAAAACTTCTTTGCCGGCGCGCTTCGCCTTCAAGCCTTGACCGGTGACGGATTCAAACTGCGTGAATTCAGCCGTCGTGAGATTTTGCTGTTTGCCGTGGCGCGTGATGGCGCGGGCAAGCGGATGCGTGGACAATTTTTCTAACGAATACGCGAGTTGGGCGATTTCGTTTTCGCGACCGGGCGGAAAACTTTCCACCTGTTCCACGCGGAGTTCACCGGTAGTGAGCGTGCCGGTTTTGTCGAGCGCGACGACATTGACCTCGGCCAATTTCTCCACCGCTGCGCCGCCGCGAAATAAAATTCCGTGCCGCGCCGCCCACGCAATCGCCGCCAGCACCGCGCTCGGAATGGACAACACGAGCGCACACGGGGATGAAACAACGAGCAGTGTCATTGTGCGGTAGAAGGCGCTAAATTCTGGATTGGCCGGATTCGGCGTGGTAAACGCGGCAAGTCCGAGACCAAAGTGCCACACGAAGAACATCGCGAGCGAAAGCCCCAGCACGCCGTAGGTGTAAATGGTGCTGAACTTGTCAGCGAACATTTGCGCGGGCGCTTTCTGATGCTGCGCCTCGCGGATGAGCGTGATGATCTTTTGCAGTGAGCTTTCCGCGGCCGGTCGCAGGACGATGACTTCGACGGCGCCCCACAAATTCAAAGTGCCAGCGAGCGCGGTGTCGCCGATGATTTTTTCCACGGGCGCGGCTTCGCCGGTGAGATTGGATTCGTCAGCGGCGGTGTTGCCCTTGGCGATTTCCGCGTCCACGGGAAATTGCGCGCCGGGCTTGATGAGCAGCCGCGCGCCGGTGGCAATGTTTTCAACGGGAATTTCCGTTTCGTTTCCATTCGCGTCAATCAGCGTGGCGGTTTTGGGCGCGTCGCGGAACAACGAGCGGATTTCCTTCTGCGTGCGGCCAAAGGCGTAATGTTCCAGCGCGCCGGAGAATGAAAACAGAAACAGCAACGTCGCACCTTCCGCCCACGCGCCGATGGTGGCTGCGCCGAACGCGACGGCGAGCATCAGGAAATGCACGTCGAGCACGCGTTTTTGCAAGCGTTCCAAAACTTCCTCGGCGGCAAAGAATGCGCCCGCCAGATACGCGGCGGCATACGCGAAGACTTTGAACTCCGCCGGCACGACAAACGCCGCGAGCAGACCGAAGACGCCGCAGGCGATGGCAAGGACGAGCTGGCCTTTCCATTCGTCGATGTGGTGATCGTCGTCTTGGATCTCCATTTCGCGCGGCGCGATTTTGGGAAACGGCAGGTCACGCCAGCGCCAGAATTTCGGCGCGGTCGGGCACGTCACGCGCGCGATGGTCGTGGAGTCGCCGTCCCGTTGGATGGTGATGAGCCTGCGCTCGGCTTCAGTAAGCGGCGATACGCAAGTCGCGCAATCGCCTTTGCCTGTGAGCAGCGAGCAGCCCTCGCTGGTTGAAGAATTTTGCGCGGAGGAAATTTTTTGCGCGAGCCGCTCCGTAAGTTTTTCCACGTCCGTGCGGCCGAGCGTGGCGACGGAGATTTTTTTTTGCGCGGCGTCAAAAGTCACTGCCTCCAGCGCCGGCTCCTCGGCGAGCGTGTCGGCGACGGAACGCGCCAAACAGGCTTCGTCGTGCGGATGGTTGCGTCCTGAACTCATCACCTGATTTGTAGCACAGCCCAATCCGCCACGCGAAGGAAATCAGGGCAGCAACGATTTCACTTTCGCCAGCGCCTCGTCCAATTTGCTGGCGTCCTTGCCGCCGCCGCGCGCGTTGTCCGGCTTGCCACCGCCTTTGCCGACGACGATGGGCGCGATGGTTTGAATAATTTTTCCCGCCTGAACTTTTGACGTGAAATCAGGTGAAACATTTGCCACGAGCGAAACATTTCCATTCATCGCGCCACCGAGAACAATCACGCCCTTGAACTGGCTTTTCAACACGTCCACGATGACTTGCAGATAATCGCCGTCCGAGTCCGGGAATTGTTGGGTGATGAGCGGGATGCCGTTGAATGCCTGCGCCCGCGTGAGGAGCCACGCCGCCGTCTGCGCCGCGTTGCGGTGGATGGCAGACTTGAGCGACTTCTCCAATTCCTTCTGGTGCGCGAGCAACGCCTCAATTTTTTTCTCCAGCTCGCCAACGGGCGAATTGATCTTGCCCGCGATGCTTTTGATGACCTGCAACTGGTCGTTGGCCAGCGCGTAGGCGTTCAACCCCGCGACCGCCTCGATGCGCCGCACGCCCGCCGCCACGGCTGCCTCGCTGACGATGCGGAATAAGCCGATCTCGCCCGTCGCGCGCGTGTGCGTGCCGCCGCACAGTTCCATCGAGTAGCCGTTTAATTTATTCGCGTCGCCGCCGATTTGGACGACGCGCACCGTGTCGCCGTATTTGTCGCCGAAGAATTGCATCACGTCCTTGCGCTGCTTCACGTCGGCGTGCGCGACTTCAGTCCACGAGACGCCGGCGTTTTCGAGGATGCGTTCGTTGACGAGCTTCTCGATGTCCGCGACTTGCGCGGGCGTGAGTGGCGCGCTATTGAAATCGAAGGTCAACTTGTCCGGCCCGACGAACGAACCTTTCTGCGATGCTTCCTTGCTCGCGACTTCGTGCAATGCCCAATGCAAAAGATGCGTGACCGTGTGATGCCGTTGAATCGCATCGCGGCGCGCTTTCTCAACGGAAAGTGTGACGCCTGCGCCGACTGCCGGAGCATCACCGCCTTCGACAAAATGCAGAAATGTGTTGCCGGACTTCTGCGTATTGCTGACGCGCCAGAGCTGGCCGCTGCCGGTCAACTCGCCGGTGTCGCCGACCTGGCCACCCATCTCGGCGTAAAACGGCGACGTGTCCAGCACGACGGCGGTTTTGTCTTTGACGTTGACGACTTCGAGCACGCGCGCGCGCGATTCCAATTTTTCAAAGCCGACGAATTTTGTCGGCGCGGTCGTTTCGATTTGCGAGAGCGAAATGACTTCCTTCTTTTGGGCAGCCTGTGACCGCTTCTTTTGCTCATCCATTAACTGGTTAAATTCCTCGATATGCACTTGGAAGCCCTGCTCGCGTGCCATCAGTTCAGTTAAGTCGAGCGGAAAACCGTAAGTGTCATACAACTCGAAAGCCTTACGACCAGAGAAACGCGTGATGACGGGAACACCAGCTTCCCACCCAATCTTTGCGTTGCGTTGCATTACCTCAATTTGTCCTTTAACGACTTCGTTAAAAATTTCAATTCCTCGATCCAAAGTTTTATTAAACGCCTCTTCCTCGGTGCGGATAGTTTCCTGCACTTGCTTTTTGCGCGCGCGGATTTCGGGGAAGACGTCGCCCATCGTGTCGGCTAGCACGTCCACGAGTTTGTAGAAGAACGGTTCGTGGAAGCCAAGCGTGCGACCGTATCGCACCGCTCGGCGCAGGATGCGTCGCAAAACGTAGTTGCGGTCGGTGTTGCCGGGCTGGATGCCGTCGGCAATCGCAAAACTCAACGTGCGGATGTGGTCGGCAATGACGCGGAAGGCGATGTCGAGCGCGATCTGTTCCGCGCTCGCGGTCGCGACGGGAAAATCATCGTCGTCATCACCGGTCGAACCGTGGTGCGCGCCGCGTTCCTCGGCTTCAACTTCGATGATGTTTCCGCGCGCTTCGCCGGAAGTTTTCAGCGGCTCTTCTACAACTGCAACTTTTGCAATCGCATCGCCGGGCAATGTGCTGCCGTATTTTTTGCCGGAAAGTTTTTCCAGTTCGTCGAAGATCGGGCGGAAAATGTCAGTCTTGTAATTGGAAATTTTTGCGTTGGCGAAATCAGAAAAGTTTTTCGTGCCTTGGATGATTGAAGTCACACGCTCAAAGCCCATGCCGGTGTCAACGTGTTTGGCGGGCAGCGGCGAGAACGTGCCGTCGGGATTCGCGTTGAATTGGATGAAAACAAGATTCCAGATTTCGATGCAGCGCGCGTCGCCTTTGTTCACAAGGCTGCCGCGCGTGTCGCCGTCGGGCGTGAGATCAACGTGCAGTTCGGAGCACGGACCGCATGGGCCGGTTTCGCCCATCATCCAGAAATTATCTTTCTTGTTGCCGTTGACGATGTGAATTGCCGGATCAAGTCCGACGCTGCGAAATTTTTCCGCCCAAAAATCCCACGCTTCCTGATCGAATTCGCTCGGATCGTTTTTACTTTTGTCGGGATGATAAACGGTGGCGTAAAGGCGTTGCGGTGGAAATTTCCAGATGCCGACGACGAGTTCCCATGCCCAGTCAATCGCCTCTCGCTTGAAATAATCGCCGAAGCTCCAGTTGCCGAGCATCTCGAAGAACGTGTGGTGATAGGTGTCGAGGCCCACGTCGTCGAGGTCGTTGTGCTTGCCGCCGGCGCGGATGCACTTCTGCGTGTCCGCAGCGCGACCGGGTGTGTAAGGACATTTGGTCTGACCGAGAAAAATCGGGACGAACTGGTTCATGCCGGCGTTCGTGAACAAAAGATTCGGCGAATCCGGCATCAGCGAGGACGACGGGACAATGGTGTGCTGCTTCGATTTGAAAAAATCGAGGAACGACTGGCGGATTTGCGTGCTGGTCATCGGTTCAATTCAAAATTAAAAATGTAAAATTCAAAATGGGTCGCCGCAAAAGAACTCAGGGAACATAAAGATTTCTTTCGCGACAAGGTGTGCAGGTTAGCCAAAAGCGGGGCATGAAGGCGAGTGGAAGTTTTCCATTGTGTCGGTTGCAAAAGTGCAGGTATTGAAACATACTTTAGGTTCAGTTCCAAAATTATGAGTCATAAATCCAGCACCGTTGCGCTCCGGGCGAGCCTGTTATACGTCCTGTTTGCCGGGCTGTGGATTTTGTTTTCCGACCGGCTGCTGGATCAAGCGGTTGAAGACAAGGAAAGGTTGATGCAGCTGGAGCTTTACAAGAGCTTGGCGTTTGTGGCGTTCACGGGGCTGATGCTTTTTCTGATCATGCAGCAGCTCCTGCATCGGGAGCAAAAAAAAAATCGCGGAGCTCAAAAAAGCGGACGCGCTGACGCGGCTGCAAAATGAGACTTTGGAGATGATTGCGGGCGGGCGGACGCTGGCGGAAACCCTGAATTTTTTGCTGCGAGGGGTCGAGGCGCAGTCGCCGGATATGCTCGTTTCCATCTTGCTGCTCGACGCGGACGGGACGCATCTGCGACACGGCGCGGCACCGTCATTGCCGGAAGAATACATCAAGGCGGTGGACGGCGTGGCGATCGGGCCAAAGGTGGGCAGTTGCGGCACGGCGGCGTTCCGGGGTTCGCCGGTATTCGTCGGCGACATCGCGCAGGATCCATTGTGGGCGGATTACAGGCAGATTGCGTTGACGCACAAGTTACGCGCGTGCTGGTCAACGCCCATTCTTGACGAGCATAAAAAAGTGCTCGGCACTTTTGCCGTCTACCACCGGGCGACGGGTCTGCCCAAGGATGAGGATGTGCGCCTGATTGAACTGGTGACGCACACGGCGGCCACGGCCATCGTCAAGGATCGCACCGAGCAAAACCTGCGGGGGAGCGAGGAGCGTTTCCGCGCGCTGGTGGAAAATGCCTCGGACGCGATTTTTGTGCATGACATCACCGGCCGTTTTTTGGACGTGAACCGAAGCGCGTGCGAAAGCCTAGGCTACTCGCGCAAGGAATTATTGCGGATGTCGGTGACGGATTTTGAGGTGGACACCAAGCTGGCCGATCTGCAGCCGCTCTGGCGGAATCTCCACCCCGGTCAATCGCAGTTCGTGCGCGGGCGACAGCGGCGGAAGGACGGCACGGTTTTCCCGGTGGAGGTGAACCTGACGTGTTACGCGGTGCAGGGACAACTGGTGTTTGCGGCGTTGACGCGCAACATCAGCGAACGCAAAGAATACGAAGATCAGCTTCCGCAATCGGTCTCATTGCTGCGAACGACCATCGAGTCCAGCTCCAGCGGCTTGGTCGTGGTGGACACGGCCAGACGCGTCACGACCTACAACAACCGCTTTCTGGAAATGTGGCGCATCCCGGCGGAACTCATGGCGCAGGGCGACGACCAGGTGCTGCTCAAAGTGGTGCTGGATCAGCTCGCGGATCCCGAAGGTTTTTCCGAGCGCGTCCAGAAGCTTTACGAAAATCCGGAGCAGGAATCCTACGACACGATTTATTTCAAGGACGGTCGGGTTTACGACCGCGTCTCCCGCCCGCAGCAGCTTGGGGACAAGATTATCGGCCGCGTGTGGAGTTTTCGCGACGTCACCAAGCAGCAGCTTGCGGAAAAATCCATGCGGCTGCAAAGCGTCGCGCTGGAGACTGCCGCCAATGCCATTCTCATCACCGACCGCGCGGGCAATATCGAGTGGGTCAACCCGGCGTTCACCGCCAGCACCGGCTACACCTTCGCCGAGTGTGCCGGGAAAAATCCGCGCGAAGTGCTGCGCTCCGGCAAGCACGGCCAAGAATTTTATCAGGCGATGTGGGAAACGATTTTGGCGGGCAAGGTCTGGCACGGCGAAATCACCAACCGCCGCAAGGACGGCAGTTTTTTTCTGGAAGAAATGACGATTACGCCGCTGCACGACGCGCAAAATAAAATCACCCATTTCGTCGCCATCAAGCAGGACATCACGCAGCGGCGGCGGATGGAGGAGGCGCTGCGGCAGGCGGCGGCGCGCACGCAATTTTACATGAACCGGATGCCGCTGGCGTTCATCGCCTTCGACCGCGATTTCTGCGTGGCGGAATGGAACCATGCCGCCGAGGAGGTTTTCGGCTGGAGCAGCGCCGAGGCCGTCGGCCAGCACGCTTACAAGTTGATTGTGCCGCCGGAAGTTCAGCCGCAAGTTGACCACTTGTGGGATGAAATCATCAACACTGGCAGCATGGCCAGCCATTCCGTGAATGAAAACATCACCAAGAGCGGCGGTCGCATCACCTGCGAGTGGCGCAACACGCCGTGGCGCGACGCCGCCGGCGAAATCTGCGGCTGTCTGTCCATCGTAACCGACATCACGGAAAAGTTGCGCACGGAAAAAGAACGACAAAATCTCGAAGCCCAGTTGCGCCAGTCGCAAAAAATGGAGGCGGTCGGCCAATTGTCCGGTGGCATCGCGCATGACTTCAACAATATTCTGACCGTCATTCAGGGCAACGCTTCGCTGCTGCAAAGCCTCGACCTGCAACCGGCGGAGATCCGCGACTGCTCGAACCAGATTGCCCGCGCCGGCGAGCGCGCCGCCAGCCTGACCCGCCAGTTGCTGATGTTCGCCCGTAAGCAGCAGATGCAGCCGGTGCGGCTCGACCTCAACGAGACCGTTGCGCAGATGACCAAGATGCTCCAGCGCATTCTCGGCGAGGACATTTCCCTGCATTCCGAATACGCGCCCGCGCTGCCGCTCGTCAACGCCGATGTCGGCATGATTGAACAAATCATTCTCAATCTCGCCGTGAATGCCCGCGACGCCATGCCCGATGGCGGCCGCTTGAGCATTCGCACCACGGTTGAAAATTTTCAGCCCGCCGCCGGCCTGAAAAACACGGCTGCGGAATTGCGCGTTTGTCTGGCCGTGACCGACACCGGCACGGGCATAGCGCCGGAAATCCTCTCACGAATCTTCGAGCCTTTTTTCACCACCAAGGAGGTCGGCAAGGGAACCGGCCTCGGCCTCGCCACCGTCTATGGCATCGTGCAGCAGCACCGCGCCGACATCACCGTGCACAGCGAGTTGGGCAAAGGCACGACGTTCAACGTCCATTTCCCCATTGTCGCGCTCGCGTCGGAAATAAAAACGGAATTCCACCCCAAGTCGCCGCTGCCCTGGGGCGATGAAACCATCCTGCTGGTGGAAGACGAATTTCCCCTGCGCACCTTCGTCAGCGATTTGCTGCAACGCTGCGGCTACACCGTGTTGGAGGCAGAGTCCGGCCCCACCGCCTTGAAAATATGGAACAAAAAGCGCGATGACATCCGGCTCGTATTCACTGACGTGATCATGCCGGAAAACCTGAACGGCATCGAACTCGGCCAGCGGCTGCTCGCGGACAACCCCGCGCTCAAAATCATTTACACCAGCGGCTACACCGGCAACCTCGAAGGCCGCCACAACATGCTCACCGAAGGCGTCAATTTCATCCGCAAACCGTTCAAGCCCGAGGCCATCGCGGCCATCATCCGCAAAAATCTGGACGGCGGCAAAACGGGCAAATGAAACCGGCAGACGCGGGAAAGAAATTTAATTAAACGCCGCCGCCACGACGAACGCAAGCGCCGGCTGCAAAAAATCAAAAATATATTTTCAAATTTCACTTGAGAAAAACCGGCGCACGGACGAACTTCTCTCCAGTCAGTTTGCTCTTTGTTAAAAATAATTTCCCTGCCCTGTTCGTGATTCGCAACAGTCCTTGGACCGTAATTAAAACGAACTCGGGATGAGCCGCAGACGGTGGCCAGCACGTCGGCATTGCCCGAAAGTTGTAAGCCGCCGGGCGAGTCCCACATATGGAAACATATGTCCGAAGGATACAGTTAGACACGGCAATGGTGGGGTTTCTTTTAAGATTACCGGACTGCTTCGGCAACCCGGCAATCAAAGCCCGCCACCCGTGCGGGCTTTTCTATTTTGGGCAAACAACCTCAACTGCTAACTTCTCCGCATGGCGCGCGATGAATTATTTTCCCAGCCGGCAAAAGAATTGCCGGCAGAAGAAATTGTGTCCGCTGCCGAAAATAATTTCCGCAGCCAGCCGCTCGCCGCGCGGATGCGTCCGCGCAACTTGGACGAATATGCCGGGCAAACGCACATTCTCGCGCCGGGACAATTACTCCGCCGCGCAATCGAAGCCGACCGCATCCAATCGCTGATTTTTTACGGGCCGCCCGGCACCGGCAAAACCTCGCTCGCGCAAATTATCGCACGGCAAACGAAATCCAAATTTGAAAAACTGAGCGGTGTGGAATCAAACGTCGCCGACATGCGCCGGGTTTTGTCCGGTGCGGTGAACCGCCTTGAAAACACAGGGCAATCCACGATTCTCTTCATTGACGAAATTCATCGCTTCAATAAATCGCAGCAGGACGTTTTGCTGCCGGACGTGGAGAGCGGCGTCATCAAACTCATCGGCGCGACGACGCACAACCCATTTTTCTTCGTCAACTCGCCGCTCGTCTCGCGCTCACAGATTTTCGAACTGCGTCCGCTGACCGAGGAAGATTTATTTTCGCTGCTGCAACGCGCGTTGAAAGACGAAGAACGCGGACTCGGCTACATGAAAATTTCCGCCGATGAAAATGCGTTGAGGCATCTGGCGAAAATTTCCGACGGCGACGCGCGCAAAGCCTTGAACTCGCTGGAAATTGCCGCGCTGACAACTTCGCCGGATAAAAGTGGAACAATCAAGATCACGCTGGAAGTCGCCGAGCAGAGCATCCAGAAAAAAGCCGTCGTGTATGACGGCGACGGCGACGCGCATTACGACACGATTTCCGCGTTTATCAAATCCATGCGCGGCAGCGATCCCGATGCGGCGCTTTACTGGCTCGCGAAAATGATCCACGCCGGCGAAGACCCGCGCTTCATCGCGCGGCGCATCATCATTTGCGCTGCGGAAGATGTCGGCCTCGCTGACCCGATGGCTTTGGTTTTGGCGAATGCTTGTCTCGCCGCCTCGGAATTTGTGGGCTGGCCGGAAGCGCGGATTCCGCTGGCCGAAGCGACGATTTACATCGCCACCGCGAACAAAAGCAACAGCGCCATCACGGCGATTGACGCGGCGCTCGCCGACGTAAAATCCGGCCGCACGATTGCCGTGCCAGAACATTTGCGCGACGGCCATTACGCCGGCGCGAAAAAACTCGGCCACGGCGTCGGCTACGAATACGCGCACGACGGCAAGGAACATTTTGTCGCGCAGGATTATCTGGGTGCGGACAAAATTTATTACGAACCGACCGAGCAAGGCGTGGAAAAGAAAATCAAGGAGCGCGTCGAGAAATGGCGCGCGCAGTTTGCCGAAAAGAGAAAATCTGGGACGGAACTGAAGTGAGCAACGCGGCCGCGCAGCTTCACTTCGCCTGCTTCGCGGTCAATTTTCAAAATCCAAACCGATGTCCACCGCGCGCGCCGAGTGCGTGATGGCGCCGACGGAAATAAAATCCACGCCGGTCGCGGCGATGGCACGGACGGTTTTCAAATTTACCCCGCCGCTGGCTTCCGCTTCCGCGCGGCCATGGATGATTTTTACAGCGGCGCGCAACTGCGCCGTCGTCATGTTATCGAGCAGAATGGTGTCCGCACCGGCCTCGGCGGCCTGCGCGACCTGCGCCAGCGTGTCAGCCTCAACCTCGACTTTCAGTTTGGGAAATTTTTTGCGCGCCCGCACAACGGCGGCGACGATGGCATTCGGCTTTGCGTTTTGCAAAGCCACGAGGTGGTTGTCCTTGATCAAAATCAGGTCGAACAGGCCGAGGCGATGATTTTTGCCGCCGCCGCAGGCCACGGCATATTTTTCAAACCGCCGCCAGCCGGGCGTGGTCTTGCGCGTGTCGAGAATTCTGGCGTTTAAACCCTTGATTTCATTGGTGAATAAAGCGGTGGCCGTCGCCACGCCGGAAAGCCGCTGGACGAAATTCAGCGCGACGCGCTCGGCGCTCAAGATGGCGCGGCTGGAGCCGGAAATTTTCAAAAGCGTTTTGCCGGCGGAAATTTTTTGCCCGTCGCGCGCGAGTTTTTGAATTTTGATTTTTGCCGAAAGCTGCCGGAAGGCGGTTTCGGCGAATTGAATTCCCGCGACAACCATCGACTCGCGGGCGCGCATGAGTGCGACGGATTTTGCGCCGGGCGGAACCGTGGCGAGCGTGGTGGCATCGCCGCTGCCGAGGTCTTCGGCCAGCGCGGCGCGGACAGCGCGGATGATTTCAGCGGCGGTAAGTTGCACGCGGACAAGATGGCGGCAGGCGCGCAAAGGAAAAGCAAAAACCGCTACTTGAGCGGACGGGCGAGAAACTCCTCGGCCAGCCGGTCAAGTTCGCGCGCGGCCTCGGTTTCGGGGCTGACGAGCAGCATCAGCAAGCCCTTGTCCGGGCGCGGCACAAAACGGAGGAGGCCGTATTCAAACGCCCACGTCGTCCAGCGCGGGGAAAATTCCGCGGCGGCGAGCGGTTCGTGCAGTTCGGCAAACTGCTTGAGCAGCCGGCTGATTTTTTCCGCCGTATAAATCTTGTCGTCGCCGTGGCCGAGGCACTTGCCGTTGGGCTGGCGGTGGCCGCAGGCGAGCATTCCCGGCACGGCGGGTAGGCTGGCAAACCAATGCTTAAAATCGGCCTTCATTTTTTGGCGGCGGAGAGGCGCACGAAAACGAGCCGGTCGGCGCGCGGTTGCAAGACGACGCGGCCCTCGGCCAGGCGCACTTCGACGCGGTCCAGTTTTCCGAGTTGCAAATTGGGAATAAGTTTTTCCGCGCCGGCGGAAATTTTTTGCAGGAGCGCCATCCGTTCGGCAGGCGCAGCGCATTGCCAATGATAAAAAATTTCGCCCGCGCCAGAGCAAATCAGTATTTCCGCCGTCCAAGCGGCCTGCGCGGGCGGGGTGTTTTCGCCGTTGGCGGACAGATCCTCGCCAGCCGCCGCACGCCGGGCAAATTGTTCACGCTGGCGCAGCACTTCGTTGAGCAAAAACTCCCAAGTGCGGTTGATGGTGCGTTCTGGCGGCACTTCATATTCCAGCAGTTCAAACGTGCCGGCGGTGATGGTGAAAAGTTTTTGGAAGGCGCGCTCGCCGGAAATTTCGCCGCAGGTGGCATGAACAATCTGGCCTTGGTCAATGTAAATGCGGCCGAGCGAATGTTCCTGAAAAAGTTCGACGACGGAGGAGTTGCGTCCGACGCATTCTAGGTGGACGACGTCCGGCAGGCTGACGCCGCGCAAATCCGGCGCGTCGGGCGCGTTTGCAACGCCCGGTTCGGCTTCAACTTTTTTTTCTTCGGCCATGCAATTGTTTCAAAGTTAATTCAGTGCCGCGAGCGCGGCTTGCGCCGCCGCCTGCACGGCGGGATCCGCATCGCGCGCGGCGGTGGCGAGGATGGACTCGGCCTCGCGTTCGCCCAATCGGCCAAGCGCCTCGGCGGCGGCCACGCGCAAATCGCGGTCGCGGTCGAACAGCAGATCCGCGAGCAGCGGCAAGGCCAGATGCGGCGGGGCAAAATTGTCCGCCTCGTCTTGCGCCTTCAATTGCTTGGTCAACTGGCCGGCATCCAAATTAAGCCGTTCCAGCAACAGCCGTGCGCTGTAACGCACCCAGTAATCGGGATGGCTCAAGGCGGACTGGATGGCGGGCAGGACGTTGCGAATTTGCTCCGAGTTTTCCCAGTTCTCATCTAGCTTCCGCGCCGTCGCCAGCGCTAGGTTGCGCACTGTGCGCTCCACATCCATCGTCGCCGTGACGACGGGAACGAGCGCGCGCTGGTCGCGCAATTTTGCCAGCGCGCCGATGGCGGCCTCGCGCACGTCGTTATCGGGATCATGCACGAGTTCGCAGAGAGCGGGCACGGCAATTTTTTCACCGATGGAACCAAGCGCCTTGGCGGCCGTGCGGCGCACATCCCAAAACGTGTCGCGCAACGCTTCAATCAATTTCGGCACGGCCCGCTTGCCGCCGCAACGCGTGGCGGTATCCACGGCGGTGGTGCGCACGCTGGCGTTCGAGTCCTTGAGCATTTTTTCCACGTCGGGATACGTCGTCGGGTCGGCGATGCGCTCCAGATTGTCGAGCGCAGCGATGCGCACGGCGGGACTGTCCTTTTGCAACGCCTCAAGCATGGAGCGCGTCAGGCGCGGGTCTTTAATCTGGCCGAGGGTTTTGACGGCAGCGAGCTGCTTGTTCGGCGGACCGAAGCGCATCAGTTCCAAAAGCGGCTCGACGGCTTCCGATCCGATGGTCAACAGCATCTGCAAATTTCCGATGGCGAGAATCTGATGAATTTTCTGCGCGTCCGTCTCCGGCCGCCAGCCGAGCCGGTGCAAACTGCGCGCCGCGACCGCGCGGACGATTTGATCCTGGTCGCGCAACAGCGGCACGAGCCGGTCAATCGCCAGTGGCTCGCCCAGCTTGCCGAGCGATTCCGAGGCCGCCGCGCGCGCCAGCGGCACGGTGTCCTTCAGCATCTCCATCAACGGAGCCGCCGCGCGCCGGTCCTTGAAGCCCACCAGCGCCTTCGCCGCCGCGCTGCGCACATCGGGATCCTTGTCCTTCAGGACGCGGATGAGCAAAGCGACGGATTTGGCCTCGCCTTCAAAGGCAAGCTGCTGAATGAGCGCCAGCCGGGCCTCGGGTTTGCCCCGGCGCAATTTCTGATTAGTCCACCAAAGCATTGTCAAAACAACTTCCTAAAGATGCGGCCAAACGGCCAAATGTAAAATTAAATTACATCGGCAAAGCGCCGGGTTGCGGCTTGCTTGAGGGGTTTTCGCGCGAAAGCAAAACGCCCGGATGCTTTCAAAACATCCGGGCGGCGGTAAATTTCCGGCGGGATTATTCCTGCACGAACTTGATGACGCGCGTTTTTTCCGTGCGGCGACGCAAACCTTCGTCGAGGACTTTCTTGCGGAGGCGCAGGTTCTTGGGCGTGGCTTCCACGAATTCGTCCACGTCGATGTATTCCAAAGCGCGTTCGAGCGAGAGTTTCATGGGCGGCGCGAGCGAGATGCCTTTGCCATCGCCCTGTGAGCGCATGTTGGTCAAACGCTTTTCTTTCACGGGATTCACGGGAATGTCATTCTCGCGCGCGTTTTCACCGACAATCATGCCGACGTAAATCGCATCGCCGGCCTCGACCATGAGGCGACCGCGTTCCTGCACCATGTTGAGGGCGTAGCTGGTGGCTTCGCCGTTGTCCATGCTCACGAGGGAACCGTTCTTGCGCGCGGCAATTTCGCCGCAGTCCGGGCCGTATTCGTGGAAGAGATGGCTCATCACGCCCATGCCCTTGGTGGAGTTGACGAGGTCGGTTTCAAAACCGATGAGACCGCGCATCGGCACGAGGGCTTCGACAGAAACCTGATTGCCGACGTGGTTCATGTTCGTGATCTGCGCTTTGCGGTTGGAAAGATTTTCCATGATGGCCCCGAGGTTTTCGCTCGGGATTTCCACGAACAATTTTTCGATCGGTTCGAGCAACGTGCCGTCGGCGGCTTTCTTCCACAACACTTCGGGGCGGGAGACGAGGACTTCGTAACCTTCGCGGCGCATCTGTTCGACGAGAATGGCGATTTGCATTTCGCCACGACCGCTGACGGCAAACACCTTGGGGTCGCTGGTCTGCGCGATGCGCAGGGCGACGTTCGTGCGGATTTCCTTCACGAGGCGATCCCAGATGTGGCGCGCGGTGACGAGCTTGCCGTCCTGACCGGCGAGCGGGCCGTCGTTCACGGCAAATTCCATCTGAATGGTCGGCGGATCAATCGGAATGTAAGGCAACGTGGCGCGGAGTTCGCTGTCGCAAATCGTTTCGCCGATGAACACTTCCTCGAAACCTGCGAGGCCGACGATGTCGCCCGCGTGGGCTTCCTGGATTTCGATGCGCTTCATGCCTTCGAAATGGTAGATCATCGTGATTTTGCCCTTGGAGATTTTGCCGCTGCCGTGACGGCAGATGGCGGGGTCGCCGACTTTCACTTTGCCTTCGACGATTTTGCCGAACGCGATACGACCGACGTATTCGCTGTAGTCGAGGTTGGCGACGAGCAACTGAAAACCTTCGCCGGCACGGGCGCGCGGCGGCGGAATGTGTTTCACGATCGCGTCGAACAACGGCTCCATCGTGCCGCTGGCGTGTTCGAGTTCCACCTTGGCGTAACCGGCCTTGGCGGATGCGTAAATGAACGGGAAATCGAGCTGTTCGTCCGTGGCGTTGAGCGACATGAACAATTCAAACACGAGGTCCAAAACTTTTTTCGGATTCGCGTTCTCGCGGTCAATCTTGTTGATGACGACAATCGGCTTCGCACCGGCTTCGAGCGCCTTGCGCAGCACGAAGCGCGTTTGCGCCTGCGGGCCTTCGGAGGAATCAACCACGAGCAGCACGCCGTCAATCATGTTCATGATACGCTCGACTTCGCCGCCGAAATCCGCATGTCCGGGCGTGTCCACGATATTGATGCTGTAATCCTTGTATTTGAACGCCGCGTTCTTGGCGCGAATCGTGATGCCCTTTTCTTTTTCGAGATCCATCGAATCCATCAGGCGTTCTTCTTTGGTTTCATGCTGGTTTTCGCGGAAGGTGCCGGATTGCTTGAGCAGGCAATCCACGAGGGTGGTTTTGCCGTGATCAACGTGCGCGATGATGGCGATATTTCGAATGTGTAACATAGGATCTAAAATAGTCGAATAGGATGCCTTTTGGACGGCAAAGGTCAAGAATGGATGAGGAATTTAATTGCTGCCCGCAAGTCTGATTTGTTCTTTGAATTGCAGCGCCGCGAGCGCATAGCCCCCGTCGTTGCCGTCAATGAAATGCACATGACTGTCGCGCCATACGGAAAAAACAACGCACGTCATCAACGCGCTGTCAGAACGGTGTGCCCCGTAAAAAATCGCGCCGCGACGATGCTCGCCTTCGAGAAATGCCAAGACAACCGGAACTTTTGCGGCGGGAATGTCCAACACCATGCGCAGCAGGCCGTCAAATTTCCGAAAGTCAGAGCGCAGGACGACGGAATTTTTATAGCGTTTCGGATTGATCCAACCGACGGGCAATCCGGTGTTGAAAACGATTGCGCCTCCGAGGGAATGCAGCAGCGTATAAGTCGCGGCAAAAAATCGTTTAAGTAATTTGCCGCGTCCGGCGTGCGTGCGCATTTCAATGCTAAAATCTTTCGGCGGCCAGCCGGTTTGCATGGCGGAAACTTTGACTGGATTTAATTTTTCATCGGGTAATCCAGTCAATTGCGGCAGGCGTGAATAAAATTGTTGGTAATAGCGGTCGGCGTCCGCCCCGGTCGCGCGCGCTTGCACGAGCAGCGTCAACATTTCGCCGTGCGCGGATTGGAGCGGCTGCCAGCGACAGGAAAGTCCGCTGACATCGGCGTCCGGCGCAGCGGCGTCCAATGAAATGACATAATTATTTTGCGGCGATTTTATCCGGCGTTCGGCTTCGATCAAACCCGTGCCGCCGAGCATGGCGAGAGTCGCCGAACCGCTGGTGCGAAATTTTGCGACTTCAATTGAAAAACCGGCGCCGCGCAATTCGCCGACGAGAATTCGGCCGATCCGCAATTCGAGTTGAAATTGTTTGGACGCCATTGCCGCAACGCCTTGGAGTTCGCGCAAAATTTTTGGCGCGAGCGACGCGGGCGACGCGATGGTCGTGCCATCGCCGCCGAACACGAACGGCAATTCCACATCTTTGCAATTGTTCAGGACGCAGGTGATACATGCCGCGCCGACCATGTTGACGGCGCGATAAAGTCCCCGGCGGATGGCGTCCGTGGAATTGCAAACGTCGGTGACGTAAATCATCCAGTCGTCGGGCAGTGGCTGATAATTACGGCTGTCGAGGACGGCTTCGAAATCGGTGAGCGCGGGCAAATCGGCAAAAAAAGTTTCACTGGGCATGACAAAGTTTTGTGCCGGCGATTTTGCTTCAGACTGATTTGCTAAATTACTAAACCAATTTCTTCAACCGCGCATCCGCCGCGAGCTTCTTGACCAGCTCCTTGATTTTCTGCGCTTGTGATTTGTGCGCGAGGAGAACCGCGTCGTCCGTCTGCACGAGAATGGAATCACGCAAGCCGACCACGGCGATGGGCGTGCGATTTTTGGTGCGCGCGTCGTAGATGATGTTCCGCGCCGCGTCCACGTGGATAAAATCCGCCACGGCGGCGTTGCCTTCGGCGTCCTGTTTGACGTGCCGCGCAATTGCCGGCCACGCACCGAGATCGTCCCATTCAAACGCGCCGTCCGCCACGATGACGTTCTGCGCTTTTTCCATGAGCGCAAAATCAATGGAGATTTTTTTGATGTCCGGATATTCCTTCGCGAGCACTTTGGCGAGCTTGGCGGGATTGGCCGCGACCTTGAACCAGCGCTGGCACGCGGCGAACATCTCCGGCTGATGCTTTTCCAAACCGTTCGTGACCGTGATGAAACTCCAGACGAACATGCCGGCGTTCCAGCGATACTGGCCGCTATTGACGTATTCGAGCGCGGTTTCGTAATTCGGTTTCTCCACGAATCGTTCGGCCTTGTAGAAAATGGTTTTGGTCTTCTTCGCGCCTGCGGGCGTGGGCAATTCCGTTCCAGTTTGAATGTAGCCATAGCCGGTTTCCGGCCCGGTCGGTTTGATGCCGATGGTCACAATCGCCTGACCCTGCGCGGCGATATCAAAGGAGTCGGCCAAAATCTGCTGAAACTTTTTCGCGTCGGGAATGACGTGATCCGCGGGCAGCACGGCCATCACGCCCGTGGTCGAACGCGCGCCGACGAGCGCCGCGCCGAGCGTCACCGCCGCACAGGTGTCGCGGCCCATCGGTTCGGCGACGACGTTATCCTTCGGCAACTTCGGTAATTGCTTGCGCACCTCGGCGACTTGCGCGGTGTTGGTGATGATGAAAATATTTTTGGCTGGAACAAGCGGCAGCACACGCTCGACGGCTTCCTGCAAAAACGATTTTTTGCCGAGCAGCGCGAGCAGCTGCTTGGGCATTTTCTCGCGGCTCAACGGCCAGAAACGCTCGCCGCGTCCGCCGGCCATGATGATGACGAATCGGTCTTTGAGGTCAGTCTTGGTTTTAGTGCTCATAATTCAAATGGTTTTCACTGCGTCGGCCAGCGACTTAACGAACGCGCCGACTTTGGCGACGAGGTCTGGTGATTTTCCGTTGGCGGCAATTTGGTTCACAATCGCGCTGCCGACCACGCACGCGTCGCCTTCTTTCGCGACCGCCTTGGCTTGATCAGGATTGGAAATGCCGAAGCCGATGGCGATGGGTAAATTCGTGTGCGCGCGAATCTTGGCAATCTGCGAGGAAAGATTCGTGGCCACGCTGGTCTGCATGCCGGTGACGCCTTCGCGCGAGATGTAATAGATAAAACCCGCGCCGCGCTTGACGATAAGCGCCATGCGATCCTCCGGCGTCGTCGGCGCGACGAGATAAATCTGGCACAGGCCAGCTTTTTTCATCAGCGCTTCATAGTTATCTGATTCTTCCGGCGGCAAATCCAAAACGAGCAAACCGTCCACGCCCGCCGTGGCGCACTCGGCAATGAATTTTTCCAAACCAACTTTGTGGATGAGGTTGAAATAAATGTAGAGCACCAACGGAATTTGCGATTGCTTGCGGATGTTCGCGATGGTCGCCAAAAGTTTCGGCGGCGTGGTGCCGGATTCCAAACCGCGCTGCGCGGCGAGTTGATTCACCAAACCATCGGCCAGCGGATCGCTGAACGGCACGCCGAGCTCCAGCACGTCCACGCCCGCTTTATCGAACGCCAGCGCGAGGTCATGCGTGGCTTCCAAGTTCGGATCGCCCGCGCCGATGTAAACAACGAGACCTTTTTTGCCGGCGGCTTTCAACTGCGCGAACTTCTCAACGATGCGATTCATTCGCGGCAGTTTCGAGTTTAAGGTTTCAAGTTTCAAGGAGATTTGACCGCGCGGGAAAATTTTCGCACAATCACCGCATGGCAAGCAGCTTTGGACAATTGTTCCGCATCACGACGTGGGGCGAATCGCATGGCGGCGGCGTGGGCGTCGTCGTGGATGGCTGCCCGCCGCGCTTGAAACTTTCCGAGGCGGACATCCAGCCGGATCTCGACCGGCGGCGGCCCGGCCAATCAAAAATCGTCACGCCGCGCAAGGAATCGGACACGATTCAAATCCTCTCCGGCATCTCCGAAAAAGGTCTGACGCTCGGCACACCCATTTCGCTGTGGGTCAAAAACGAAGACCAACGTTCCGAGGCTTACAACGAGATGAAGGACAAGTTCCGCCCTTCCCACGCAGATTTTACTTACTTCGCCAAATACGGTGTGCGCGCCTGGCAAGGCGGCGGCCGCGCGAGCGCGCGCGAAACCGTCGGTCGTGTTGCAGCGGGCGCGATTGCGAAAAAGATTTTGCGCGAAAAATTTGGCGTGGAAGTTCTCGCCTACGTTAAGCAGGTGCAAAAACTCATCGGCGACGTAAATCCGGAAACGGTGAAGTTGAAAGATGTTGAGTCCAACATCGTCCGTTGTCCCGACGCGAAAGCGGCCGAAAAGATGATTCGTCTTATTGAGAAAATACGCAGCGACGGCAACACCGTCGGCGGCATTGTCGAAGGCATTGCGCGTGGCGTTCCCGCCGGCTGGGGCGAACCGGTGTTTGATAAACTCGAAGCGGATTTGGCCAAGGCGATGTTGAGTTTGCCCGCGTGCAAAGGTTTTGAAAGTGGCGACGGTTTCGGCGGCATTCTGCTGACCGGCTTGGAACACAATGACGCATTTCGCGCGCGGAATAAAAAAGTTTTCACGACGACGAACCGCAGCGGCGGCATCCAAGGCGGCATTTCGAATGGTGAAACCATTTTCTTTCGCACCGCGTTCAAGCCGGTGGCGACTGTCATGCACGAGCAAGATACGATTTCCGAAAAATTGGAAAATACCACGCTCAAAGGCCGTGGCCGGCATGATCCGTGTGTGTTGCCGCGCGCCGTGCCGATGGTCGAGGCGATGACCGCGCTCGTGCTCGTGGATCACGCGTTGCGCCAACGCGCACAATGCAGTTGATTTTTCCGCGAGTCGGGCGAAGTTGCGACAACCAATAAATTTCCCATGGCCGAAAAAAATCTGAACGAACTCGCCCCCGACTTGCGCCGGCTTTACTCGAAGGCGGTCGAGGCGGCGCAACGCGAAAATTTCGATTACGCCACCACACTGTTTTGTCAGGTGCTGCAGAAGGAGCCAGGTTTGTTTGAGGCGCGCAAAGCGTTACGCGCAGCGCAGACGGCGCGCTCAGCGGGCGCGAGCACGGGTTTTTTCAAGAAGATGATGAGCAACGCCGGTTCCTCGCCGCAGATCACGAAGGCGAAAATCACCTTGAACAAAAATCCCGCCGAGGCGATGGCGATTGCCGAGGAAGTGCTGAACAGCGATGCGAACAATCCCTTTGCCCATCGTATCATTGTGGACGCCGCTCACGCGCTGGATTTGCCGAAGACGGCGGTGCTGTCGCTGGAAACCGTCGTGCGGCTGGCGCCCAAAGATAAGGCGCTCGTCATCGAATTCGCCAACGCCGTGGCCGAGACCGGTGGCAATGCCGCCGTCGCGGAAAAATTTCTGGACGACCTCATCCGCAGCTCGCCCTACGACCCGGACCTCGTGCAGGCGCAAAAAAATCTTTCCGCGCACAAAATTCTCGACGAAGGCGGTTATAACGCGCTGGCCGACGGTAGCGGCTCGTTTCGCGACGTGCTGCGCAACAAGGAAGAGGCCGTCTCGCTCGAACAGGAAAAGCGCTCGCAAAAAACCGACGACGTCGCCGCGCGGCTAATTGAAGAATACGAGACGCGCCTCATCACCGAGCCGGCCAATCTGAAATTGGTTCGCTCGCTCGCGGAACTTTACACGCAGAAAAATAATTTTCCGCGCGCCCTCGCGCTTTACGACCGCATCAAGCAATCCGAACTCGGCAGTGATGCCACGCTCGACCGTGCGATTGCGGACACGATTGTGCGGCAGTTTGATTTCCAGCTCGCGCAGTTGCCGCCGGACGCGACGGAGCAAATCGCGGCCATCACTGCGGAGAAATTAAATTTTCAGATGGGCGAAACCCAGAAGCGCGTGGCGAAATATCCGACCGACCTCGCCCTCAAGTTCGAGCTGGGACAATTGCTGTTCCAGACCGGAAAAATTGCCGAGGCCATCGCGGAATTTCAGAAGGCGCAGGCTAACCCGCACAAGCGCATCGCGGCGATGAGCCTGCTCGCGCAATGTTTCGCGAAACGCGGCATGAACGATTCCGCCGTGCGCACCTTGCAAAATGCCATCAAGGAAAAGCCCGCGTTCGACGAGGAGAAGAAAGATTTGATCTACAACCTCGGCTGCGTGTTCGAGAAACTGGGCAAGCCGGCCGAGGCCATTGAACAATTTCTCATCATCTACGAATCCGACGTGACCTACCGCGACGTCGGCGCGAAGGTGGACGCCCATTACGCCGGGCAGTAAATAGTGTCGCAGCGCCCTGCCCGCCTTTCAATTGGCGATGAGTTTGTCCCACAACTGCTCGTTCAAAAGCGCCTTTTTCAGAAACTGCGTGTCGTCGGCATTGGTGACGACCGGCTCCGGCTGCACCGGCAGGCGGATGTTGAAAACATTGCCGCCGCCTTCCGGGCTGTGCGCCTCAATCGTGCCGCCGTGATGGTGCGCGATGAAAAAACACGCCATCAGGTTGATGCCGTATTCGGACGGCGCGCCGCCGGTGAACGGGTTCAGCACCACGCGCAGCGCGTCCGGCGGGAGCGCCGGGCCGTTATCCGTCAGACGAATTAAAATTTCCGGTCGCACGCCGCCGGTGATTTCCTCGGCGGTCAGTTGAATGCGGCTGCCGGCGGGCAGCATCGCAAGTTCGTCCTTCAGCAGCAGTTCGATGAGCCGGTTAAACTTCGGCAAATCCACGTGGATGGCCGGGAGATTTTCGGGAACCGCATTTTCCACCGCAATTTTCCGCGCGGCGAAGGCCGGTTGCAATCCGGTCAAAACCGCTGCCAGGACGGGCTTGATTTTAATTTCATCGGCAAACGGCGCATTGGCGCTGTTTTCGGACGCGGTGCGCAGGTCGGCGAGCAGGTTGTTGATTTTTTCAATCTGCGACTGGACGCTGTGATGATATTCCTGCCAGAAACCGGGGTCGCGCAAGCTGTCGGCGCTCGTTTTTTCCTCCTCCATTTTGGTCGGTGCCAGTTCCAGAAAAGTTTTCACCGCCACCATCGAGTTGCGGATGTGATGACTCAAACCGGCGGCGAGCAAACCCAAACTCACGATGCGGTCGGCGATCATCATGTTGCGCAACACGGACATTTTTTCGCGCAGCAACTGGTCGCGCTCAGCGGAGACCATGAAAAATTCCAGCGCGAGTTGCAGTGTAATCTGGAGCTGCGGCGGATCCCACGGCTTGTTGACGTATTTGTAAATCGCGCCGGTGTTGACGGCGGCGATGGCGGCGTCCATGTCCGCAAACGCGGTGACGAGCATCCGCAAAATGCGCGGGCGGAAGTGCCGCGCGCGTTCCAGCAGCCACACGCCTTTTTCGCCGGGCATCTGCTGGTCGGTCATCAGCACCGCGATTTCATCCGCGTGTTCCTCCAACAGTTTCAAGCCGTCCTGCGCGTTGCTGGCGGTGTAGATGCGGAAATCATCCTCGAAGGCACGGGTGAAATACTTCAGCGATTTCTCCTCGTCATCCACGTAGAGAATGGCAAATTTTTTGTAATCGTAATCGCTCATTTTAAGTTCGTGGCAGGCGTTTTTTCGGTGGCGGGAAATTCCAGCGTGAACTCGCAAAATTTTCCCGGCTCGGTCCGCACGGAGATTTTTCCCTTCGCCTCGCGCACGATGCGGTAGCAGATGCTCAAGCCGAGGCCCATGCCTTCACCGACATCTTTCGTTGTGAAAAACGGATCGTAAATTTTGTCGAGATGCGCGGCGGCGATGCCGGGGCCGTTGTCATGCACGGTCAGAAAGCTGACGCCGTTTTCCATGCGCCCGGAAATTTTCACCGTCGGTTTTTCATTCGTAAAATTTTTGGTCTTGAGCGCGTCCAGCGAATTTTGCAGCAGGTTGGTGAGAACGTGAATCAACTTGTTCTTGTTCGCCCAAATCGTCATGTCGGCGGGCAAGGCCTGTTCAAAAACAACTTTTTCTTTGCATTCGTTGTTGAGGAAACGCAGCGCAGCGTTCACGACTTCGCCCACGGCCACGCGGTCGCGCTGCTCGGTGTCGGGATGCGTGAACATCCGCAAATCCGAGACGATAGTCTTCACGCGGTTCACGCCTTCCTCGACATCTTTCAAAATTTCGGCGTAATCGGCTTGTTGCTCCGGTGCGAGATGTTTTCCTTTTTTGCGCAGGGTAAAAAGTCCGGTGGTAGCGAAGTTTAACGGATTTTTGATTTCGTGGATCATGCCCGCGCTCATGCGCCCGAGTGACGCGAGCTTTTCGGACTGGATCAGCTGCGCCTCGTTTTCCTTCAACTGCGCGAGGCTGGTTTCAAGCGCCCGGCGGTTTTTATCCAGCTCGTAGCGCAAGGTGAATTCCCGCAACCGCTGGCGCGAATTCGCGACGCTGCCGACCACCACCAGCACGGCGGTGAGCATGAGGAACGTGGCGTTGTTCAATATGGAACTGACCTGCGTCGCCTGCATCGCAAGCGAAATCCACACATACGCCGCCAGCACGAACACGCTGGTCACCAGATTTTGAATGTAAGCCCACGACGACAGCAGACCCATGCCGAGCATGATGATGTTCAACCCAGCGTAGTAAGGCGAGTAGCGCGCGTGGTCGTTGGCCTCATAAATCATCCATAAAATCATCAGCATCGGGCTGGTGAACCACATGATGCTCACCTGCGGATGCGCGCGGCCGATTTTGGTTTTGAACCACAGCCACGCCAGTGCCGTGACGCTGACGCTGATCAAGCGCGCCTGAAAAAATTTTGCCGCCAACGCGGGATACATGGCCTGATCCATGAACGTGCAGGACAAATTCAGCGGGATGGAAACAAACGTCCCCCACGTCGCGGCGGTGATGTAGTCGCGCCGTTTCTCTTCCTCGTAAATCTTCTGGGATTCGGGTTCGCTCATGCCGGTTTGCGGACTTCCAAAAATAAATTCGCGCCCGCATCTTCGACCCGCACACGGCAATCCTCCGGCGCCGCCGCCTCGGGCGCGAACGCGGCGATCTCCTGCTGGTCGCGGTAAATCAAAAACCAGTCCATCAGATGTTCCATCAAGTTCCGGCCCGGCGTGCTGCGTCCAAAATTGCCGATTACCAGCAGGCCGCCCGGACGCAGCCGGTCATACAGATGATTGTTCAGCGGCTGGCAGACGCGGTCGGTCAAGTAATCGTAAAGGCCAGAGCAATAAATCAGGTCAAAGCCCTCATGCTCGAGGCGCGACTGCGGATGGCCGCGCAGCAGATTCTGCACGGAATTTTTCACGAACTGAACCGGGGTGTTAAGCGAACGCTTTTTTTTGACCGCCTCGATATTGTCGCCCGCAAACTGCAGCGCCTCCGCGTTAAAATCAAGCAGTTGAAAATGCGTGCGGTTGGCGAGCAGGCTACCGTCCAGAAAATTCACCGCCTCCCACGCCGGGCCGCAGCCGAGCGAAAAAATGTTCGCCGTCCCGCCCGCGCGCACGACGCGGCCGGTTTCCGCGCTGATTTTACTTTGCAAAAAACCGACGCGGTTGCGGACGGCGCGACACGGCGCGTGGTCGAGCAGATAGGCGTTGACGAGCCGCGCGTAAAGCGAATCGCCTTCCAGCCCGTTGCGCACAATCATGCTCATCATTTCGTGGTCGCCGGGATAACCCAACGGCTTGGTATAAGTGCGGTGAAAAAACGGCGCGCACAGAAAATGCGGATGCAACTGCTGCCGTCCAAATACGCGGTGCGCCGGCCGTAAATCCTCGGCAAGCGCATCCGCAGCGGTTTCAAAACGCTCGAAGAGACCGGCCAGCGTGGCCAGCACCGGCGCGCGCAACTCCTCGGCGATTTCGGCTTCGCGTTTGGCGCGGTCGGCGGCGGTGGCCGTGCGCAATCCTAGTTCCACGCCTTCGAGCCAGCGGCGCAAATCGCCGAGAAAGGTCTGGAGGTCAAGCACGGCCAGTTTGTAGTCAGCGGTGACGAGATAATTTTTCTGCCACGCCTGAACGAAGCCGGCAAATTCCTGACGACGCTCCGCCGGCAAAATCTTTGGCGCGGCGTCCATTTCCGGTTTGGTTTTCGGGCGGCTCAAAACCGCAGGCGAACCGCCGCCGTTGGCGGGGTCGCTGATTTTGAGAATCGGGGTCATAACCGGGCTATTTCGCAAACAGGTTGAATTCCCGCAGCCGTTCCATCAGCGCGTCGTTGAACGCGGCCGGCTGTTCCAGCATGAGAAAATGTCCGGCATTTTCAAACTGACGGCAGGCTGACTGCGGCGAAAGCGTGCGGACGTAATCTTCGTAGCCCGCCATCCACGGTGAATTTTTCGCGTTGAGCGCAATCACCGGCACGGCCACGCGTTTCAAATCCCAGTCGGGATTTTTCGCATCGAGCAACCCGGCCATCGCGCCGGCCATGACGTGATGCGGCGTCAAAAGCATTTCCGCAACGGTTTCGTCGCGCAACTTTTCGGTTCCGGCCACCGGGAAAAAACTGGCGGCCAGCCCCGTGGCCACCGCGAGGTAATGCGGCGATTGCAATTGCGCGAGTAGCAGCTCGGCCTGACCGGGCGCGCCCTGCGGACGTTTGAGCAATCCGTCCACCGAGACAAGCGCGACGACTTTTTCCGGCGCCTGCGCGCAGACGCGGCAGATGACCGCCGCGCCCATGCTGTGACCGATGAAAGTCGCCTGCTCCACGCCCGCTGCCCGCAAAACCGCAAGCACGGCGTCCGCAAAAAAATTCATGGAGTATTCGGCGTGCGGCTGGCCGCTCTGTCCGTGGCCGGGCAAATCAATGAGGATTAGCCGCGCGTCCCCGGCGAGCGCCGCAATTTGTTCGCGCCACACCCGCAGGTTGCACGCCCAGCCGTGAACCAGCACAAAAGTTTTTTGGCCGTGGCCGAGCGTGACGTAATGAATCCGCTCCGCGCCATGCGTGGCGAAGTGCGACTGGCCGTCGGCCAGCGTCAGGGGCGGAGTTTTCGCGGCGGCAGCGGCTCGCGTTGCGCCCGGTTGGTTATCGCGATTGCCCCGATGGTTGGTCGTCATACCTCGCGGGATGCTACGCCGGGGACATCCGCTCCGCAACTGCAAGCTGCGGCTTACGCACCTTCAAAAATGGACGCCCAGCGTCACCATCAGAGCCTGACTAAAGAACGCGTAAGTGCCATCGGCTCTTTGACCAGAGGAAAATCCAGGGCTGGATGACGGCGAACTCCCGGTGACCGTGTGATCCGGACCATAGCCAAGCTGATAAGTGACATCGACATCAAAAGTTTTCCCAGCATGTCCAGCGCCCAGGCTGAAAAAATGCCGGTCCATATCCGCGACGAGCGGCGAGTAATATTGGTTGGGAACGGAATTTTGGTTAAAGAGATAACCGGCACTGGCGTGCCAGCCGTGGTCGAAGTAGCGCGTCACGCCGAACTCATACATCCAGCTGGCCTGCCAGCCGAAATTCACCGGAATGGGTTGGTTCACTCCCGGCGGCGGCGATTTTTGCTGGTTGATGCTGGTGCTGCCGAAACTGCTCCAATCAGTGTAATCCGCGTCGAATTCCAGATTCCATTTAGGCGTCGGACGGTAGGATATACCGCTCACCACAGTGAGCGGAAAAGTAAAGTCCATCGTGGCTGGCAGCGTGGTCGCCCCAAAGACCGGTTGATCTTCCATCTCGGCATTACCCTTCATGGTAAAACCCGTTCGGCTGCGGAAGGTGGCTCCCAGAGAAAATTTTTCCACCGGATGCCACAGCACACCAAGATTGTAGCCCACGCTCCAGCCGTTGCCATTGAACCGGTAGTAATTTACGAGCGGTTGCGCCAGTGGCTGCAAACCTTGTTGGAGGTCAATGTTCGCGTAGTCAATCATGATGCCCGCGCCGAAGGAAAATTTCTCGCCCAGTTTGACCGCCACTACCGGGTTGATGCGGATGTAGGTCAATGAACTTTGCGTTCCCACCGTGCGGAAGCCCGTGTCATCCGGCCAACTGATGCTGCCGCCGTAGGGCGCATAGACGCCCAGCCCGGCGCTCACCGGCATCTCCTTGAGTTTGCTGCTGAAAAAAACTGCGGCGCGGCGGCAAATTGTTTTTTGATCGAATAGGTGTTTCCCGCGTTGGGCGCACCCTTGGGCGGCTGGTAGGTCGGGTCGTAATACAATCCATAGATGCCAGCCCGCATCTCCGTATTGGTCAACTGCGTGAGACCGGCAGGATTGTAATAAACCGCCGAGGGATTGTCCGCCGTCGCCACAAACGCCTCGCCGCGCCCGGTGGCGAAGGCGTCCTGGCTGGGCAGGCGCAGGCCGTTGCCGAAAGCCACCAGCGGCGCCAGGCTCAACGCCAGCGCCAGCGGATACTTTGAAGGGAGACCGGTCATCTTCGGTGATTTACAAACGGACGGACAGGTGCGCAGGTTAAACACCGTCCCGCGCTGCGCCAGCAAATTCTATTTGCGGTCGCCCGGCGGTCGCCGCAAGAAACCGTTTTACTTTTGCCGCCGCGTGGGGCAGTTTCGCCGCGTGAAAAGTCTTATCCAGTTCACAGCCCTCGTTGCATTTTTCGGCGGCCTAGTTTTTTCAACCAACGCCGGGTTCTCCAACATTTACATTTGGGGTGATACGCTTTCCACCACCACCACGAACGGCGTCACGGGTTCGCAGACAAATTTATATTATGGCGGCAAGCTGCGCTTTTCCAATGGGCGAACCTGGGTGGAAGTGATGGCACAACGTCAAGGCTTGGGTGCTAATTCCATCACAAACGCAAATTGGGATTACTCCAGTAATAATTTGTCTTACTACTACCATTTGAGTTCCAACGTCGTCACGGATCTCAAAACCTTCAACGCTCCCGCCAACGCCTCCAATTGCCTGTTCGTTGTCTGGGTGGCTAACGCAGATTTTGTCGCTGGCATGCTGACTTATGGCAAACCCGACAGCGGAACCAATATCGGAACGTGGACGACTAACATTAATTTGAATCTGACCAATCATTTCAACATCATCACTAACCTTTACGCTAAAGGCTGCCGCACCTTGGTCGCGCCCAATGCAGCAGATGTCACCACCACCCCGCAATTTAATGGATCGGGCGCGGCCTATCGCGCCTTTGTGCGTCAGCGTATTATCAGCTTCAACACTAACTACGCGGCCATGCTCAAACAGTTTTCCACCAACACAAACTATCCCGGCCTGACAATTTGTGCCCCGGACATTTTCTCGCTGTTGGATGATGTCGAAACTAATGCTGCAACCTACGGCCTGACCAATGCACTCAATACCAGCGGCCAGATCAGCTCTGTCCTTGCAACTGCGTCGCTCTCGCCGTGGGCGCTGAACGGTCCGGGCACCAATTATATTTTTTGGGATTCTGTGGGCGACCCGACGGCGAAAATGGGCGAAGTCATCGCCGACACCGTTCAACAAAGCCTTTCGCCTGTGCAATTCAGCGGGCTTACGCAAGTCGGCAGCAGCAACCGGTTGGATGTGGTCAATATGCCCATCGGCATGAGCGGCTCCGTCCAGTCCGCCACCAATCTCACGCAGGCAAACTGGTTGACCAACAGCCCCGGTTTCACCGGCACGAATGTAGTGCAGTCGGTTTTCGTTCCCGCCAGCGGCGCGCAGAATTTTTACCGGCTGCAATTTCCGTGGCAGTGGACGTGGCCGTGATTTCTTCCGGCTGAATTATTTCTTCAGCGTTTCGTAACCCCAGCGCAGCATCCGCTCGGTCGCTTCCCAGCCGATGCATGAATCCGTGATGCTCACGCCGTAGCGCAATTCGGAAATATTTTTCGGAATCGGTTGGTTACCTTCGTTGATGTGGCTTTCAACCATCAGGCCGATGAGCGATTTCGTGCCGCCCGTGCGTTGCGCCACGACGCTATGCCAGACATCTTCCTGCTTGGCGAATTTCTTTTCCGAGTTCGCGTGGCTGCAATCCACCATCAACACGGGCGGCAATTTTTCGGAAATTAATTTCGCTTCCGCCGCCGCGATGCTCGCCGCGTCGTAGTTCGTCATCGCGCGGCCACCGCGCAAGACGACGTGCGCGTGCGGGTTGCCGCTTGTGCGGACGATGCTCGTCGCGCCGTCCTCGTTCATGCCGAGAAAACTATGCGGATGCCGCGTCGCGCCCATCGCGTCAATCGCCACCTGCAAACTGCCGTCGGTAGAATTTTTCAAACCTACGGGCATGGACAGGCCGCTCGCCATTTCGCGATGCGTCTGCGATTCCGTGGTGCGCGCGCCAATCGCCGCCCAGGTAATTAAATCCGCGATGTATTGCGGCACAATCGGGTCAAGAAATTCCGTCGCCGCCGGCAAACCCATGCCGACAATTTGTAGCAACAATTGCCGCGCGCGCTTCAAGCCGGCTTCGATGTCCTGCGAACCATCAAGATGCGGATCGTTGATGAGACCTTTCCAGCCAATCGTGGTGCGCGGTTTTTCAAAATACACGCGCATGACGATTTCCATTTTGTCGGCAAATTCCTTTTGCAACTTGCTCAAACGCGTCGCGTATTCGAGCGCGGATTTTTCATCGTGAATCGAGCATGGCCCAATGACGACAAGCAAACGCGGGTCTTCCTGATTCAAGATGCGGACGATGCGTTCGCGCGATTGCGCGACGGTGGCGTTCACCGCTTCCGGCGTCGGCGCGAGCGCCCGCAACGCGCGGGGCGAGAGCAACGGGACGATTTCTTTGACGTGCAGATCCTGCGTGCGATACATGGAGTTCATTGTAGCAAAGAAGTCTTGCGCGAAAAGCCGAAACGCATCTTGTTGGACAGCCGCGCGATTTTGTGTATGGTGTTTCCACAAGGATATGAGCACGGAAAAACTTAACACCGGCCAGAAGGCGCTCCAGATCAACCTCGACGCGAAACGCTACGGCACGTTCGCGGAAATCGGCGCGGGGCAGGAAGTGGCGCGCTGGTTTTTTCACGTCGGCAAAGCGTCGGGCACGGTGGCCAAAACTATTTCCGCCTATGACATGGCCATCAGCGACGCAATTTATGGGGCGGCGGAACGTTATGTCAGCCGGAAGCGTTTGCAGGCGATGCTCGACCATGAATTTGAACTGCTGCTGAAACGCCTCGACAAAACGCGCGGTGACAAATCCACATTCTTCGCTTTCGCCAACACCGTGGCGACCAAACAAGGTGCGAAACCCGGCATGGAAGAAGGCCAAGGCTGGCTCGGCATAAAATTTCAAGTCCATCCGCACGGCGATCCTTCCACCATCATCATCCACGTCCGGCTGCTCGATTGGGAAACGCCGCGTCAGCAGGAAACGGTCGGCATCATCGGCGTGAATTTGATTCACGGCGCCTTTTATCAGTCCACCGAACCAACAAAACTTATCGGCTCGCTGCTTGACGGCCTGACCAGCCAGCGCGTGGAAGTGGACATGATAAAATTTTCCGGCCCCGCCTTCACCGGTGTGGACAATCGTCTGATGGCGCTTCAGCTCGTCGAGCAATGGCTGACCGAAGCGGCGATGTTCACTGCCAACGGCGAGACCGTAATTCCCGGCGAACTGCTTTACAAAAAACCCGTCCTGCTCGAACGCGGCAGTTTCCGTCCCATCACCAATCCGATGTTCGACATGATGGAACGCGCGCAGGAACAATTCATCCAAGAACCCGCGCTCGCCGGCGAAACGCCCGTCGCCATGTTCGAGATGACGCTGCGCCAGTTGCAGGTCGGCGACGCGATTGACCACCGCGATTTTCTTGATCGCGTGGACACGCTCGGTGCGCTCGGCAAGCCCGTGATGATCTCCAATTTTCTCCGCTATCACCGGCTCATCAGCTACCTTTCGCGCCAGACGCAGAAGCCCATTGGTTTGCCCATCGGCCTCGTGCGCCTGCGCGACGTGCTGGACGAAAAATTTTACACCGACCTGCCCGGCGGACTCATGGAATCCCTCGGCCAGTTGTTCAAAAACGGCGCGAAGCTCTACGTCTATCCCTCGCTCGACAAAAAAACCGGCAAGCTCTTCACCGTGGAAAATCTCGACGTCGCGCCGCACCTGCGCCATCTCTATCAACATTTGGTAGATAACAAATTCATCGTGGACATCACCAACTACAACGCTGACGCGCTGAAGATTTATTCCGGCGAAGTGCTGGCAAAAATCCATTCCGGCGACGAGGCCTTGAGCAAACTCATCCCGCCGCAAATTTTTGAAGTCATCAAGGCCAAGCAGCTTTTCGGCTGGGGACAAAAAGCGGCGGCAACCGTTTGAAGCTGCCGGCCGTGTGGCCAACTTTTTCTCGACAACCGGCGGCGGCAGTAGCAATGTCAAAATATGAAACCGCAAGTCAAACCGTCATTTTCTCCCGCGAGTTCGCGCTTGGCGCGACAGGTTTGCCAGCTTTGTGCCGTCGTGATTTTTTCCGTTGCCGCCACTTCGTTGTCCGCCGCTGATTTCACCAATGCCTACGCCAGTTGGATCAAGCCATGGGCAGACCGTCCCGCCACCAGCCCGGCGCTGGAAACTCCGTTGAAACTGATTATCAGCAACGTGCGCGGCGAAACCAACGCAGATGCCGTGGTGGCCATGACACCGATGGAACGCCTCAATGTCGCCTATCACATCCAAGTGTCCGCCACCGAGGTCGCCACCAATGGCGGCTTCCGCAGCTACATCGTCTCCAACACTGACGCGCGGACAGGCGACGTGCGCTGGCTCTCGCCAAACGAAATTGGTCAGCTCGACGAATTGATTTCCATTTTGCCGGAAGATAATTCCCAACTGCCGCCCGCCGGCAACCGCATCGTCTTTCAATTCCGCGCTGACGGCCAATGGCGCATCCGCGTGTATGACGGAAACAATCTGCCACCGGAAGCACACGCCATCCTGAACCTGCTCGCCAAGCCTTACGCCAAATTATTTTGACGCGTGCGCGGGGTTTTGCAGCCGCATCGCGTAACGTCCACGGCTGAATCCCAACTTCATCTGCGCCGCAAATGCCGCCGACAAATTTTTTGAAGTCATCACGGATTTTTTATTTCCCGCCACCAGCACCGCGCCATTTTTCAAAATCAAAACGTGTGAAAACACCGGCATCATTTCTTCGACGTGGTGCGTCACCAAAACCATCGTCGGCGAATTTTTCTTTTGGCCGAGGCGCTGGATAAATTGGAGAAAATGCTCGCGCGCCGCCGGATCCAGCCCGGCGCACGGCTCGTCCAGAATCAAAACCCGCTGGCGTTCACCTTGCGAGAGCACGCCCCATTGGCGATTGGCTAAGTGTTCGCACTCGACCCGCCTTAATTGTTGCTGCGTCTTTGCTTTATCGGTGCGGCTCAGCCGCCCCCAAAAATCTATCATGGCGTATTTGCCGCTCGCGACGGTTTCCAGCGCCGGTTCGTCGTCCGCCATCATCTGGCGCACGGACGAACTGACGAGACCGATTTTCTTCCGCAACTCGCGCCAGTCGGATTCGCCATAAGTTTCGCCCAGCACGGAAATTTCTCCGCTAGTCGGCATGAGATAGCCGGTGAGCGCGCTCAACAAAGAAGTTTTCCCCGATCCGTTCGCGCCCAGAATCACCCAGTGTTCACCACGCTGAACACGCCAGTTCACATCGCGCAATATCACCGTGCCACTCCGCTCAATGTGCAGATTGGTGACTTCAAGAATTGGCTTCGTCATTTTCACTGGAAAGATTTTGCCACAGAGGCACCGAGTTCACCGAGAAAATTAAACTTTGCGCGCTCTGTGTTTTGGTGGTCGCGATCAAAATTGTGCTATCTCCGACCACAGTGGTTGCAAATCATCGTCCGCCAACGCCATTTTCTTGATGACATCTTTTTTGCCCGCGTTGATCGCACGGTGCAACCAAGTCCGCGCACTGTCGAGCTGCTCCATCTGGCACGCGTAACACGACAAGTTGTAGGCGATGACCGGTTCCGCCGGAAATTTTTTCGCGGCGGGCAGCAGCGCATCCCATGCTTGCGACAAACCGCCATCGCACACGCGGCGCAACGCATACGCACGATGCAGCCAGCCGGAAGATTCTTCGGGCGCGGTTTGTAATTCCAGTTCCGCAATCGTCAGCGCGTCCTTCCAACGCTGGTCATGCGCGCAAATCGTCCAGCGCACTTCGAGCACGTCAGAATGAATTTGATTTAAGGCGGAAATCTTTTCCAGCTCCGCGCGCGCATCGTCCGCACAGCCCAGCCCAAGCCAGCCGATGGCGGCGTCGAGATAATGTGAGTCAGGCGGTCCGAGCGTATGCACACGAATAGGAAACCGCTTGCTCGCCCGCTTGGCAAGCGGTTGTGACCTGGAAATTTCCCGCAGTTGCAAACCGCGCAGAGTCGGTTAATTTGGCTGCGTTATGAAAAAAGTTCTACCATTTCTGATGGCGGCGGCTTGCGCCGTGTCCGCTCACGCCAAACTTGTG
Source organism: uncultured Verrucomicrobia subdivision 3 bacterium (assembly GCA_903878805.1). Classification (GTDB taxonomy): domain Bacteria; phylum Verrucomicrobiota; class Verrucomicrobiia; order Limisphaerales; family UBA11358; genus UBA11358. The sequence goes on from CAIRJF010000033.1 coordinate 92,765, forward strand.
ACCAAGACAATTGAATACAAACAAGGCGACACGACGCTCGAAGGTTATCTCGCTTATGATGATTCGTTTTCCGGCAAGCGCCCTGGTGTGCTTATCGTGCATCAATGGATGGGCTTGACCGACTACGAAGAGAATCGTGCCGCGATGCTCGCGAACCTCGGCTACGTCGCGTTCTGCGCCGACATTTATGGCAAAGGCATTCGCCCGCAGAACTACAAAGAAGCGGGAGCCGAAGCGACGAAATATAAAACCGACCGCGCCCTGCTTCGTTCACGCGTCAATGCTGGGTTGGATGAATTGAAGAAATGCGACTTGGTGGACACGAAACACGTCGCCGCCATCGGCTATTGTTTTGGTGGCACAACGGTGATTGAGCTCGCCCGCAGCGGCGCGGAATTGAATGGGATTGTTAGTTTTCACGGCGGATTAGATTCGCCCACGCCCGCTGATGGCAAAAATATCAAATGCAAAGTGCTCGTGTGCCACGGCGCGGACGATCCGTTTGAGAAGCCGGAAGACCTCACGGCTTTTGAAAAAGAAATGCGCGATGCCGATGTGGATTGGCGGCTCATCAAATACGGCGGCGCGGTGCACAGCTTCACGCAACCGATGGCCGACGGCAGTTTGCCCGGCGCGAAATATAACGAGCGCGCCGACAAACGTTCGTGGGCGGACATGAAATCGTTCTTTGCCGAAATTTTTAATTAAACTTCATGCGTATCACCGGCGGCAACGCAGCGCGGCGGATTTTGAAAGTTCCCAAAGGACTCGACGTTCGTCCCACGCCTGATTTGGTCAAGCAGGCCGTCTTCAATTCGCTTGGCGCGCGCGTGGTGGACGCACGCGTGCTCGAATTATTTGCCGGCAGCGGCGCGTTGAGTTTGGAATGTCTGAGTCGCGGTGCGGCTTCCGTTTTGTGCATCGAAAAGTCGCATCGCCACGCGGAATTTATCCGCAGCAACGCGGCCGCGGCGGGCTATGGTGAAATTTTGGAGACACGCACGCAGGATGTTTTTCCCGCGATTAAACAACTCGTGGAAAGCGGCAAGCAGTTTGATTTGATTCTGGCCGACCCGCCTTACGGCGAAAAAAATGTGAACCGTCGTTCTACTTCACTCGCCCAACAATTGCTCGACGATATTAGTCTGCCAAAGTTGCTCGCGCCCGGCGGAAGGTTGATGATTGGCCATACGAAACGCGACACGCTGGAGCTCGTCGCGCCGTGGACAGAAGTGAAAATGCTCAAGCACGGCGACACCGTGATGCGCTTTTTGGAATTGGCCTAAACTTTTTCCGCCGCCTCAACCGCCTCGCGAATCGTCAGCTTGAATTTTTCCAAGCCTTGATCAAACGCAGCCGAGATGGGCAGCACGGAAACTTTTTTGTTTTTCTTTTTGAACTCCTTCAGATTTTTTTCCGCAACGGCTTCGTCCATTTTGTTCGCCACGACGAGGCGATTTTTTTCCAGCAGCGCCGGATCGTAAAGTTCCAATTCCTTGAGCAGTTGCTTGTAATCGTCCCACGGCTTGCGATTGTCCGTGCCCGCCATGTCAAGGAGCAGCACGATAATTTTGCAACGCTCGATGTGGCGGAGAAATTCGTGGCCGAGGCCGACGTTGTTGTGCGCGCCTTCGATGAGTCCCGGCACGTCGCAAACGGTGAGTCGCTTCCAATCGGCGTATTCCAAAATGCCGACCTGCGGCGTCAGCGTCGTGAACGGATACGCCGCAATTTTCGGACGCGCGCGCGAAATCGCCGTGAGTAAAGTGGACTTGCCCGCGTTCGGATAACCGACGAGACCGATTTCCGCCATGATGCGGAGTTCCAAAAGAAATTCGCCTTCCGTGCCGGGTTCGCCCGGCTGCGCGAAGCGCGGCGTCTGGTGGCGCGCGGTGGCAAAATTGCGATTACCCAGTCCGCCGCGACCGCCTTTGCACAAAACAAATTGCTGACCATGGGTTGTGAGGTCGGCGACGAGCGTGCCTTTGTTTTCAATGCCGTCCGGTGTTTCTTCGTCTTCCGGTTCCTTGCTCAAATCAATTTCCAATGCCGATTTCCCCTGCGACGTGCGGAAGAGCGGACGCTTACCGGTGCTCGTGCCGAGCATCATGTTTTCGCTTTGCTCTTCGTCTTCTTCCTCGTCGTCATCGCGGCGCATTTTCTTCTCGATGGGCGGCGTGGTGTCCTTGAGTTGCCACACCAGCGTGCCGCACGGAACTTTGACGATGAGATCTTTTCCCGCGTGACCGTCCATGCCTTTGCCCATGCCGCCTTCACCGCCGAGCGCAATGAGACGTGGAACGTAATACTGCTGGATGAGATTGTTCAGGTCGTGATCGGCCTGAAGAATAACGCTGCCACCGCGTCCGCCGTTGCCGCCGCTCGGTCCGCCCTTGGTGATGTAAGCCTCGCGATGAAACGCGACCGCGCCCTTACCGCCGTGGCCGGCCTGCGCGTAGATTTTTATTTCGTCAATGAACATGAAATTGTTGCGTCGTTAAAATTTTGAATCGCCAAGTTGGTTTAACTATTCACCATTCCAGCCTTCAACGACAATAAAAAAGGCGAGGCGCTTGGCCTCGCCTGAAAGCGATTGCTCGCCTTAATTCTTCGTCGCCACTTCGGCGACAATGTTGATACGGCGGCTGTTCTTGTCGAACAAGACTTTGCCGTCCGTGAGCGCGAACAACGTCCAGTCACGACCCGTGCCGACGTTCTTGCCCGCGATAAATTTGCTGCCGCGCTGGCGGACGAGGATGCTGCCGGCGGTCACCTGCGTGCCGCCAAATTCTTTCATGCCGAGCCGTTTGCTACGGCTATCGCGTCCGTTTTTTACGCTGCCTTGACCTTTTTTATGTGCCATAAAATTAGTGGATTAAAAATTAAGCGTTGATGGCGGTGATTTTAACGACCGTCAATTCCTGACGATGGCCGATGGTCTTGTGATAACCTTTGCGGCGTTTCATCTTGAACGTCAGCTTGTGTTCGCCGCGCTTGTGTTCGACAACATCCGCCACGACGGTGGCACCGGTGACGGTGGGCGCGCCGACGGAAAGCTTGCCGTCGTTGTTGACGAGCAGCACGCGGTCAAACGTGACCGGCTTGCCCGCCTCGACTTCAAGGCGTTCGATTTCGAGTTTATCGCCGGCAGTGACGCGATACTGTTTGCTACCTGTTTCTAAAACGGCATACATAAATTTTCCCGCAAAGGGTCGGGAATTAAACCAGATTTCCCAAAGCTGTCAACTTCTGATTTTCGACAAACCGACTTGTTCCTTCCGCCGCAACTGTCGTTCCTGCCATTTGATTTCTCCGGCCAACAATTCTTCCGCACACCAGCCACGTGTTTGCGCGAACGCCGCAAGCTCAAATAACTCCTTTGCCAAAGCAGCTTTGGTCAATTTACGCTTCGGAAGGTTGCCGTCCGCAAGGATTTTGGCTTTACGCGCCTTCTTCAAAAGTTTTTCAGCGCGCAACAACGCTGGCAGTTGCTTCGGAATTCCGTCGAAAGCCGATTTTCGTTCCAAATGCGTTCCGACTTTCTCAGCCTTCTTGATTTTTTCCCAGTTCGCCCAGACCTCGTCTACATTTTTGACTTTGGTTTTGCCAAAAACGTGCGGATGACGGCGAATCAATTTATCCACGAGATGCCGCGCGACCTTTTCAAAATCAAACGCGCCGCGCTCGCGCGCGAGCTGGCAATGAAAAACCACCTGCAAAAGCAAATCGCCCAACTCCTCCGCCATCTCAATGTCGTCGCGCGCCTCAATCGCATCAACCAGTTCATAAACTTCCTCAATCGCATGGCGGCGCAACGTCAGGTGCGACTGCTCGCGATCCCACGGACAACCCGTCGGCGAGCGCAGCTTCGCCATGACCTTGAGCAAATCATTTATCGCAGATTTTTTCTTCATGAAATTTTAACCACGGATAAGCACAGATAGAAATTCTTATCCGTGTTAATCTGTGTTTATCCGTGGTTGAAAAGTTATTACAAAATCACCAAATCATCGCGGTGGACGAGTTCCACGCGCGCGAGTTTTTTGGCGCGGATTTCTTCGGCGGAAAATTTCGCGATACCGCGCGCGAACTCGGTTCCGTCCAGATCACAAACCCGCACCACGTCGCCGCTGACAAATTCGCCTTCGCAGCGCGCCACGCCCGGCGGCAGCAAACTTTTGCCCGCCTCGCGCAATGCTTTCTTCGCTCCTTCGTCCACGAACAGCGTGCCTTGCGGATGATGAAAGAAAGCAATCCAGCGCTTGCGGCCTTGCAGTTTGTTCGGCTTGGCGATGAACAAGGTTCCTTCGTCCGTGCCGGACAAAATCTTGCCGAGAACTTTTTTGTCGCGACCGGACGCGATGACCAGCGGAATGCCTGAGCGCACGGCGATTTTCGCCGCTTCAATTTTTGACTTCATGCCGCCGACCGCCGTTTCGCTCGTCGTGCCGCCGGCCAGGCCTTGAATTGTCGCGTCAATTTTTCCGATGACGGAAAGTGTCTTCGCATTTTTCTTTCCAAAATTTTCGATGACGCCGTCCACCGTCGTCAAAATCACCAATAGATCTGCTGGTAAAAGCGATGCGACGAGCGCGGACAACTTATCGTTGTCGCCGAATTTAATTTCTGTGAACGACACCGCGTCGTTTTCGTTGATGATGGGCACGACACCGCGACCGAGCAGCGTGACGAGCGTGTTGCGCGCGTTGAGATGGCGCTCGTGATGTTCCAAATCTTCGTGCGTCAGCAAAACCTGCGCGACGACGAGGCCGTGCGCGGCAAAAAGTTTTTCATAAACGGCCATCAGCCGCGTCTGCCCGACGGCGGCGCACGCCTGTTTTTCCGCGAGGTCAGTCGGACGCGTTTTGTAACCGAGCGCGCCCATGCCCGCGCCGACCGCGCCGCTGGTGACGACCACGACTTCCTTGCCGGCCTGGCGCAACGCCGCGAGCTGCGCGACGAGCTGTTCCAACTGCGCGGGATCAATCAACTTCCGGCTGTCGGTGAGGACGCCGGTGCCGAGTTTCACCACGAGGCGCGAAACAGATTTGAGTGAGTCACGATGCACGCGATCAGGATAAAAAATTTTCGCCGCGCGGAAAATGCAAAAGTGACCACATCAGCATTTAATTCGGAGGGACAAGTGACACGAGTCCCTGATTCATTTCGAGGTTTGGGACTCGCAGAGCTCGTCCCTCCGAAACAAGATTCTTAAGGCGCGTTGGTTTTGGCCGCCGCGCGAATGGCTTCGGCCAGTTGCTCCGGCGTCCAATCGTTGCCGTCGAATTGTTTGGAAATTTTTCCGTTTCCATCAAGCACAACCGTGCGGAGATTGTGGGAAATGGAGCCGTTCTCGCGCCAGAAATTCAAATCCACTTTCGGCGCAAGGCTGGCGAGCGTGTGCGTGTCCGCAACGGCAAACAACCAGCGGTTCGTGTCGTCGCCGCGATAAAATTTTGCGTAGTTGGACAAAATCTCCGGTGTGTCGAAGCTGGAATCAAACGAGATGGAGAGCAACTGCCAGTTCGCCGGCGCGTTGGTGTCGGTCGTGAGAATTTTACGCGCTTCCAAAAAATTCCGGTTCATGCGCGGGCAAAAATCCGGTAGCGGACAGCTGGTGAAGAAAAAAGTGAATGCCACCACGCGTCCGCGAAAATTGGAGAAGCGAATGGGCTGTCCGTTTTCGCTCGTGAAGCCGTAATCCGGCAGCACATCACCGACTTGCAGTTCAGGTTCAACGACTTGCCAAGTTGGGGCCGGCGTCGGCGCGACGGATTTGCCGGTGCGCTGAAGTTTTTCAATCCAGTCGTCGTCCGCTGTCACGACGAGCGTGAAAGTAATTTCATCGCCAGCAGAAAGGCCGTTGAGTTCGTTCGTGTCCTTGACGGGAAAATCCATCGTCATCGCGTCCATGTAGCCCGGAATTTTTTCGTGCTGGATCGTGGCATGGCGAAGGTCGGACGCAATTTTTTGCACCACGCCGCGCGCGGCATAAGTTTGATTCGTCGCGGCGGAAACTGGCGGCGCAGAATTTTCGCGTTTGCAGCCAAGCGCCAGCAGCAGTCCGCAGAAGAAAATCATCCGCTTCATAAAATTTAATTTTCGCCGCGCAATTGCGCGATTTCCGCGACGACGGCGGCGGAAGTTTGCGGCTGTAATCCGTCGAAATAAATTCGCGTGCGGCCATGTTGATCCACGACGGCGATGCGCTCGGTGCCGGTGAAATTGCCGGGCATGGAATTGAACGGGTCGCTGTTGTCCTGCGCGAGAAAACTTTGGGCGATGAATCCATGCAACACCGGTTTGTTGCCGGTCAGAAAATACCAGCGGTTCGTGTCCGCGCCGTAGCGCGCACCCCATTTTGCCAGCACTGGCGCTGTGTCGGTGCGCGGGTCAACGGTGAGCGAGACGAGCCGCACATCGGCATTGGTCGCGGTGAGCTGCTGGATTTCAGCCATGCGCTGGGTGACTTCGGGACACGTCAGCGCGCAGCCGGTGAACAGGAAACTGACGACCAGAATTTTTCCTTCCAGTTCCGCGCGCGTCACGATTCGCCCGTTTTCATCGGTCAAAGAAAATTCACCAAGCGTCCGCTCCTTGTCCGGCAAAATGCCGCGCACTTGGTCGTGGCGCGCGAATGCGGCGGCAGCGAACCAACTGCCGATGCCCGCGACGACGGCGAGCGAGATGACGATGACGAGAAAAATCTTTTCGTCGGTCTTTTGCGGGGCAGGAATGGGATTGGCCACGAAATTTTTAATTCAATAACTCATCCGGTCCAGCTTCACCTTGCCACGAAAAATCCAGTAGATGCAGATTGTGTAGGCGATCACGATCGGCACGCCGATGCACGCAATGACGAGCATGATGCCAAGGGTTTTGTGTGACGACGCGGCGTTGTAGATGTTCAGGCTGTTTTCCGGATTGGGCAGGCTGTAAACGAGGTTCGGAAAAATGTTCAGTGCGAACAGCGCCATGAGCGTGATCATCGCGGCGCACGACGACAGAAACGCGAGCCAGTCACGATTGTGGTGAAACTCGCGCGGGATGTTGGCGATGGCGAGCATATTCGCCAGCACGAGGCTGAAGAGCCACGGATTGTCATGCACGCGCGACGTGATATGTGGAACGTAAAGCAGCGTGGCCATCGTCGTTGTCGCGGCGCAGATCACGAAGAAGATGATCGAGTTCATCGCCCAGCCGCGCAGTTTGTCGTGGAGCGCGCCTTCGGTTTTCATCGCGCCGTAAATCGCGCCGTGCATCATGAACAGTGCCACGGTCGTCACGCCGACGAGCAGCGGGTAAGGTTTGAGCAGACCGAGAAATGTTCCGGCGAATTCGCCGTTCACGTCAATCGGAATTCCCCACGCGATGTTACCTAGCGCGACGCCGATGAGCAGCGCGGACAAAATGCTGCCGACGGAAAAGCCGATATCCCACGTCTGTCGCCACCATTTCATCGGCTGCTTGCTCCGGAACTCTATCGCGACCGCGCGAAAAATTAGCGCCGCGAGCAGCAAATAAAATGCGAGATAAAAACCGGAGAAAACCGTCGCATACACATTCGGAAACGCGGCGAACAGCGCGCCACCGCCGGTGACGAGCCAGACTTCGTTGCCGTCCCACACCGGGCCGATGGAATTGAGCATGATACGGCGCTCCTCGTCTTTTTTCGTGAACAGGTGCAGCGCGCCGATGCCGAGGTCGAAGCCGTCGAGCATCGCGTAGCCGGTGAACAGCACGCCGACGAGAATGAACCAGATGGTGTTAAGGTCGAAGGTCATGGCTTTTTGTGTTCGGTAAATTCATCCGGCAACGCCAGTTTGCCCGACGGAATCAAATCATCATCGTGCGGGCCGTGCTGGATTTTGTCATTGAGCAAATAAATGAAAACGGCGAACAGCAGAAAATAAAGGAACGTGAACAAAATCAGCGACGTGAGCACGACATTTGCCTGCACCACTTTGGACAAACCTTCGGGCGTTCGCATGATGCCATAGACAATCCATGGCTGGCGGCCGACTTCCGCCGCGAACCAGCCGAGTTGATTCGCAATCTGCGGGCCGAGCACGGAGAAAACGAGAATCCACAGCAGCCAGCGGCGCTCGTGCAGAGTGCCTTTGCGGAAATATAAAAATCCCAGCGCGGAAACTAAAATCAGCGCCGTGCCGATCGCCACCATGCCGTGAAAAAATAAAAATGACGGCGTGACCGGCGGACGATCTCCCGGCGCAAAGGCATCAAGTCCGGTGACCGGCGTGTGAAAATCATTGTGGTCGAGAAAACTCAACAAGCCGGGAATCTGGAGGCCGTGGGTCTGTTCGTTTTTTTCGTCCACCCAGCCGATGACCGTGAGCGGCGCGTTGGAAGTTGTCTGATAAAGTCCTTCAAACGCCGCAAGCTTGGCCGGTTGATTTTTCCCGACGCCTTGCGCGCTCATGTGGCCGGTCACGGCTTGCAACAGCGACGCGATGAAAGCGACGGTCAGTCCGACTTTCAGCGACGCGCGGGCAAAATTCGTGAATTTATTTTTCAACAGATACCACGCGCTCACGCTGACGACGAGAAACGCGCCCGCCTGCCACGCGCCGCAAATCGTGTGCGACAAACGGTCAACCATCGAAGGATTGAAAACCACCTGCCAAAAATCCGTTACTTCCGCGCGCGCGTGCATTCCTTCGCCGACGATGTGATAGCCGGCGGGCGTTTGCATCCAGGAATTTGCGACGACAATCCACACCGCGCTGAAATGCGCGCCGAGACAAACCATGCATGTCGAAAAAAAGTGCATTTTGCGTCCAACCTTGTCCCAGCCAAACAGCAGCACCGCGAGAAAACCGGATTCGAGAAAAAATGCAAAAATTCCCTCCGCCGCGAGCGCGCTGCCAAAGACATCGCCGACGAATTTTGAATACGTTGCCCAGTTCGTGCCGAATTCGAACTCCATCACGATGCCCGTCGCCACGCCGATGGCGAACGTGAGCGCAAACACTTTGGTCCAGAAGCGCGCCATCTGGTGATAGATGGGATTTTTCGTCTTGAGCCACGTCGCCTCCATGATGACGAGCATGACGCCCAGCCCGATGCTCAACGGCGGGTAGATGTAGTGAAACGCGATGGTCGCGCCGAACTGGATGCGTGAAAGGGTCAGAACGTCCATAAATTTATGCGGTGAGCTTACCGGCTTGCTCAAATTGACAATCAACTAAATTTGACAATTGCCAATCTTTTTTTGCCATCACAAGTAAAGTATGGGCGCGGCTTACAGTCGTAAGTAGAGGTTTTTTCTGTATAAACATCCAGCAAACGCGCCGTGGCTTTTTGAAACCACGGCGCGTCATTTTTTATGCCGGAGCGACGGCGGCGATGGCCAAGGTAACGATGAGAATGTGTTTCAGATTCTTCATGACGGATTATTCGTTGCGAAAATCAGAACATATAGCTCACGCCCAACTTGACCAGCACCGGCGCGACGAGCTGGTTGCCGTTGACGTTTTGGAAAACCGGCACTTCCGCATCCGCGTAAATTTTTATCGGATGCAGATGGATTTCAATTCCTGGCGAGAGCAGCACGCGCGTGTAGCCCGAGTTGGGCGAATTGGCGGCGGCGCCATAATCTTTGGTGCGCTCGGAAAAAAGCACCTGCGCCACCGGCGCAATGTTCGCGCGTCCGAATGTCCAGCCGCGATAGTTAATGCCTGCCGCCGCATCTAGCTCGAAACCCGGACGATAATCGCCCTGCGTCAACGTCGGCAAATCCAGTTGCGCCTGCGAAAACCAGTCCAGCCGGTAGTTCTCCGACAAATTGCCGCGATGAAAGCCACCGAGCAAAACGTCCGTGCTGCCGCTGCCAATCTGACTATCGCGGTCAACGAGCGACGGATTGTAATTATCATTGCCCGTCGGCAATTTCAAACCGAACGTGACGCCGGTGGACAAATCTTCCGAGAAGCCGGTGTAAATGCCCTCCAGCCGGATGTCGCCCAGACTGCCCCAACTGGTGGAGGCCACTTGGCCCGCGTCATTCAAGGTCTTGAAATAACGGTAGGCAAACGGAATTTCCACCTGCGCCCCCCAACTGCGATTAAACATATATTGCACGCCCGGCGTGATGAAGTCCGTCTCGATCTGCTTGTCATCATTGTTGGCCGCCGGTGCTTTCGAACTGTTGCTCCAATTTTGGTTCTGATTCTGGAAGGCGTAATTAACAAACGCCGTGCCGCCTTCACCTGAAGGGAACATCGAGCTTGTGCCCACCTCAAAAATCCCGCACCCGCATGCGCAACCGAACGCCACGCCCGGCATAAAAACTCCCACCAACAAACCGCCACCGATTTTTATCATCTGCGAATTAAATTTTTTATTTTTCATTTTCAAAGTTAAAGATTTCGAGAACCCACCACGGCGTTCTCAAAGTTAAAGGAATAATTTTGCCCACGTCACATGACTTGAGCGGAAATACTGCGATTCGATTAAACGAAGAATCCGCGCGGCGGCTGGAGCGGCGGTTTGAGAAAAAAAGATTTGGCGAAGCAATTATTTTGCGGCGGTAATTCAAACTGCGCTGGCGAAAACAAAATTATTTTTCCCGTGACCAGCGGAAACTCCATTTTCATCGTCGGCGCGACGGCCTCGGATTTCTTCTCCGATTTTTTGGCGGCGGCGATGGCCCGGCACAGCGGGCAAAGATGTCTGCCATCGAACGTCTCGGAAACCGCTTCGGCAACCGATTGCTGGCTGGAAAGATTGGCCGCGAGCATAGTCGTCCACGCGACCGTTTGCAGCGCCGCCCAATGCGCTCCTGTCATCACGACGAGCGACGCAATAATCAGGATTCTTCCAACACGTGCAAACATGACGGCAAATTAAACCGGCAATTAAAAATCTCAAGCGGATTCACGGCAGCTGGATCCACACCAGCGTCCCAACGGGCAGCAAATCAAAGAGCGGAATCAAATCCGCGTCGGCGAGGTGGATACAGCCATGCGAGGCTGGCCGGCCGAGCGATGCCTGATCTGATGTGCCGTGGATATAAACATAGCGCGCATAGGTGTCCACGTCGCCGCCTTGGTTGAAGCCCGGTTCCAGACCCTCGAGCCACATGATCCGCGTGGTGATACCGGCGGCGGCAAATTTGGGGTCCGAGGTGTGACCGACCACAACGCGCGAGTTGAAAACCGTTCCCGCCGGTTCGCCCGCACCAATTTTTTCGGCGATACGATGCAGGCCGCGTGGCGTGCAGTTGGAATCCTTCAGTTCGCCGATGCCAAAGCGTGACGTTGAGCAGGAAAATGTTTTCACAAACTTGCCATCTTCAAATAGCGAAAGTTTCTGACTGGAAATATGCACGACCAAAATGAATTTTGTCGGCGGAATCTTTAGCTTGTCGCAAGTGGCGAGACAGGCTTCGGGAATTTTAGTTTGAGAATTCATAAAACGCAGGTTCGCGCAGCCGGAAGTCAACATCACCGCCGCGCTCATCAGCAAAATTAGAACACGTCGGTTCATGGCCTACGCCTTCACCAGTTTTTTCACCAGCACCTTCGAGTTGCGTCCGCTCTGGTCATATTTTTCGCGGCGCGCGGGCGGCAGATCGGCTGGCGTGCCTTCGGCAAAGCCGCCCTTGGATTGAAAATAAGTGAACGCCTGCGTCGAGAGCGTGAGTAGTTCGCTCAACCCGATTTCGCGCGCCTTGTTCTCGACGAATTGGATCAGCTTGCGCCCGATGCCCTGATTTTCGTGCAACGAACTGACATAAAGACACGCGAGTTCGCCCTTTTTCGATTCGGGATAAACGTGCAGCGCTACGCACGCGACCGGATTTTTATCAATTTCAAAAATAAAATAATCGCCAAGATTTTTTTCAATTGTCGCCCGCGTGCGTTTCACCAATTCGTCGGATTCAACGGCCACTTTCGTGAGCAATTGAATCGCGCGGATGTCCTTTTTCTTCGCGGGCCGGATCTGCTGATACTCGTTCGCGTAAATTAAAGTGCCAATGCCGTCGTTGGAAAAAACTTCCGCGAGCAAACCTTCGTCCACCTTGCCGTTGATGATGTGGACGCGCGGAATGCCGGCCTTGCACGCGGCGGCAGCGTGCTGCGCTTTCGACAAAATTTCCGGCGCGAAACCCGCGCTGTTCGTCGCCAACAATTTTTCCAGTTCCGCCACGAGCAGTTGCCGCACGAGCAGACCGTTGCAGATCAAACCGTCGCTCGACGTGATGAAAATTAATTTTATCGCCTTCAGCGCCTCGGCGACCGCGAGCGCGACGCCGTCGGAATTGACGCGATACGTCCGGCCATCGCCGTCGAAGCCGAGCGGCGGAATCACGGGCACGACATCTTGCGCGAGCAACGTCTGCAGCAGCGAGGTGTCCACGCGCTCGACCTTGCCGGTGAACTGATGATCCACGCCGCCGATGATGCCGAGCGGATGCGCGATGATGACGTTCGTGCTGGCGGCGCGCAGGTCGTTCGCCGAAAGGCCTTCGAGAATTTCGTGAGTCAGCCGGTTCGCCGCCGTGAGCGCAAGCTTGAGCGTGGCCGCGTCCGTGATGCCCGCGCCGTCGAGGTCGGACGCGGAAGATTTTTGTTCGTCCGCCAGCAATTTTATTTGCGCCGACGCGCCGTGGACCAGCACCACGCGGATGTTCAACGACCGCAGCACCGCCACGTCCAGCAGGAGCGTGGCGAAGTTTTCGTCGGTGACGATCGCGCCGTCAATCGCGAGGACGAACGTCTTCTCGCGGAATTGCGGAATGTATTGCAGGATGCCCCGCAGGTCGGTCGGTTTCATTTCAACGGAGAATAAGTAAGCAGATTTGCGCGGGATTCAAATA
>CAIRJF010000034.1 GCA_903878805.1 uncultured Verrucomicrobia subdivision 3 bacterium
AAGTTGTCCATCTCCAGCTCCGTTCGGGCTACGCCCTCACTACGCAGGAGATGGACAAAGAACAGACAAAAACATAAACTCAACCCAGTCCCAAGACTAACATATGGAGTGGCACAGAAAGTTGAGTCCGGTCAGAAAAAGTGAAAGGAATCACATGAAAACCACGGCAACAACGGAGGCGGTGTCTTCACCTCCGGGGGAAAATGGGCATTGGAACACAAAATGGCGGCGAACCACCTCCTGCGCCGGACAAAATCCGGTGGTGGACTGGAAAAATGACTTGCAAAACTATGAGGCAGACCGAAAATGACCAAAATTACAAAAAAGAGTCCACGCCGGTCGTGGGCCAGAAACCATATGGGAAATCCCGGTTATGATCAGACTTTTGGCATTCGTCCCGGCCATTTTAGCCCAGGTGGTTTTCGCTGAGGAGATCAGTCAGTACCCCGCGGCATTTTATGAAACGAATACGGAAGCATACACATACACGGACAAAGCGGGACACCAGATGCCCTACAGATTGTTTAGGCCCCACAATTATGATCCCAAGAAACAGTACCCGTTGATACTTTCTTTTCATGGAGCAGGAGAAAGGGGGAATGACAACCTGAAACAACTGAAGCCTTGGGTGGCAGGCTGGATGGATGAGCAGGTTCAGAACCATCATCCATGCCTTATCCTCATGCCCCAATGCCCGGACGGTGAACAGTGGGTGGACACCCCGTGGCAAATGGGATCCTATTCGTTTTCCAACACTCCAATCAGCAACCCCATGAGGCTGGCAAAACAGATTTTTGACAAGGTGGTCCAGGAAAACTCAGTCGATCGGAGCCGCATTTATGTGATGGGGGCATCAATGGGAGGTTATGCCACGTGGAATTTTGCGATTCGCTATCCCGAACTTGTCGCCGCCGCAGTTCCCGTTTGTGGAGCGGGTGATCCGTCCATGGCCAAAACCATCAAGAACATCCCCATCTGGGCCTTTCATGGAGACGCCGATGATGTTGTTCCTCCTTCTGGCTCACAGGACATGCTCGACGCCATAAAGAGAGCAGGTGGAACCCAGGCTCAACTAACCATTTTTCACGCTGTAAAACATGATTCGTACCTCCGAGCGTGGAGGCAACGAGATCTGGTCGATTGGATATTCAAACAGAACAAAACTCAAACCAAGTCGAATGGAGGCGACGGTAAATAGCCGCACTTGTTCCGCAACGCAGGACATGTTGGACCCGACTCCAATAAATGATATATTCAATAATATTTCGCCTGCTCTCTTGGCTCATTTCCGCACAAGAGAACAAACCAGATTTGGCGGGCCTTTGTATGTATATCAGCGCACGGGTTTTGGCCTGCCAAGCACAGGCGCGGCTAAAATAAATTATTCCTTCATAGCTGCGCGACAATTGGAAACGCTTCTGGCGGATTTGATTTTAACTGACGGAAATCACAAGTTGCCAATAGCGGAAGCGGCAAAACTTCTCGACATCGCAGCAGAAACAAGGCTCGGCATCAGCCAATGTCGGCAGATAGCGGAGAAAATTGAACTTGATTGGCGCACACGCTCCGGTTTCTATAATAATTGGTGCTTGGCTGGCTACTTTGCCATTTATTGCTGGTTCAATTTGGGCGGCATTGCGGGCGTTTCATTTGTTCAAAGACGCGCAAAACATCCGACTAGGTTTGCGCGGCGAACAAGCCGTGGCAGAAGCCTTGAACGAAGCCGACGGTTTCCGCGTGTTCCACGATATGCCGGGCGGCGGTGATTGGAACATTGACCATATTGCCGTCGGCACGCGCGGCGTGTTCCTGATTGAAACCAAAGCGCGCCGCCGCCGTGGTAGCCGCAACGGGCAGCAATCGCATGAAGTAATCTTTGACGGCGAAGCTTTGCAGTTTCCAACTTACCGCGAAGCCAAGCCGATTGAACAAGCCAAACGAAATGCTCAATGGCTTTCAAATTTCCTGACGAAAAAGACCGGCGAGCCGGTGCAAGTCGCGCCGCTGGTGGTTTTGCCGGGTTGGTTCGTTAAAATTTCAGAAAGGGGAAATTTTCCGGTTTGGGCGATGAATACAACCCGTTTACCAAATCATTTGCTAGGGCAGCGCGAGCAAATTGAATCCGCGCAAGTCCGGCGAATTATTTCTGCAATTGATGATAAATGCCGCGACATGGAATTTTAATACCGGAGCCGAAACGGTAAAAATTGCGAGTGCCTTTTGGTGCCTTTTGGTGCCCTGAAAGCGGATTGAAGTTGACCGAAGTTGGCCGCAATTGTCAGCCGACTAATAGATTAAAAAATGCAGCAAATACTAGAGTTTACTAGAGAATCACACCTTTTTAATCAAATTCTAAAGTGGTGCCCACGACAGGACTTGAACCTGTATGATTTTACTCACTAGAACCTGAATCTAGCGCGTCTGCCAATTCCGCCACGTGGGCAACATGATTATCAAGCACTTACAGAAGTGCTGCGTGAAAAATTTGACATTGTGATAGTATTTGTGCTAGTTTCATCGTATGAATCCGACTGAAACCGCAAGCAATCCAACCAATGACAAAAAGTTAATTCCACGGCATTTACAATACCAGCCAGTGAGGAACGGGCGCAAACAAAAAATTCGCGGCCTGTGGGAACGAAACGGGAAGTTTTACGCCCAGATGACCGTCAAAGACCCGAACACCGGCAAGAAAAAAGTTACCAAGATACCTTTGAAAATGGACGAAAACGGAATTCCGCGTTATGTGGCAACCGTCGCGGAAGCAGTCGCGGCACAGGAGAAATTAAAGGTTCAAAGGGCGGAAAATTCGTTGCCAGTCTTGGGGCAGATGCCGAAATTTTGCGACTATGTAACCGAATACTTGACCAGTTCCGTAACGCTGAACAAAGGCGTCGAGACAATCAAAACCGAAACCGTCCATTTGAACTCATGGGTCAAGCATCTTGGGGAAACTCGCCTGAATGACATAACCAAGCCGATGATTACGGCGTTTCGAGAAAAACGCTTGAAGGAAGTTGAACCAAGCACGGTAAATGGCGCGATGCCATGCCTGAATAATGTTTTGAAAATGGCGCGGGAGGCTGGCTACCTGCAAAGATTGCCAACTGAAAACATCCAACCATTGAAAGTCATCAAACCCAAGAAACGGCTCGTTTCGATGGAGAGCATGAAGCAAATTTGTGACGCGGCAATGGAGTATAAAAACGGCGCACAGTTCAAAGATTTGATTTTGTTTTTGTGTTACAGCGGCGGAAGAATCAGCGAAAGTTTAAGGTTGCGCTGGCAGGACGTGGACTGGACAGAAAAGCACGTCACCATTGGTTATGACGGCAGGGTTAAGAATTACAAAGCTCGCGTTGTGAATTTCAATAAGAATTTGGAAGCTCACTTGACGGATATGTTCACCCGTCGCGCTCCCGACTCGCAATGGATTTTTCCATCGCCGCAACGTGGCAAAATTGACAAGCCAGCGAAAACATTCAAGGAGACAATCATTCTTGCGCGTGAAAAAGTCGGATTGCCAAAATTCGGCTTTCACGATTGCCGACACTTCTTTGCGTCCATGTGCGCCATGTCCGATGTTGCCAAGGATGTTGTCCGCGATTGGATGGGACATTCAACTACCAAATTGCTGGATGACGTTTATGTCCACTACTGCCGCGACTACCACGCCAGCCAAGCCTCAAAGGTTGGATTCGAGCCGATTGTGAAAGTCGCTTAACGAAACTGCCATTCATCGAGGCTGGACTCTCCATTGAGTTTGGCCTTTTTCGGTTTTTGGGGCTTTATGCTCTTGGGCAAATTCACCCGCTTCCATGCGGCGGTTAAACTCGCGTATAGCTTTCGGCTGGATATAAACGCGCCCTGCAATGTTTTCAGTTTCCAACCAACCTTTTTTGCGCCAACGCCATGCTGTTGTATCTGTGATGCCTACTGTCTCAATGAATCGGTCAAGGGCAATGGCAATCTCTACGGTTTCAACGGTCAACATACCAACTTTGTTTTCTGGCGGAAATTCTCTGTCGTAGATTCAGCCTCACACGAGGCCGATTTGTATCCGCTGACAGCGAATTCGCCGTAGGTGAACCGGCAATGGTTAGAGCCAAAGCAAGTTTTTCCATACTCTCATGCTGCCAGTCATTTCGTTTTAAGTAAAGAAGATAAGCTAACTTTGTTTAATTGGTTTATTAACGGTCAAGACGCCCTTGAGACATCCCATTTCTCCCTTGCAGATACGTTTTTCTGCCCTTGCGATTTACCTTGGGGATATATCCATCCGTGCGGGTAATTTTATTTAATTTTATTTACGGAGCGCAGACATAGGCAATGTTTTCAATACGATTGAGGCCACCCACCCGAATTTATGCTTTTTTAGCAGCTTTGTTAAGCGTGGGTATGGGGGCAAGGCTATTTTATATTTATCCCGGCGCGAATGGTTCAAACCGCCTCGTCATTTATCACCGTGTCGAAAAATACGGGTGTCTGGAAGCCTTAAAAAACGCGGAAAGGCTCTGATTCTATTGGTGTTTGTGGTGGTGTTTTCTCCGTGCCTGTGCGGTCTGTTTATTATATGGTGTGGTGGTGAGTAAGAATTTGACCGTCTGTTCCAAGTCCAGCATCCAGCGATTCATCAAACTATGGCTGTCTGTGAAGGATACGCCTTACTGGTTTCATCAAACCCTCTCTCTGGGGCGGCAGATTGAAGATTTTGCCACTGCCAAGCCGATTTTGGAAAAACTGTTTGACTCGCTGGAAGTAGAGATGGGCAAGACGTATGACATGGGCGCGGTTTATATCATGGGGCATCAAGGCAATAAACGGGTTCATTTTCATGTGGTTTTTTTCTTTTATGGGACGCCAGCCGAGACGCCGGAAAAACTGGCGGCAAAACTGCGGCAGGAAGTCTGGAAGCGATGGAAAAAACTCAATCCCGACCTTAACCACACCGGCAATCGGTTGACGATTCGGACGAAAGCTAATGGCCTATGGTATCTGGCAGGGCATTTGACGGTTGGCAAAACTGCGAAGGCGAAAGGCAAGCCAAGCTGGTATGGCGTTCGCAACAAGCGACTAATTGAAACCCACGCCCTGCCAGTGACCAGCAAGCAAGTCAGGCGAGAGTTTGACAGTTATTTTCCCGCCGTCCAAGCAACCCCTGCCCCTGCCGCCAAGAAACCGAAAGTCATTTTCTATGACCGGCGCAAGCTGGCCGAGTTGCGGGCTTATGTGGAAGCCGACGGGCGGCACGATTGGGAAGATTTCAAGCGAATGAAGATGGGCAGGAAAAGAAAAGTCAGTGATTTTGATTTCATGGATTTTCTAAATGTTCAAAGCGGCTGGAAATCAGCCACGCCCTCTGCCGATGATGGAAACACACTTTGAATTTGTTGAAATAAGCGTTTGGGGGTAGGGGGTGGGGTAGGCCGTTGAATCAGTCCACTTGCGCGGGGAAGGACTTGAGGAATTTTCTTCGACTCAAACAGCACCACGACAATGCGGGCAAGTATTCGCCTCGGCGCGGATAAGCTCGGCGCAGTGTGGACACCTTTGGCTAATTCCAGAACGCAATGCCCGCTCATCCAAGACTTTTCTATTGGCAGGCACGACGAGAGCGACAACCAAACCGGCTGGACAGCAAAACAAGCACGAAAACATAAACCAGAAAACGCTGCGCCCTTTCATGTGCGCCACAATGCCGGTGATAATTGCCACTATTGCGGCGCACAAAACCCACGGCAACAGGCTTGCCAAAGATTCCAGTTCCCCTTGCACCCAGCAAATCGGAGTCTCGTCCGGTTTGCTCGTCATTATATTTCTTCTATATTCATCATCCATATTTTCCCAACGCACAAGAATTGCAAAGCCAATCAAGGCAAAAACAAACATCAATCCTTTGATATAGATAACTTCTCGCTTGGTAAAAACCCCGCTCAAAAGTTTTTTCAAGACCATATAAGTCACGCCGGAAACCACGCCCGTTACCAGAGAGGGAATGGCTATCGAGAATAATCTCTCGAAAAAACCCCGCATTACCGCAGCCGCGATTAGAAAGATAAGCAGCCCAAAACAAGACGACAGCCAGTTGACAAATTTATTTTCACGATGTTTGCCGCGATTACCATCTTCTGAATGAATTTTGGTTTTGGGTTTCTGAATTGGCTTGTCTTGGAAGTTTCCCTTTTGCTCAAATCGCAAAGTGGGAACAAAAAAAGGCTTTTGGCACGTTGGGCAAATGACTTCCATACCGCGAAAGCCTTCGTCACACTCGATATGCTGACCACAATTCGGGCAAAAGATTTTGAATTTACTCATGTGCCGTTTGGATAAATCTCAACCAGCACCTTATTTTTCTTTGTTTCCAACCTCCACAGCAACATCCACGTTAGCAATAACAAGAAAGCCTGTGTTGTCATTGAGTGAAGCGACATAAAGGACACCCCTGTTAGCATCCTGAAATCTCCATGTGTATTTGATGTAATCTTTTCGGCTGGAATCTAAATCGTCTTCACTGCCGTATTCTGCGACCATCTTGTTGTGTATGGCATCGTGTCCCCCCATTTTATTAACCGCCTCTGGATTATACATTATTTCAATCTGATACAGACTTCCCTTGAGGAAATAGAAAGTTGCCACTTGGTCTTGATAAGAAACGAGCCATACAGCTTTCTGCATATTTGAATCACTTACTTTAGGCTGAAATTCCAAATTGAATACTTTTTCCACACTGGAATATGAATCGCCAATTTTGACCCCGTAAAAAGAGTAACCTAGGACAGCATGGTTTTGAAAAGCACTGTGTTTAGCCTCCGTCTTGGACTGTCCATCATTAGTTTTTTGTGGGGTTATTTGCCATTTGAATCCGGTTGCGTCATAAGTGACATCCAGTTCAACCGCTTCTGTTTTGCCATCCGTTAATGTTGTTAGAAGTCCGCTGTATTTGTTTCCATTCTTGTGAGCGAGGCTGATGCCTTGAACCTTTATTGAACTTGTCTCTGGGCTTTGCGCGAATTTCTTTTCAATACTCGTCATGACCTGCGATTCAATACTAGCTAGGTCAACATTCTTTGAAGCATTTGCTAAAAGAACAAATGAAATGGCAAAGCATATTAAAGCAACCCCAATCCTATAACCAAATAGCACAAGCAATGGTATTCCCCATGATTTTCTTGTGTAATTATTTCCATAGTTTTCCTTTACATACAGAACTTGTTTTCCTGCAACTGAAAAATACCAAATCAATATAACCACAAGCATGAAAAGTGAAAAACCGAACTGATATAACAGCAAATCTATTTTTGTTAAAATTGCGGGAATTGCACCAGCTATTTGTAATGCAAGAAAAACGGCTTCGTAAAATAAAAATTTGTAAAACCAGCTCGTATTTGTTTTTGCCTCATCTTTTCGCCCTAGGGTCTCCGCATTGCGAGAGTGTATGAAAGCCCCCAAAGGCGGCAAAAGCAAAGCCCAGCCCCTTGCTAAAGCGGGATTCCACAAAACAGGTGTTTCATCGGAATCATTTTCAGTAGTGCCACCAGATGCCTCCCATTCCTTTGCTTCCGCAACATAATCCGGCCTCTGGCGGCGTATTTGGAGAGTGGGTGCTGCTGGCGGCGCGGCCTGATGCACTTGTGGAATCAAAAACGATTGATAGCACGAGGGACAATTGATTTGCACCCCGCGATAACCGTCATCGCACTGAATATGCTGCCCGCAATGCAGGCAAAAAACTTTTATTTCAGCCATAGATTTCAGCGCAGAATTTCAGATTTGGCACGGGCGGGCAAGGAAAGACTACCTTTAGGCAGTTCTTTGAGCGCAACAGAATCGGCAATTTGGTGTCGGTGCAAGAAACCGCCTCAAACCGATTCAAAAAGCGATTGCGGGAACTGCGTGTGAAGCGCGGTTGGACGCAAGAACGAGCCGCCGAAGCGTGCGGCATCGGTTACAAGCTCTACCAGCTTTACGAACTCGGCATCAAACAAAACCCCGGCCTTGTGAACTTGGAAAAGATGGCCGGTGGATTCGGTCTTGGCGTTCACCAACTGCTTGCGCCCAATTTTCCAAAGCTGCGCCCGCCAAAGTCCACAGTCAAAAAATCAACGCCAAGCAAACGAGCGTGAATTGTTCGCGGGTAGGGTGCAAATACGGCCTGTCTCGTGTCGTAATTGACCGCTAACGAGCTTTGGGAACGATACGCGGGGATTTTTGCCTTCCAAAAGCCGAACGTCTCTACGGCTAAACATGGCAAGAATGGCTGGCGGTTAAAAAATTAAATTTTATTTTCGGCTCGCTGGAATAGCTTCAATTTTCTGTTGTGATAGTTTTTGTGCTACTTTTTAAGATTGCCAGAGTGTCCAGTTGCAACGGCTAAAAATGCTATTTGTCTTTATTTTGCAAGGGTTCGACGCTTGGGGTGAATCCGAGAAATTCCGCATGAAAAGGCCAAGAAATTTTACCTGAATCTAGCGCGTCTGCCAATTCCGCCACGTGGGCAACTTGCCGCGAAGGTTACACGAAGGTTTGCGGGCAGCGCAAGTATCCAAATCGCCATCGCGAAAGGCGGGGCGGTGTAAAAATAAAATCCGCCATCGCGGGCGATCGTATGGTTGCGGCTTGCGCGGGTCACATTTCTTTGTTTAAATTCAGCGGCACGCGTGATGCAAACCCAACCACAAAATTACCCCAAACATTACTGCGGAGTCTTCGGCATTTTCGGTCACCCGAATGCGGCGGAACTCGCTTACTTCGGCCTTTACGCCCTGCAACATCGCGGGCAGGAAAGCGCGGGCATCGTCAGTTGCCACGAAGGAAAATTTTACAAGCACCACGGCATGGGCCTTGTGCCGCAGATTTTCAACGACCCGAAAATTCTCCACGACCTCGTCGGCGACCGCGCCATCGGCCACACACGTTACTCGACGACCGGCACGTCCAATCTCCGCAACGCCCAGCCGCTCACGGTGGATTGCGCGCGCGGACAAATCGCCGTCGCGCACAATGGAAATTTGACCAACGCCGCCGCGTTGCGTGACGAACTAGAATCGCGCGGCCTAGTTTTTCAGACCAGCGTGGACAGCGAAATCATCATCATGATGCTCGCACAGCCGGAAATGGGCGGCGTTCCCAATTCGCTCGTCAACACGTTGCGCCGCATTGAAGGCGCGTATTCATTAGTGATAATGACGGAGAAAGAATTAATCGGCGCGCGTGATCCACATGGTTTCCGTCCGCTTTCAATTGGCCGCACGGCGAACGGTGCTTACGTTTTGTCGAGCGAGACGACCGCGCTGGATTTGATTCACGCGCGATTTGTTCGCGACGTTGAGCCGGGCGAAATCGTCATCATCAACGAAAAAGGTTTGACCAGCATTCAGGCTTGGCCGGAGCATCAGAAGCGCGCGTTCTGCATTTTTGAATACGTCTATTTCGCGCGGCCCGATAGCGTCATCAACGGCCACAGCGTTTATGACGTGCGCAAGGAAATGGGTCGTCAGCTCGCGCGCGAACACAACATCAAGGCCGACCTCGTCATCCCCGTGCCCGACAGCGGCGTCTGCGCGGCGATGGGTTACGCCGAGGAATCCGGCATTCCCTACGAGATGGCGTTCATCCGCAACCATTACGTCGGCCGCAGCTTTCTCCAACCCACACAACTTATCCGCGATTTCAATGTGCGCGTGAAATTGAATCTCATCGAGTCGCTCGTGAAAGGCAAAAGCGTCGTCATCGTGGACGATTCCATCGTGCGCGGGACGACGTGCAAGACGCGCGTGAAAACTTTGAAGGAAGCCGGCGCGCGCGAAGTTCACGTCGCCGTGAGTTGCCCGCCGCACATGAACCCGTGCGTCTATGGAATTGATTTTCCCGACCGCAGCAAGCTCATGGCCGCGAACAACACCGTTGACGAAATCCGCAAATACCTGAACGCCGACTCGCTGCATTATCTTTCGCAAGCCGGCATGGTCGCCGCGACCGGCCAGAAAAAAGAGGCGTTCTGTATGGCGTGTTACGACGGCAATTATCCCGTCGCTTACGATCCGCTGCTCGACAAACACATCATCGAACGCCGCCGCAAACAGACGCAAACCCTCGGCGAAGCGGCGGCGAAGGAGAACGAGCAGATTAAACTTTTGCAGGTTTGAGTTATGGGGCTGACCTCTTTGCAATTGGCTGCATTCATTGACCACACGCTGCTCAAGCCCGACGCCTCGCTCGCGCAAATCGAACAGCTTTGCGCCGAGGCGCGCGAACACGGCTTTTTCTCCGTCTGCGTCAACGGCTCGTGGGTCGCCGCCGCGCGACATTTTCTCGACGGCTCGGACGTGAAGGTCGCCAGCGTCGTCGGCTTTCCGCTCGGCGCGATGAGCAGCGACGTGAAACGCTTCGAGACCGAAGTGGCCATTGACGACGGCGCGCACGAGATTGACATGGTGCTGAACCTCGCGCGGCTCAAGGCGGGCGATGACAAATATGTTTTCCGCGAAATCTGCGATGTGGTCGAGGCCGCCGACGAACGCACGGTGAAAGTGATTTTGGAAACCTGCCTGCTGACCGACGAAGAAAAAATCCGCGCGTGCAAACTGGTCGTGGAGAGCGGCGCGCACTTCGTGAAAACCTCCACCGGCTTCAGCACTGTCGGCGCGACGATTGCCGACGTGAAGCTCATGCGCGAAACGGTCGGTCCGAAGTTTGGCGTGAAAGCTTCCGGCGGCGTCCGCGACGCGCAAACCGCGCTGGCGATGATTGCCGCGGGCGCAACGCGGATTGGAACTTCAAATGGAATTGCGATTGTCAAAGGTCTCGCCGCAAACGCCGGAAATTATTAGGCGCGCAGTTTTATTCTAAAAGTTGCAGTTGCATTTCGCGCTGGCAGGGTGAAAGATTCAGTAATGAATTGGCTCTGGTTTATTCTTATTGGACTCGCTGCCGGATTTCTGGCGGGCGCAGTGGTCAAAGGCCACGGCTTCGGTCTGTTGGGCAATCTAATCGTCGGCGTCATTGGCGCACTGCTGGGCGGATTTATCTTCGGATTGCTCGGCATCGCCGCGACCAGTTTGTTGGGCGCGCTCATCTGCGCTTTCGTTGGCGCGGTAGTTTTGCTGTTCCTGCTTAAATTTGTCGGCGGGAAAAAATAACTTAAAATCGCCATGCAAAAAATCTCCGGTCTGACGTGTCTGGTTGTCGGTGGCATCCTGATTTATTGGGGCTACAATATGTCGCACGCCGTCGGCGGAGAGATCAATAGTCTGGTCAGCGGTTCGCCCGGCGACAAACCCATGTTGCTCTACATCGGCGGCGCGATTCTGGTGCTCGCCGGCCTCGGTCAGATCGTGTGGAAGGGGAAATAGATTTTCAAAGTTAGGGCAAATGGTGCGGGTTGGAACTTCAAACGGAATTGCGATTGTGAAGGGACTGGCGGGCGGCGGGAGCTACTGAATTTATTGCCCTTTCCGGCGCGATATTCCAGTTGTTGGTGTCGCGTCAATGTTCGGAGTTTCACCCGCCGGAAATTGAAAGATTTGAAGAGGATATTAGTGCGTTCCAGCGGGCAACGTGTCCTGCGAACAACATCAACAGTGCGGGCAGCCAGAGTTTGCGCGGCCCAAAAGCATTCGGTTTTTTAATATAATAAAACAATTCACTGCGGAGAAAGGCGATAAAATCCCGTGCCGTGCGGCGGCAGTGTCGCCGTGTAGTTGCCGGAAAAATCGCCGAGATTTTTTTGCGCCCACAAGTCGCGGATTTTGATGGAGCCAGCCAGACCGAGTTCGCCGGGTTTCACGGAAACGTCCGCCGTGCCGTCGGTGGTGTTGAACAGCGCCACAAATTTATCCGGCGCGTCCAGCACGTCGGATGCCCACGCGATGAGACCGTCGCGGTTGAACACTTGGTGCGCGTTGCGACCGGTCTGGTCGGCGGCGAGGACGTCGTCGTTTGTCAGCAGGGACAATGTAAAGCCGTCGAGCTTGGTTAAATCGCCGCCCATGATGAGCGGCGAGCGCGCGATGCTCCAAAGTGTGACCAGCGTGTGTTGTTCATCGGCGGTGAAGTTCGTTTTGCGTTTGCCGAGCGCAATCGTGCCGAGCGGCAGCATGTCGGCATCGGCGAAATGTCCCGGTCCGCTGAACGCTGACCACGCGGCGAGCAGCGGAAATTGTTCCTTCAAGCCGTGCATGTTTTTTTTTCGGCTCGCTCCACTTGTCCCAGAAATCGTCGCTGATGCGCCTCTGGTTCGCGTTCGCGATGATGTGAGAACCGTCCTCCAGCGGCGTCGCGCCGGGCGAGGTGCTAAAGACAATCGGCCTGCCGGTGCGGTCAAGCGCCACGCGAATCGCCTCGATCTCGGCGGTGTGATACGGACGGCTCAAGTCGTCCACTTTCACAAAGTCCACGCCCCACGAGGCGATGAGTTCAAAGACGGAATTGTAATACGCCTGCGCGCCCGGCCTTTTCATGTCCACGCCAAAATTATCTTGGTTCCAGCCGCAGACGTTATTTGTGTCCGCAATGTCGGCGGCGTGCGCCGAAGAATTCTTAATCCGACAATTTTCCATGACAGCCTGCCGGGGAATTCCGCGCATCAGATCAGATGAATTCCAAATTTCAAGCCCCGGCTGTGGACGTAATCGGCGAGCGCCTGAAAGCCAACGCCGTTGACCGCGCTCGGAAAACGATTCGTTGCGGGCAGCAGACGGCCAAATTCATCCATCGTCAGCACGGCATCCTTGCGATAGTCGAAACTTTTTGCCGCCGGCTCATACCATTGGATGTCCACGAGGACGTATTGCCAGCCGTGCGGCTTGAGCTTTTCGGCCATCACGTCGGCTTCAGCCTTGACCTGCGCCTCGGTGATGGTCGTGGCAAAACAATCCCAACTGTTCCAGCCCAGCGGCGGTGTTGGTGCCCACTGCCACAGAACGCCGGTTTGAAAACGGGCGCGGGCGGCGGCAACCGCACTTGCGCTGCCGGCAATAAATAATTTACCAGCGCAGAGTTAGTATGGTCGCTGGCGGCGGCGAACCGGACGCTGACCAACAGAAAAAGCCCGGCAATCAGTTTTAAGACCGATAGCTGTAATAGTTGTGTCTTGATTTGGCAAACGGGAGTCATGTGATTATGACAGCAGGGTAAGCCCGCCAGTCTCAAAAAAAAGGCATCATTTTGAAAATTGATTATGCTGGACGAAGCACCACACAGTTGACCGTGCAGCATTTGCCGTTGGCGAACTCGGGAATAGCTTACGCGAATGCGCAGCCATCTGCCGCCAGCCATCAATCAATTCTACGCCAATGGGAATTTTCAAACCACACATGGTCTGGCTTCAGGAACGCAACCTTTTTTCCGCCTGCAACTGCAGCAATGAAGACGGCGGTCGCAATGCTCCCCAAATTGCTTGTCCTCATTGTTTACCGCTGGAAAGTTTTTTCAGCGCTTCGTCAACGGCCTTCCCCAAGGCGGGAATTTTCTGCGTGTAAGCAATCGGCCCGACGGCGTCAAACGCAGGAAATGTATTGCGGTTCACAAACACTTCGTCGGCGTAGCGGTGGCCAAGATTTGCGACGAAGGCGATGATGTAATGCCGGAACGGCTTGCCCGGCAGCGACGTCACAATGCCCGCATCGGAGCCGTAATTGAACGTCAGCCCGGTTTTGTGCGCGAAGTTGACCTCGGCCCGCGCGTTCGCCGCGCGGATGTCCATGCCGTAATCCAAATTTCCATCCTCGGTCTCGCGCACGATGACGTGGCCGTTCGTCGAATTAATCCAGCGGCCGGCCACGCGCGCGGGAATTCCCGGCCGCACATTTTTCGCGCCGGGAAAATTCGCCGTGGAGAGGCACTCATTGAACGCCTGCTCGGACAGGGTTTTTTTCAGGAACGCGCGAGAGTCCTCGGATAAAATGTTTGCGGTCACGGGCTGGCCGTCCGCAGCGTTCCAAAATTTTTCCGCGCCGCCATCAATCAGCCAGAACATCCGCGCGATGTCCCACGCGGTAAGGTTGATTTGCGAGGTGCTCCAGCCGCGCCCGGTTTGCGGATTGGTGCCGTTGATTTGCAGCGTCGGCAAGTTCAGCTCGCGAAACTCGCGGTTGAGCGGCTCGATTTCGTTTTTGTCATGCAGCATTTTCAACAGCGCGCTGGTGGCGTGGTTGTCGCTCACCGTGAGCATCGCGTCGAGCCAGTCGCGGATTTTGCGCGCATCTGTTTTTTCATCCGCGACGGAATAAGCATATTCCGTGGCGAGCGAAATTTTTCCCGCGTCCACCATCCGCATGACGTGGAATGCCACCATGCTTTTGAACAGCGAGGCCGGATATGGTGCCATGAATTGAATCGCCGCGTTCGTCCGGCCCGGCACCAGTTCGTCGGCGGCCGTGAGCGGCGGGTCGTTTGTCCAGCCTTTGGTTGTCAGTTGTTTTCCGTCGCTGGAAAAGGTCCCGCCGTTGGCGCGGTCAATATCCCAGCGCAAAAATCGGACTGACGTCGCGCCCAAATTTTCGTCCAGCGGCACGATCAAACCATTTGGATAATCGCGCGATAAAATGACGTAGGCCCGATCCGCCAAATTTCCTTTTTCGTCGAGCTGGAGGACGGCGACATTGACGTTCGGCGGATGCGCGATGGGTTTGGCGGGCTGGCCGAGATACGCCTGCACCGGGCGCGTCTCGTTGCCCGCGCCGAAATCCACGACGTTTTCAAAGTGCGCGTCCCGCACGGCGGCGAGCAACGCGGTCTCCAGCGGCGATTGCGCACAGGCATTCATCAGGCCGGAACAAAGTAGCGCGCCCAGCGCAAAGGTAAATTTTTTCTGCATATAACGATTCGAAATGTTTGTGCCAAATCCGAGGGAACGCCATAACCAATTTAGGGTGGTGGTCTGGGCGGGATTTCTGATGGACAAGCCGGTGAATCCATCCATCATCGGAAAGTTTTGGTCAACTCAAACAACTCGCCATGCCTGCCAACCCTGTCGCTCCAGAAAGCCAGCGCCTGATGTCGCTCGACGCGCTGCGCGGCTTCGACATGTTCTGGATCCTCGGCGCCGACTCGCTTGTCTATGCGCTGCACGGCCTCGCGCAGACCGCGCCGACGAAATTTCTCGCCACGCAGCTCGACCACGCGGAATGGGACGGCTTCCATTTCTACGATCTGATTTTTCCGCTGTTCGTTTTCATGATGGGCGTCTCGACGGTTTTTTCGCTGGAAAAAATTATCCTGCGCGAGGGCCGCAGCGCGGCAGTGAAGCGCGTGCTCCAGCGCGGAATTTTGCTCTTCATTATCGGCCTGATTTATTCCGGCGGCTTTACAAATCCGTGGCCGGACATGCGCCTGATGGGCGTGCTCAACCGCATTGCGCTCTGTTACACGTTCGGCGGGCTGCTGTTTGTTTTTCTCAACTGGCGCGCGCTGGCCGCCGTCGCCGTGGCGCTGCTGCTCGGCTATTGGGCGCTGCTCGCGCTTGTGCCGTTTCCCGACGTTCGCCCGGCCGGCTACAACGGCGTCGTCACCAAGGAAGCCGGATTCAAACAGCTTTCCGACATCAATCTGGCCAGCACGAACATCATCCGCGGTTCCTATGTCCAAGGCGTGAACCTCACCGATTATCTGGACCAAAAATATCTGCCCGGTCGCAAATACGACGGAACTTATGACCCCGAAGGCATCTTGAGCACGCTGCCGGCGCTTGTGACCGGGCTGCTGGGCATTTTCGCCGGCCGGTTTTTGCGCCACTCAAAATTGCCCGACCGGAAAAAAGTTTTGTGGCTGCTCGGCGCGGGCGCGGGCAGCGCGGCGCTCGGCTGGCTTTGGGGCGTCGAAATGCCCGTCATCAAAAAAATCTGGACCTCGTCCTACGTCCTCGTCGCTGGCGGCTACAGCGCGATGCTGCTGGGAGTGTTTTACTGGATCGTGGATGTGAAACAATGGCGCGCGTGGTGCCAGCCGTTCGTGTGGATTGGCATGAATCCGCTGACGATTTATCTGACGAGCAATTTCCTCGGCGGCCTTGGCTTCGAGAAGCTCGCGCGTCGGCTCGCGGGCGGCCCGGTGAAAAATTTCTTCGACTCCCACGTCGCCGCCGGCTTCGGCGACCTCGTCATCGCCGCGATCACCGTGGCGCTGTTCGTCTGGTTCGCGCGATTTTTGTATCAGCGGAAAATTTTCCTACGCCTCTAGGCCGGAACGCCGCCAGCGTGGCGACCAATTTGCGCAAATGCGTCGGCGTATGTTCGCTGGAAATGACAAACCGGAAAATCCATTGGGCTGAAGCGGCGGAGTATTTTATCAGCGGCGGATAAATTCCCGCCGCCAGCAGCCGCGTTTTCAATTCTTCGGTTTCCGCCGCTGCGAAATCCGGCAGCCGGACAATCGGTCCCGGCGTGTCGGCGATGTCCCAGCCTGCCGCGCGCAACTGCGTGCGGACGAAAAATAAATTTTCAAACAGCCGTCGGCGTCGCGCCGGTTCGCATCGCAAAATCTCCAGCGCCGCCAGCGCTGCGCCAGCCAGCGGCGGCGGCAACGGCGTCGTGCCGATGAATGATCGGCTGCTTGCGAGAATTTTTTCACGGAACGCGTGCGCCGCCAGCACCACGCCGCCGTAACTGCCGAACGCCTTGCTCAACGTCGCGCACTGGATGATTTTTTCGCGGCCAACGCAAGCGAACTCCAGCGAGCCTTTGCCCGTTGCGCCGAGCACGCCCGCGCCGTGCGCGTCGTCCACCAGCACAATTCCGCCGGGCGGCAGGTGTTTCAAATAATCGCGCAGCGGTGCAACCGAGCCGTCGTGCGCAAACATTCCGTCGGTGAAAACGGCCGGCCGCGAATTTTTTCCAGAGTGGGAAATTGTTTTACGCAAATCCTCCGCGTCGCGATGCCGGAAAATTTTTATCGGGCAGCCGAGCATTTTGGCGGCGTCCACGAGCGCGCCATGTGCGAATTCATCAATCAGCGCATGGGTAAATTCTCCTGCCAGCGCTTGCGCCGCCGCGAGCGGCGCTAGGTAGCCGTCCGGCAGCAGCAACGCGGTCTCCGCGCCGAAATTTTTTGCCAGCGCCGTTTCGAGCCGCGTGTAAATCGGGTGGTTGCCGGTGGTGCGGCGCGAGGCGGCGACGTTCAAACCAGCTTCAGCCAAGGATTTTCTCGCGGCGGCGGCGAGCCGGGGGTCGCGCGCGAGGCGGAAGCAGTCGCAGCCGGAAAAATAAATCAGCGTGCGCCGCCGCCAACGCACTTGGTTGGTTCCGACGAATCGCAGCGCTTCCGGCTCGGTCATGGATTTATCATATTTCACTTCGGCGAAACCACACGTCAGAAAATGTCGGGCGGCTTGCGCCAACATTCATTTCTTGAAAGTTAATCAGTCGAGCGTCCAGCAAAGTTGGCGAGCATCAAAATCAGCGGGTCAATTTCATCATGCCCGGTGCGGCCGGGCAGCGGATTGTAACGGTTCAACATGATGCTGAAAACCAGATGTTCGCCGGTGGCGGTGGTGACGTAGCCGGACAGGGCGTGCGCCCAGCGCAGCGTGCCGGTCTTGGCGCGGACGTTGCCCGCGGCGGCGGTATTCTTGAGCCGATGGCGGAGCGAGCCATCCACGCCGGCGATGGGCAGCGAGTCCGTGAACGCCGCCGCTTCGCGATGTTTCGACATGAATTGCAGCAGGGCGACCGTGGCGTTGGCGGTTGTGAGATTGTTGCGGGAAACGCCGGAGCCTTCGTCAAAATGGATTTCGTCCACCGGCACGCCGGCGGCGGTGAGAAATGCGCGCAGCGCGGCCAGTCCGGCGTCTTCGGAACTCAACCACGGCGGTGCGTTGGTGGCACGCGTCAATTCGCCGACGTCCGCAAGCAGCATGTCGGTTTCAAGATTTTGCGACGGTTTCATGAAGCTGCGCACGACCTCGCGCAACGGCGGCGACAGCACTTCGCCCAGTTTTACCGCCGATGAATTGATGGTGGACGTTTGCGGCCACGCCACGCCGTAGGCGCGGCCAGACACGCTGACGCCATGCCGTGCCAGTGCGATCTTCAATGCGGCGGCAAACCAATCTGCTGGCTGCGGCACGACGGCGTCGAGAATTTCATCCGCGCCGTCTGCCGGCAACTGGCCGAGGATGAAAATAATTTTTCCGCCGAGCGGATGAAACGTTTCGAGGTGGGCGGGAACATGGCTGCCGACCGTCAAAGTCTGGTTGCTAAAAATCAGTCCAGTGCCGGGCTGCAGCGGCGTGAGGATGCACGGGCTGCCGGGTGTTGCGCCGGGCGATACGCGGATTTGCGTGAGGTTGTCATTCAGCGTGAGTGCGGAAATTTCACCGACCTCGCCGTCGCGCAAATCGTCAATCGTCCAGCTTGAGCCGGTGGGCTGGCCGTGAAAGAAAGTGGCGTCGGCAATCAAATCTCCGCTCACGCGGCGCACGCCGGCGTTGGTGATGACGGCAATAAACGGGTCGAAGATGGTCCAAAAATTTGTGCCGAGCCGCCGACTGTTCCAGCTTGGATCGCCGCGCCCCATGACGATGAGGTCGCCCGCCAATCGACCGGAATGGCTGATTTTTCCAGCGGCATAGACAGGGGTGGCGATTTGGTAATCCCCGCCAAACTTGTCCAGGCCGAGTGCGCCAGTGTAAAGTTTGGTGTTCGAGGCGGGGCTCATCAACCGGTCGGCATGATGTTCAAACAGCGTTTTGCCCGTGCCGAGCGAGACAATTTTGATGCCCCACAGCGCGCCGGAAAAACGCGGTTGCGCCAGGTGCGCTTCAATCTGATGGGTCAATTCGGACAACGACGTGGCGGCGTTTGTTTCGGTCGCGCACACGGCGTGCGTGGCGAGCCAGACCATCACCGCCAGCGGGTAAATGATGAGGTAGCGGTTGAATTTTTTCGCGTTCATGCTAACGGGTCGGCAAATTTAAATCTTTCAATCGCGGGCCGACGCGCAGCCCATGTTTTTCCGTTGCGCCGGTGAAGGACAAAACTCCTTTTTCTGAACTCACGCCGACAAAAGGATCCGCTGCCAAAAGCAAATTTCCGTCCAGATCAAGATGGTCGGCGAGTTCGGCCAGATGCGCGGCGGCGCTGATGAGCACGCTGGTTTCAATCATGCAGCCGATCATGGTTTTTAATCCGGCCTTGCGCGCGGCGGCCAAAGTTTCATAAGCCATGCTGACGCCGCCGGTCTTGACGAGCTTCACGTTGACGCCGTGAAAACCTGCGGCGCAGCGCGGAATATCTTTGATCGTGTGGCACGATTCATCGGCGAACAACGGCAGCGGCGAACGCGCCTTGAGCCAGATTAAATCTGCATCGGACGCATCGCGCGGCAGCGGCTGCTCGACGAACTGGATGTGCTTGTCCGTGGCCGCGAGCCATTCCAGCATCCGCAACGCCGCCTCCTTGGTTTGCCAGCCTTCGTTGGCGTCCACGCGCACGGGCTTGGCCGGCGCGGCCGCGCGCAGGGCGGAAAAATTTTCCCGGTCGCGCGCATCGCCGACCTTTAGCTTGAGGATGGGGTAAGGCGCGGCGTCCAAAACTTTTTTCCGGATCACGGTCGGCGTGTCAATCCCGATACTGAACGAAGTGACGTGCTGATTTTCGCGGAAGCCGAGGCCAAGGAAATCATGGAGCGGCTGGCCGGCTCGCTTGGCTGCGCCGTCGAGCAGCGCAAGATTCACCGCACACTTGGCGGCGACGGGCAGCCCCGGCACGGTTTCGAGAAAGTTCATGCTGTGTGGCACGTCGGCAAATGTCAGCCTAGCCGCGTCAAGCTGGTGCAGACATTTCAGGACGCCCTCGACGTTTTCGCCATACAAGACGGAGGGCGCAGCCTCGCCGATGGCAGCGACGCCGTCCGTATCCGTGAGTCTTACGATGACAGTGCGGTGGGTGCGGGAACCTAGCGTGCTGGCGATTTTCCAGACATTGGCCAGTTGAAGGTCGCACGCGCTGGCGTTTAATTTCACCGCGAAATTCAAACATTTTTTCCACCGGATGCAAACGCATTGCGTGCGCGCCGACCACCCTAAATTGGCTATAGTCGGCGCGGTCGCCGCCGTGCTTCAATGCACACGGGTGTAAATTTTTCATTAAAGTTGAAACCAATTTGAATCGCGGTGTTTGATAAAAAATGAAGACGCGGAGAGCCTTCACGCTGGTAGAACTCTTGGTGGTTATTGCCATCATCGCCATTCTGGCGGCACTCCTGCTGCCGGCGCTCACGGGTGCCAAATCCCGTGCGTGGTCCGTCCGCTGCGTTTCCAACCTGCGCCAGATCGGCCTGGCCATGCGGATGTATGCCGATGATTTCAACGAGTTTTTTCCCGAATCCGGCACGGCGATTCCGTGGGGCACGGTGGACGTGTTGCCGCCGAATGGTTCGGGCAAGCCCAGTTGGATGGAGCAGCTGATTTCCTTCACGGCCAACACCAATCTTTATCACTGCCCGGCGGATCAGAAATCCTCCTTCAGTTATTTCAACGGTGTGCGCGCCGCCTATGTCGCGCTCAGCTACAATCGCGGCTCCGTGAACGGCAAACTAATAATTTTGCCCGCTTATTTTGTGCTGGGCGGCGACACGGTGGATTTTAACCCGCTCGATGCGGACAAGGACGACTACGATCAAAATTGTGTAGGCGGCTCGGCCAACGGCATGCCCGCCCTCGCTTGGCAGACGCATAACTTGGGACAAAACCTCCTTTTCGCCGACGGCCACGCCCGCTGGTTCAAAGGCTACGACACGAATGAGATGACTTTTCGCTACGACTCGCTTCACGGTTGGGAATGATTTTTGCGGGCGCGCAAAAATTGCCCCCTAATTCGGGGGGGATGGGCGGAACCAGCCGAAGCGATACTATTTTGACAATTGCTGGCCAGCCTTAAATCATCCAAACCATGACTGAAACGAAAACTGACAGCTCCGATTTGGGTTACAACCGTTTCCTTCTCCTCGTCGCGGGTTTGGGCGGACTGCTTTTTGGCGTGGATGTCGGCATCATCTCCGGCGCGCTGCCATATCTTGAAGCCACTTCCGGTCTGAATGCAGGCCAGCTTTCCTTCATCGTCGCCGCCGTTTTGCTGGGCGGCGTCATTTCAACTTTGTTCGCCGGCGCGCTCGCGGATTTTTTCGGCCGCAAACCGATGATGATTTTTAGCGGGCTGCTTTTCGTGGCCAGCGTGCCGGCCATCGCGCTCTCGCACAGTTACGGCGCGCTGATTTTCGGTCGGCTGCTGCAAGGCGTCAGCGGCGGACTTATCGGCGTCGTGGTGCCGTTGTATCTGGCCGAGTGCCTCTCTGCGGCGGATCGCGGCAAAGGCACAGGTATTTTTCAATGGCTGCTTACGCTCGGCATCGTCGCGGCGGCGGTGATTGGATTTTATTTCAGCGGGCGCGTCGAGGAAGTGGCCAAACTCGGTGACGCGCAAAAATTATTTGCGTTCAAGGACGCCGCGTGGCGCGGCATTTTCTGGGTGTCGCTGCCACCGGGAATTCTTTTTGTCATCGGCAGTTTTCTGGTTTCCGAATCGCCGCGCTGGCTGTTTCGGCGCGGCCAAACGGATGCTGCCCTGCGCGCGCTGCTGCGTTCGCGTTCCGACGAGCAGGCAAAAATTGAATTGCAGGAAATGGCGGACATTGCCGAGACGGAGAAAAAATCGGCGAACGCCGCCGGAAAAAATTCCGAGTCGCTCTGGCAGCGCAAATACATTTTACCGTTCGTGCTGGCGTGCATCATTCTGGCGTGCAACCAGGCCACCGGCGTCAATTCCATCATCGGTTACAACGCCACGATTCTCATTCAGGCTGGTTTGAGCGACAAGCAGGCGCACCTTGGCTACGTCATTCTTACCGCCGTTAATTTCTTGATGACCATCGCGGCCATTGCCCTAGTGGATCGCAAGGGCCGGAAATTTTTGCTTTCTGTCGGTAGCGCGGGTGTCATCGTTTCGCTGCTCGCAGTTGGATTTATTTTTCACAAGACCGAGGCGCAACGGGTGGATGTGAAAGACCAAATTCAAACATTGGTCACTTCAAACCAAACCGCCGAAATCAAATTCAATAAAGAAACTGCGCCGGAGTTTTTGCTAAAAGAAATCAATAAAGCCATTGGGGATGGCAGCGCCCAAGTTGCAGTTCGGCCCGAAACGCTCATAGTGATTTATTCCTACGGCGATTTTCACGCCGCCACCAAAGTCGTCCGCTCCGATGACCTCGGTGCCGAACTGACGATTGATCGTGATAGTTGCGTGCCGGCCACCAAAGTTTCCGCCTTCTTCAAAAATCCTTTTGCCAATCTCGACGCCGCGCGGCTCGCGCCGTTAAAAATCGAGCACGCGCTCATCACGCCCGTGCCGTCCGCGCAAAACGGCTGGCTCACCGCGGTTTTGATTTATTTTTTCATGGCGTCGTTCGCCGTCGGCCCGGGCGTTTGCGTCTGGCTCGCGCTCTCCGAACTCATGCCCACGCGCATCCGCTCGAACGGCATGAGCTTCGCGCTGCTCATCAACATCGCCGTCTCCACAACCATCGCGGCGGTGTTTCTGCCAACCGTCGGCCAATACGGTTATTCCACGATGTTCTTCATTTTCGCCGGCTGCACGGTGGTTTATTTCATCACGGCGGCATTTTTTATGCCGGAGACCAAGGGGAAAACGCTGGAGCAAATTGAGGAACATTTTGAAGGGAAAAAGCGTTGATGAGTTTTCGGATTGCCAAAATGTGGCTGCTGGCCGCGCTCGCCTGCTTCGCGCTGCCGACTGCGAACGCCGGCACGGAGAACGCCGCGCACGACTTGATTTTACGGATTGTTCCGCAGGCGGCGAAATATTTTGCCGTTGAAAACATTCCTGCCGACAACGGTCGCGACGTTTTTGAAATCGAAAGCCGCGCCGGAAAAATTATTTTGCGCGGCAACGATGGAGTTTCCATTGCGTCCGCGCTGAAACGCTATCTCGCGGATTATTGCCATGCCGATCCTGGCTGGCATTGCGGCAGCCAGATGGCGCTGCCGGAAAATTTACCCGCTGTGCCGGAAAAAATCCGCGTCGTGAGCCCGTATCAATTTCGCTTCGACTATAATTATTGCACGCACGGCTACACAATGGCGTGGTGGGACTGGCCGCGCTGGGAGCGTGAACTGGACGATCTGGCCATGCACGGCGTCAACCTTGCGTTGATTATCGAAGGTCAGGAACAGGTCTGGATTAACACGCTGGAAGAGTTCGGTTATACGGACGCACAAGTCCGCCAATGGCTGGTGCTGCCGTCGCACCAGCCGTGGCAGTTCATGTCAAACATGGAAAATTATGGCGGGCCGGTTCCCGAACAAATGGTGCGTCGGCGTTTGGAGCTCGGGCAAAAAATCATTGCGCGCATGCGCGCACTGGGCATGGAGCCGGTGCAGCAGGGTTATTACGGAATTGTGCCGTCGGATTTTGAAAACCGGTTTCCGAAAGCGAAGGTTCACGCGCAGGGAAATTGGAGCACTTTGAAACGCCCGGACATGCTCGACCCTGCCGACCCGCTGTTCGCAAAATTCGCCACGGCATTTTATCGCGCACAGAAAAATTATTTTGGCCCGGCAAAATTTCTTGCCGCCGACCCGTTCCATGAGGGCGGCGATACCAACGGTATTGACCTCGCCGCTTGCGCGCGGGAAATTTATGCGCCGATGGCCGCCGCCGATCCTGACGTGATCTGGGTATTCCAGTCGTGGGGAAAAAATCCGCTCCAGCCGATGCTTGATGCGTTGGACAAAAGCAAATGTCTTGTTCTCGATTTGTATTGCGAGGACCACGAAAATTGGCGGTCGCGAAATCAATTCGGC
The DNA here is from genome assembly GCA_903878805.1 of uncultured Verrucomicrobia subdivision 3 bacterium. Classification (GTDB taxonomy): domain Bacteria; phylum Verrucomicrobiota; class Verrucomicrobiia; order Limisphaerales; family UBA11358; genus UBA11358. The sequence continues at coordinate 23,816 of CAIRJF010000034.1, forward strand.
GGCACGCCCTGGCTGTGGTGCTCGATTCACAATTTCGGCGGCAACAATTTCATCGCGAGCCGGCTCGCGTGGATGGCCGACGGGCCGGCGCAGGCGCTGGCTGGGGCCGGATCGGGCAAAGGTTTCATGCGCGGCATTGGTGGCTTGATGGAAGGCAGCGACACGCATCCAGCCGTTTGGGAAATGCTGTTCGCGCAGACATGGCGCACCAATGCGCCGGATTACAAGCTGTGGCTCGACGATTATGTGCGCTGCCGCTACGGTGCCGCCGATCCCGCTGCGCGGCTCGCGGTGCAGACGCTTTTTGATTCCGCGTGGAATGTCAGCGGCCCAAGACGCGGCCCGAAAATTGTTCATCACGATTCCGTAATCTGCGCCCGGCCGTCGCTTGACCCGGCCCAGCGCGCCAGTCCGTCCGCCGGCACCACGCCGCCTTATGCCGAGACGAATCTGGTCGTGGCTTGGCGGCAATTGCTGGAAGCCGCGCCCGCGTGCGGTGCGAGCGACGGCTATCGCTACGATGTGGCTGATCTTGGTCGCGAAGTCATGGCCGATCTGGGCACGCATTACCATCAGGCCATTCTCCGCGCGTTTCAAGCCCGGGACGCCACGCAATTGCGCTTGTTCAGCCACAAGCTGCTTGATCTCATTCGAGATATGGATGCATTGGCTGGCACGCGAAAAGAATTTCTCCTCGGCTCCTGGCTCGCCGACGCCCGCGCCTGGGGCGAAACGCCGGAAGAAAAAAATCTTTGCGAGTGGAACGCCCGCACGTTGCTGACGACGTGGACTGTGCCGCAAAGCCATGTGGACTACGCCAACCGCCAATGGAACGGGCTGCTCGGCGATTATTATTTCCACCGCTGGCAATTATGGCTTGAAGCGCTCAACGGCGCCGTCGGCCAGCCAGACAAGTTCAATCAGGATTCCGTCCGCAAAAAAATTCAGGACTGGGAATACGGCTGGACGCGCTCGACAAAATCCTTTCCGGTGCAGCCGACTGGCGACACGGTTGCCATTGCCAAAAACCTGCTCGCCAAATATTCCGGCGACACGCTCGACCAGAATCTTGTTTCCGGTCCGCAATTGAAAGACGCCGCGATGACGACGAAAGAAAATAAATTATGAAATTAAAATTGATTCTCGGAATGTTCGTATTGTCGCTGGTGGCAAGCAGCTTTGCCGGCGGCAACGAACCGGCGCTCATTCCGCAACCGCAAAATATAAAAATGTTGTCGGGCCAATTTGATCTGACATCAAAAACAAAAATCACTTTTTTCAAAGGCGGTCAGGACGAAGCGAAGCTGCTCGCGACCACCCTCCGAAAATCTACTGGTTACAAATTGCCAGTTGAAAATAGTCTCTCAATGCCAATGGCAGGCGAAATTGGTTTTCTGCTGTTGACCAACAAGTTAGATAGCTATGGCGAAGAAGGCTACAACATCACTGTATTTACCAACTGTATTTACATCGAAGCAGCAACTTCGGCAGGCTTGTTCTACGGTTCGCGGACATTTCTGCAACTGTTGCCGCCGGAAGTTTTCTCCGCTGAAAAACAAAAAGGGATTTCGTGGAATGTGCCGGCGGTGGAAATTTCTGATTCACCGCGTTTCGTCTGGCGCGGCTTCATGCTGGATGTCAGCCGCCATTTTTTTACGAAGGCCGAGGTCGAACAGGTTTTGGATTTGATGGCGCTTTACAAGCTCAATACGTTTCACTGGCATTTGGTGGACGACCAGGGCTGGCGCATCCAGATAAAAAAATATCCCAAGCTCACCGAGGTTGGCGCGTGGCGCGACGACATCGGTTTCGGCCTCGCTTCAAATTCCGCGACGGCTTACGATAAGCATGGTCGCTACGGTGGATTTTACACGCAAAACGACATCCGCGAAGTCGTCGCCTACGCCGCCGCGCGGCACATCACCATCGTTCCCGAAATCGAAATGCCCGGCCACTCCTCGGCGGCGCTCACGGCGTATCCGCAGTTCGCCTGTCCGAACGCACAAATTGCCGTGCCCGACAAAGGCGGGGTTTTCACCGGTGTTTATTGCGCGGGCAATGAGGCGACGTTCGTTTTCCTTGAAAATGTTTTGACGGAAGTCGCTGGGTTGTTTCCTGGAAAATACATCCACATCGGTGGCGATGAGGTCGTCAAATCGAACTGGATGGCGTGCGCCGAATGTCAGGCGCGCATCAAAAGTGAAGGTCTGAAGAATGAAAAGGAATTGCAGGCGTATTTCATCCGGCGCATCGAAAAAATCGTGAACGCGCGCGGCAAAAATCTCATCGGCTGGAGCGAAATCCGCGAGGGCGGTCTCGCGCCGAGCGCGGCGTTGATGGACTGGATTGGCGGCGGCGCGGAATCCGCCGCGAGCGGTCACGATGTGGTGATGGCGCCGACAAAATTTTGTTACTTCGATCATTACCAATCCACCAACAAGCTGGCGATGGAACCCAAAGCCATCGGCGGATTTCTGCCGCTGAAAAAAATTTATCAGTTTGATCCAATGCCCACGAATCTTCCGACTGAATTTCAGTCGCATGTGCTCGGCGGCCAGGCTAATTTGTGGACGGAATACATTCCGAATTTACGCAAAGTGGAATATATGATGTTCCCACGTCTCGGTGCGCTCGCCGAGGCCGACTGGTCGCCTAAAGATGCGCGCGACTTCGACAATTTCAAAACGCGCGCTGCGGTGAACGAAAAACGCCTCGACGCGATGGGGGTGAATTATCGTCCGCTTTCCAAACCTGACTGAAGATGAATTTTCTTCCTGAAATCTTTCCCGCGCCGCTGGACGAACGGTTCCAGCCGGCGGTTTTATTCAATCGCAACTATGTAGCCGCCGCGAAAAAATCTGGCCGCGCCGTGCCGCTGGTCATCGCCCTCGAACGTGAGAACAAACTTGTCTCGCGTTACGAAACGATTGTCCTGCCCGACGCGGATGCGATTACGCTGTGTTACGCCGAGCGGCTGGTGAAATTTATTTTGTGGGCGTGGGGCGGCGGAAAACTCTACGTCGGCGGACCGGAAAAAATCGGCGAGGCCATCCGGAAAACTTATTCGCCGCGCGGCGCGCGGAAGTTTGACTTCGACATGATGACGGCGGCCTACGCCAAAACCTTTCAAGTGTTCGTCACGAAAGCGGAGAAAGTTCCGGCGGCGAAGGAATCGAAAATTGCGGCGGGCGGACATCTCAAAGGCTGCCGCATCGGTTTTGATCTCGGTGCGAGCGACTACAAATTTTCGGCGGTCATTGACGGCACGCCCGTGTTCACAGATGAAGTGCCGTGGGATCCGAAAACGCAATCGAATCCCGAATATCATTATCATCACATCGTGAGCGGGCTGCATCGCGCCGCCGCGTATTTGCCGCGCGTGGACGCCATCGGCGGCAGCTCGGCGGGCATTATTGTTGATAATGAAATTCGCGTGGCCTCGCTGCTGCGCGCGGTTCGGAAAAAAGATTTTGCAAAAGCCGCGAAGGTTTTCAAACGCATCCAGCGCGAGTGGAATGTGCCGGTGCAGGTGATGAACGACGGTGACGTGACGGCTCTGGCGGGCGCGCTGTCGCTTGGCGCGAAAGGCATGTTGGGCATCGCGATGGGTTCGAGCCAGGCGGCGGGTTTCATGGATCGGCACGGTCGCATTCCGGGCTGGCTGAACGAACTCGCGTTCGTGCCGGTGGACATGAATCCGGCGGCGGCGGAAGACGAATGGTCAAAAGATCGCGGCACCGGCGTGATGTATTTTTCGCAACAGGCGGTGAACAAACTTTTACCCTCCGCAAAAATTTCGCTGCCGGAAAAATTGGGTTTGCCCGAACGGCTCAAAGAAGTTCAAGCTCTCATGGCTAAAGGCGACGCGCGCACGGCGAAAATTTACGAGACCGTCGGCATCTATCTCGGCTGCGCGCTGGCACAATACACGGAGTTTTACGATTACGAATCGGCCTTGATCTTGGGCCGCGTGACGACCGGCAACGGTGGTGACATCGTGATTGCGAAAGCGAACGAAGTTTTGAAAAAACATTTTCCCGAAGTCGCGCATAAAATCGAGTTGCGAGTGCCGGACGAAAAATCCCGGCGCGTCGGGCAGGCGGTCGCGGCGGCGAGTCTGCCGGCGTTGAAAAAATAAGTTTATGCAGTTCCATAATTCCACGGCTGAAATTTATGTGCCGGACGCTAAACCCGTTGCCCCTGCGCTCAAACGCGTGACGCATCTTGGCATCGGCGCGCATCAGGATGATTTGGAATTCATGGCCTTCCACGGCATCGTGGAATGTTTTGCCAGCAAAACGAAATGGTTTGGGGGTGTGACCTGCACGAACGGTTCTGGCAGCGCGCGGACGGGAAAATACAAAAATTTTTCCGACGAACAGATGTTGACCGTGCGCAGGCGCGAACAGAATCGGGCGGCGAAGCTTGGTAAATATGGCGCGATGATCCAGTTGGATTTTCCCAGCAGCGCGGTGAAAAGCGCGACGGATGCTGCGTTGAAAAATGATTTAACAAAAATTCTCACGGCGACGAAAACGGAAATCATTTACACGCACAATCCGGCCGACAAGCATGACACGCACATCGGCGTGGTCGTCGCGGTGATTCAGGCCGCACGCGAATTACCGCATTCGCAGCAGCCAAAAAAAATTATTGGCTGCGAAGTGTGGCGCAATCTCGACTGGCTGGCCGATGCTGAAAAGGTGGTCATGGACGTAAGCGGTCATGACAAATTGGCCGCTAAGCTGAATGGTGTTTTTGACTCGCAAATTGCGGGCGGCAAACGTTACGACCTCGCCACGCTCGGACGCCGTTCGGCGAACGCGACTTTTTTTGACTCACATTCGACCGACGCGGCCACGCAGGTGATTTTTGGTCTGGATTTGACGCCGCTCATCGCGGACGTATCAAAGGACATCGTGGATTTTATAACCGGATTTGTTGAACAATTCCGTGACGACGTGAAAAACAAACTGGCCAAGCGGCTCGGCCGCGCGTGAATCACGAATGAATGTGCCCGAAAAATACGGCAACAATTTAGCGCGCTGGCTCGGCGCGTTTTTGCTGCTGTTGAGTCTGGCGCCGGGAATTTTGATTGCTGGCGAGCCGCGATTAGAAGTTCTGCAATTCGAGAGCCGGGAGCTAAAAAACAATCCGCTGCACGATCCAACCGTGCGGCCAGTGCCGGTTTTTTTGCCCGCGCAGGCGACGAATGGTGCGCGGTTGCCGGTGGTTTATTATTTGCCGGGCTACGGCAACACCACGCTGGGCTTCATCCAGTATTCAAACGTGTGGCTGAAATTCACCCAAAAAATCGCCGACGAAATTACGCCGGTCATCATTGTGATGGTGGACGGCAAAACGCGTTGGGGCGGCAGCCAGTATTTGAATTCGTCCGCGCAGGGCAATTACGAAAATTACGTCTGCGATGAAATCGTCACCGCTGTGGAATCGCGCCATCCCGCGCCAGCGGATGGCGTGCGGCGCGTCATCGCCGGCCATTCCAGCGGCGGCTTCGGCGCGCTGCGACTGGGCAGCTCACGGCAAAAACTGTTTGACGCAGTGATCGCCATGAGTCCGGATTCGGATTTCCCGACGAGCCACCTGCCGCTCGTCAAAGTGGCGGCGGTGGCGAACGTGCCGTTATCGGAAATCAAAAACATCGCCGCCGGCAAATCACCGGTTCCCAAAAACGGCGATTTAACTTACGCGCTGGGCTTGTCTGCCGCCTACGCGCCGTGCAGATTTATTCATCGCGGCGAATTTGACTGGATCTACGACGAACGCGGTAATTTTCGCGAAAGCATCTGGCAACGCTGGCTGGACAATGACCCGTTGACAATCGTGCGCGAAAATAAAAATGCTTTTGCACCCGGTCAGGCAATTTATTTGGAAGGCGCGGCCAAGGATGAATATTCCGCCAACATCGGCGCGCGAAAAATTTTCGAGGTGCTGCAGTCACGTCCGGCGCGCTGTGCGTTTTACGAACCACCGGGACACCATTCCGATCACGTCCGCGAGCGTTTGCAGCGCGGGTTGGAGTGGGTTTTTCAACGTCCGCTCACGGACATTCATTGAAATGAGGGCCGCAAACATTTTTGCCTTGTTCACGCTGGCGGTTATTGCCGGCGGCTGTAGCACGGTGACGCGTCCCGGCCAGTCGGAAGCGCGTTGCGGCGATGAAATCGTGGTGGCGGGACAATTTTTCCACACCGGCACGCCGGTCGTTTTGTGGCTGGATCCCGGCGGCTATGATGGCTATCGCGTCGAACGCCGTTTTGCACCGCTGGAAAAATCGGACTGGTCGAATTCCTGTGCCGAAGTGCGAACCCTAAAAACGCCAAATCGTTACGGACTGCGCCAGAAAAATTTGACGCCGGAGCAGGTGGAAAAAGTTCGCGGTGGTGGCTGGGATTTGCCGTTGTTGCAAAGCGTGGTGGACCAATTCGTGATGCACTTCGATGTGTGCGGCACGAGCCGGACGTGTTTTTTGGTGCTACAAGACGACCGCGATTTGAGCGTGCACTTCATGCTGGATTTGGACGGCACGATTTATCAGACGCTCGACTTGAAGGAGCGCGCTTGGCACGCGACTACGTCCAACGACCGTTCCATCGGTGTGGAAATCGCTAACATCGGGGCGTATCCGGCGGCCGGGAAAAATCCGTTTGCGCAGTGGTATCAGACCAACGCGGGCGGTCAGGTTTTCATCACCATTCCAAAAAGATTTGGCGACAGCGGACTGCGCACGAAAAATTTTGTCGGTCATCCCGCGCGCAACGCGCCGGTGCGCGGCGTGATTCAAGGCGAGGATCTGGTGCAATACGATTTCACGCCTGAACAATATGCGGCGTTGACGAAATTGACGGCGGCGCTGTGCAAGATTTTTCCGAAGCTACAATGCCGTTATCCGGTTGACGCCGCCGGTCAATTGATTCCGCGCAAACTGCCGGACGACGAATTGGAAAAATATCAGGGCGTGCTGGGGCATTATCACATCCAGACGAACAAAAATGATCCCGGCCCGGCATTTGATTGGGAGCGCGTCATCGGCGGTGCGCAAAAAATCTTGGAACAGGATTTCGCGCCATTGCTATCGCCGCGCGCGGCAGAAAAATCGAAGCAAAATCGTGCGGCCAGCTTCAAAAAAAATTCCACGAACCCATGAGCCAAATTCAAACCAGTGCCGTTGATCGAATTGCGGTTTGCAGTTGGTCGTTGCAGGCGCAAAATCCGCGCGAGCTGGCGGAAAAAATCTCGGCCACCGGCGTCCGACGCGTCCAGTTGGCGCTCGATCCGCTGCGCGAATCGCCGGTGGTTTGGGGCGAGACGGAAAATATTTTTCGGCAAAGTAAAATTGAAATTATCTCCGGCATGTTCGGCTGCATCGGCGAGGATTATACCACGCTGGAAACCATTCGTGCGACCGGCGGCATCGCGCCGGACGCGACTTGGCCGCAAAATCTGCAAGCGATCCAAGCGAGCGCAGAAATCGCCGCCCGGCTCGGTCTGCGTCTCGTGACCTTTCATGCCGGTTTTCTGCCGCACGAGAAATCCGACCCGGCGTTTGACAAAATGCTCGGACGGCTACGGCAGGTGGCCGACATTTTTGCCGCCAAAAAAATTGCACTCGGTTTGGAGACCGGCCAGGAAACGGCGGCGGCGCTCGCTACTTTTTTGACCGAGCTGAATCATCCGAACGTCGGCGTAAATTTTGACCCGGCGAACATGATTCTTTACGGCAAAGGCAATCCGGTCGCGGCGTTGCGCGCGCTGGTGCCGTGGCTGCGGCAGTTCCACATCAAGGACGCCACGAGCACGAAAATCCCCGGCACTTGGGGAACGGAAGTCGCCGCCGGTTTCGGCGACGTGGATTGGCCGGCGTTTTTTTCGGCGCTGCGTGATTTGCATTTTGCCGGCGATTTGGTCATCGAGCGTGAGGCGGGCGAGCAGCGTGTAAAAGACATCGTTGCCGCGCGTGAACTTGTTATGCGGCATTTGAAAAATTGATTTTAACATGGCGCCAAAAAAAATCCGCAAAGTGAATGTCGCCGTGGTCGGCCTGGGTTTCATGGGCGTGACGCATCTGCGTTCGTATTTGAACAATCCGCAGGCGCGGGTTGTGGCGGTATGCGCGGCGACGCGGCTGCCGCAAAACGGGGTGTTGTGCGGCGTGGCCGGCAACATCAAAAACTCCGGCGACATCCGGCTCGGCGCGCGGGTGAAAGTCTATCGTCAATTCGACGAATTATTGGCCGACCGCGACGTGGAACTGGTGGACATCTGCACGCCGACGGCACTGCACCCGGCGCAGGTCATCGCGGCGTTGCAAGCAGGCAGGCATGTGCTTTGCGAAAAGCCGCTGGCAGAAAGTGCTGCCGATGCACGCAAAGTATTAAAAGTTGCCGCCACGTCCAAAAAATTTCTGATGCCGGCGATGTGCATGCGATTCTGGCCGGGCTGGAGCTTTTTGAAAAAAATTGTGACCGAAAAAACTTATGGCGAAGTGCGGTCGGCAAGCTTCCATCGGCTATCCGCCATGCCAGCTTGGGGCAGTGCGGGCGTGCATTCGGGTGGCGCGCTGTTTGATCTCCACATTCACGACACGGACTTCGTGAATTATTTGTTCGGCCGGCCGCAAGGCGTTTCTTCCACCGGCGTCATTGGCGAGGGCGGCATGATCAATCACGTTCTGACGCAATATCATTATCCCGGCGGGCCGGCGGTTTCGGCCGAAGGCAGTTGGCTGCTGGCGTCCGGTTTTAGCATGGGCTTCACGCTGTTTTGTGACCGTGCCTCCATGAATTTTGATCTCGCACGCGGCGCGGCGGCGTTGCGCGTGGACGAGGTTGGAAAAAAATCACGCACAGTCAAACTGGATAAAGGCGACGGCTACGACGCGGAAATCCGCTATTTTGTGGATTGCGTGGCGCACGGGCGGAAGCCGAAAATTGTGACGGCGCGCGACGCGTTGACGGCGCTGGAAATTTGTGAGGCCGAGGAAAAATCCGTGCGCAGAGGACGCGTGGTAAAAATTTAAAATTAAAAAAACCATGAATATTCGCTTCAAACTGTTTGTGATGATGGCGCTGGAATTTTTCATCTGGGGCGCGTGGCTGCCGCTGATTTTCGGCTACCTGCCCAGCCTCGGGTTTTCGCCGGGCGAGCAGTCGTGGATTCTCAACGCCTTTCCGCTCGCTGCCATCGTCGGGATGTTTTTCAGCAATCAGTTTTGCGACCGCAATTTCGCGGCGGAAAAATTTCTCGCATTTAGCCATCTCATCGGCGGACTGGCGATGCTGGGGCTGGCGTTCACTAAAATCTTCTGGCCGTTTTTTGGTTTGATGCTTGTGCATTGCCTGCTGTATGTGCCGACGATTTCCATCGTGAATTCCATCGCGTTCGCGAACATGAAAGATTCGCAGAAGGAATTTGGCCTGGTGCGCATGGGCGGGACAATCGGGTGGATTCTGGCCGCGTGGCCGTTCACGTTCATCCTGGTAGACTGGGATAAAGTTCACGCCGCGAATGCGCACGGTGCGATTGAATGGCTTGGTGCGGTGCTGGGTTCTGGATTGACGGGAGAAAAACTGAAGGCGGCGACCGCCTGGACGTTTGCCGTGGCGGGAATCGCCTCACTGGCTCTGGCGGCATTCAGTTTCGTGTTGCCGCATACGCCGCCCAAAAAATCCGGCGCGGAAAAACTCGCGTGGCTGGAGGCGCTGAAATTGTTGAAGCATCCGTTTGTGCTGGTGTTGTGGCTGGTGACGCTGGTGGATTCGTTTGTGCATAATTGTTATTTCAACTGGACGGGAAGTTTTCTCGGCACCGACAAGGCAGCGGGCGGCGTTGGTATTCCCGGCAACTGGATCATGCCGGTGATGAGTGTCGGGCAGATCGCGGAAATTTCTACGATGTTCATTCTCGGTGCGACGCTCAAGCGGCTTGGCTGGCGCGCGACGCTGATTGTTGGCATCCTCGGCCATGCGGCGCGTTTCGCGACCTATGCGTTTTTCCCCGGGCATCCGGGACTGATTATTGCGGTGCAAATCCTGCACGGCATCTGCTACGCGTTTTTCTTCGCCACGGTTTACATTTTTGTGGACGCGTATTTTCCCAAGGATGCGCGGGCCAGCGCTCAAGGATTGTTCAACGTGATGATTCTCGGCCTCGGCGCGCTGTTGGCCAATTCAGTCTGCCCGTATCTCGGCCAGAAAGTTTTTACGCACGACGGCGTGACCAACTTCCACGGTTTGTTTTTGGTGCCGATGGTCTGCGGCTTGGTCGCCGTGGCGGCGCTGGCATTATTTTTTCATCCGCCGAAAACGGCGACGCCAACGGAAACGAGACATTAAAATCATTTTTCCGAGTCGCGCCAGCACGGAATAATTTCTCTGATGGGCGGCCAGTTTGGTGAATTGGTGATGCTAGTTTCGTTCCACGTGGTCGCGAGCCAGCCGAGGATTAGTGAGTTGGTCTGCTGCTGCGAAAAATCGCTAAAAGCCTGCGCCGCTTTCAATGGCAAAAATCCGGCCGGCCAAACTTGAAAACCGTGGGCGGTCAGGAACGGAACCGACGGATAACTTTTTCGCCACTCGTAATGCCAGTCGCACATCACGATATCGCGCGGAATCAAATCAATCGCGGCGCTCAAGTCATTGCTGGCATTGTCGTATTTTGAATAGCCTTGGAATTTGGGGCCGATGACGCGGTCGGCCCACATGAGCATCTGCCATTTTTTTTCGCCGACGATGTGTTGGTGCAGCGCGTTGACTTGCGCGGCAAAAAGTTCGGCGGGATTTTTTGCCTGACAGCGCGGGCACTCGTCAGCGCCGAGCAGATACACTTCATCCATGCCGACGTGAACGGCGTCCGCCTCAAACGCCTCGGCCATTTCATCAATCAACGAGAAAATTATTTCGTTCAGGCCGGGCGACTGCGGACGCCATTCGAGGCAATAGACATTGGTGTCGGCCAGCGTGCGTGAGGGGGTCTCGCTGAACTCTGGGTGTGATTTCAGCAGCGGCCCGATGCGTCCGCCGAAAGATTGGTGGCCGAGGCAGTTGAATTCCGGAATGAGGCGGATGCCGCACTGGCGAGCGGCGATGGCGAGTTTGTGCGCTGTGGTGCGGGTGATGAAATGGCGGTCGCGCAATTCGGGATGTGCTTGAAATTGAAAACTGTAGTTGATCTCGAGAACGACGATGTTCACGCCATCGGCAGCCAGCCGCGGCAGGGTGGGGATGAGTTCCTGCGCCGCCGATTCGCGGTCGAGCCAGAGATGCACGCCGCGCCAGACCGGCAGCTGGCTTTCCTGAATTGGTTTCGCTGTTTTGCAGCCGCCAAGCAGCGACAGGCAGGCGAGCAGAGCAGGTAAAAAATATTTTGGCATTTTTGTTTTTAAAATATTTCGATCGGCAAGTCTGTTGAAAGTCTGGCTGCGTCTTCGACTTTGTAAAACCCCCAATACGGGGGGATTCCGCGCGACCGCGCTTGGAGTATGGTTTACGCGTAAAATACATGGAAGTTATCATCCAACCAAATGCAGAGTCGGCGGCGCGCGTGGTGGCGAACCTGATTGGTGAGGCTGTGCTGGCCAAGCCAGACTTGGTGCTGGGTTTGGCAACGGGGAAGACGATGGAGACCGTTTATGAGGCATTGGTGCAGATGCATCAGGAAAACGGTCTGGATTTTTCGCGCTGCCGCACGTTCAACCTAGACGAGTATGTCGGCTTGGCGCCGGACGACCCGTGTTCATATCACTATTTCATGCGGCGGCGTCTTTTCGATGCGGTGAATATTGATCCGGCCAACACGCATTTGCCGCACGGCCTGGCGGAAAATCTGGAGGCCGAATGTGCGCATTACGAGCGCTTGATTGCGGCGAACGGCGGCATTGATCTGCAATTGCTCGGCATCGGGCTGAACGGGCATTTGGGTTTTAACGAGCCGCTGTCGGCATTTCGATCCCGGACGCGGGTGGAGACGCTGTCGCGTATGACCCGGGCGCAGAATTCTCCGTTGTTCCCCAAAGACAAGCCCATGCCGCGCCGCGCCATCACCATGGGCGTAGGAACAATTTTGGAGGCGCGCCGCTGTCTGCTGTTGGCGACCGGTTCGGAAAAAGCCGATATTCTGGCCTGTGCCATCGAGGGGCCGCTGATGACGATGGTCACGGCGACGGCGCTCCAGCTTCATCCCGCCACCACCATTGTCCTTGACGAAGCGGCGGCGGCCAGCCTGCGAAAAAATGAACATTACAAACGCGGGCTGCCATCAAGCCATGGCCGGGTTGCCCCGGAAATTTCCCCGGCTGTGAATCATAACGGCACACATGCGCCGGCGGCGGTGAAAGAAAAAAATAATTTGCTGGCCGGCAAATCTTGACCGATGTTTCCCGCACAAAAATGTTTGCTGCAACCATTGACTTGCCTGAAGAAAATTAGCTCCTATTAAGGAATGTCCAAGCACCGTTCAAGCGAACCGACCGCACCGGCGGAGATTCTGAATCCCTGGTCAAAACGTATTTTTAAAAATTCCGGCATCCGGGGCGGGCAAGGCCTCAAAGCCGCCGGTTGGTCGGTTAAAATCCAGCATCATGGACGCCGGCATACTTTTGTGCTTGGAGCGGCCAACCAGACGGCCGCCGCCGTGGAGGCCAAGGCAATTTTTGAGACCATCGTTGTCGAGGGCTGGGATGTGGCGTTGAACGGCGAAAAGAACCAGACTGGTTTCCCCAAGACCGACGCGCGTTACTGGCGTGAGCAACTCCTGATCCGCCGCTACCGTTTTCCCGCCGCCGGAGAATCGGACAAAACTTTTGCCGCGCGTATCGGCCACACCGGTAACGCCTACTTTTTTCCGCTTTGCACGGATAATCTGGATGCCGCCGCCCAAACCGCCGCCTCGATTTATTGCACCATCGTCCGCCAAGGCTGGGAGACGGCCTGCAAACTTTTTCCGCGCGAACTTATCGTGGCCTTCGAGTGGTCCGCCAACCCGATCATGTGGACTTACACCACCGTGCACACCTTGGCTGGACGTCTCGCCCAGATCAAAATCACCCCGGATGTCGCGCGCAAAGATTTGCCAACGGTTTTGATCGTAGAGACTGACCCAGGTTTGCGGCGGGCGCTTGCTTGGTGCATCAATCATCAGTCTGGCTTTTCCGCCGCCGTCTGTGATTCGCCTGAAAAATTTGCGGATATGCTCGCCGCCCACAAGCCGAGGCTGGTTCTGCTCAACCGCAGTTTGGCGGAACGGTTGGGGATGGAATTTACTGGTGGCCTGACCGCGCTGCCGTCCGGCATCCTCGGTCTGGCCTATTCCGTGTCGGTGGACGGCGATCACATGTTTGTTTCCACGCCCGGCGGTGCGGAGGGGTATATGCTCAAGCGCGTGAACCCGGCCAACATTCTGGATCCGCTGCTGCAAGCCGGCGTGCTCCCCGGCACGTTGGCGGAAGACTGCCTTGCCTCGGTGAATCAATTTTTCAAAGCCCTGCTGCGCTCACGCACGGGCCGGCACACCGATGCGCTGGCTAAACTTTCACCGCGTGAAAACGAAGTGCTGCTGCTTTTGAGCAAGGGCGGCGTGGACAAGGAAATCGCGCAGGCCATGGGCATCAGCGTCTGGACCGTGCATGGCCACATCAAAAAAATCTTTGAACGGCTGGGCGTGCGCACCCGCACCGAGGCCGTGGTGCGCTTTCTGGAAAAATGATTCACTCTGTGTTCACACCCCTAAAACAGGCTATGGCAGAAAATGAAATTGGTGTTACGGTTGCCTCATTAGAGTTTTGGCTGATGGGCATGAATAAAATAATTACCAACCAATGAACCTAAAACCCAAACAAGGAAACGGAAACACTCGCAGACTGGTGGGATTCACTTTGATCGAGCTATTGGTGGTAATTGCCATCATCGCCATCCTCGCGGCGATGCTCCTGCCGGCCTTATCCGCCGCCAAGGCGAAAGCCAAGACCACCCAGTGTCTCAACAACACCAAGCAACTGGTTCTGGCCTGGACCATTTATCTCGGAGATTCCAGTGACCGCATTGTCAATAACCACAGCAATGGCAACAGCGCTTGCGGTGCGAACGCCTGGGTCAAGGGCGGCAGCGTTTTAGGTGTTGGCACTTGGAACGGCAGTGCCCGTCTGGAATCGAGCGCGCAGGCGCAAAACTCGGCGTGGGCTTTACAATATGGTTTGCTTTATCCCTACAATAACAGTGTCGGCATTTACCACTGTCCGACCGATCAGTCGCTGGACACCACTTGGAAAGTTCAGCGCGACCGCAGCTACTCCATCAGTTGCGGGATGAACTAGGCCAATGACAATGGCGACGGGCCGCCGACCACCGGCAGCTTCTCCAAGTTCACCGCCATCAACAATCCCAGCCCGGTCAACGCCTCGGTTTTCATTGATGTCTCGGCCAACAGCATTGATAACAATGAATTTCCCTGTTACAACGCCGGTGGGGGAACTTACCTGTATTGGAAGCTGCCCACGGACCGACATAACAACGGCGGCTTGATCAGTTTTGCGGATGGCCACTCCGAATACTGGAAATGGCGCTCCGGCTACATCGCCAGCGGAAATGCCATCAAAGACAACTCCAGTCTCGTGCCGGGTCCCGGCTTTGGTGCGCCCAGCAGTCCGACTGATCAGGATTTGCCCCGTTTACAGGCAACCTTTCCGATTATTCAAGGCTTTTAGTGATGTAACTCCAGCAACCCCCATTTGACATTTGATTAACCAATATTCACGCCCACTCTCAACTAAACCACAAAACCACAAATCAAAAATGAAAACCAAAATCGAAGCGGGACTTAATTTGTCAGGGAAATTGCTGGCCGGCGCCTTGCTGGTCACGGCCATGTTTCAACGAGCTCAAGCGCAAACCGTCCAACAAATCGAAACAAATTCGGCTTATGCCTTGAGCAACATTTGGGCGTCGGTGGCGACGACGAGCTCCACGCGCGGGCTGGCTTACAGTGCGATTTCCAATCAGGTGTTGGTGGCCAACACCGGCGGTTCGATTGCGGTATATGACGGCACCGCGGGCACGAGCATTGGCTCG
>CAIRJF010000035.1 GCA_903878805.1 uncultured Verrucomicrobia subdivision 3 bacterium
ACGCTGGGCACGGCGCTGACGCCTTACATCAAGCTGAACTCCGCCGGCAGCCTCCCGGCCTGCCCCGCGAGCGGCACTTATGTGTTGAGCTCGGTTGGCACAAGCCCGACCTGCTCTTTGAGCACG
Organism: uncultured Verrucomicrobia subdivision 3 bacterium; assembly: GCA_903878805.1. GTDB lineage: Bacteria > Verrucomicrobiota > Verrucomicrobiia > Limisphaerales > UBA11358 > UBA11358. Next base: position 127 of record CAIRJF010000035.1, read on the forward strand.
CTCACCCCGGCGCACGCGCTCCAGTAAGATTAGTTGTTTAATTCCAACCCCGAGGCTTCGGCCCCGGGGGTTTTCGTTTTTTTTGATTGCGGACATAATCATTTAAGGATTTGAATGCTGGCATTGGTTGTGCTAATAAAGTCCCAACGTTTCCGGCAGGCAATCTGTGAACAATTAGTAATCATAAATAATCCGCCTGCCGGGTGTTCACGACGCCAAAAAAAAATGAAAACCACCCAAATTAACCATGGGGAGCGTGGATTCACGCTTGTGGAAATTATGATTGTAATCGCCATTATCGGTCTGCTTTGTGCGATTGCGATTCCAAACCTGCTGCGGGCGAGCGCCCGGTCGCAGGCCAACGCCTGCATCAACAATCTCCGGCAGATTGACGCAGCCATCCAGCAGTTCTCCGTGGACGCGGGCAAGCATCAAGGTGATACGATTTCCTGGCCGAACGATTTGACTTCCTACATTAAATTGAACGCCAAGGGTTCGATTCCGCCCTGCCCGGCTGGCGGCACTTATTCATTGAATGTGGTGGGCACGATTCCATCGGTGACATGCAGTTACAGCACGCTGACTACGCCGCATGCCCAGCAATGAGGAGATTTGCCTGAAACCAAGGACGCAATCTAAAATTTAAGTCGCTGATAGTTTGATAATTCGTTTTGCCCGCAGCGGGTGGCGAAAGTCGGCGCAAAGGTTGGTAACGGTCTAATAACATAAATAATAAAAAAACATAAAAACACATATATGAAAAAAAACCTACAAGTCCGCAAAGCCGGGTTCACCCTAGTGGAAATCATGATCGTCGTGGCCATCATCGGCCTGCTGGCGGCCATCGCGATTCCCAACTTCGTGAAGTCCCGCGAAACCTCACAGGCCAATGCCTGCATCAACAACCTTCGCCAGATCAATGCGGCCGAAAGCCAGTTCGCACTGGAACAGCACAAGACCACCGGGGACAACATCAACTTCCCGAACGACCTGACGCCTTACATCAAGATGAACTCCACCGGCCAGATTCCAGTCTGCCCGGCGGGCGGCAGTTACGATTGCTCTTATGTAGGCACGAACGCGACCTGCACGTTGAGCACGCTCACGCCGCCGCATTCGCTCCAGTAATTCAAACTCCTTGCAACCCAAGGTCCGGGACAAACGTGTTCCGGGCCTTTTTGCTTTTTTGACCTCCGCAAATGAATTACAAACCCGTAATGTCTCGTCCGCGCACACTCGGCTGGCTGCTGGCACTTGTCACGATTTTAATCTACCTGCCGGCCACGCGTAATGGCTTTGTCAATTACGACGACGGTCTGTTTGTCTTGCAAAACCCCATGGTTCAAAAAGGGCTGAATTGGCAGGGTTTTCAGTGGTCCTTTACGCACACAATTGCCTGTAACTGGCATCCGCTCACCTGCCTTTCGCACATGGCAGACTGCGAGCTGTTTCATCTGAACGCGGGCGGACATCACTTGGTCAGCGTGCTGATTCACGCCGCCAACGCCGTCCTGTTATTCTCGCTCCTGCGGCGGCTGACGAGATTTTTGTGGCCGTCCATTTTTGTCGCCGCTTTATTCGCGTGGCATCCGTTGCATGTTGAATCCGTGGCGTGGGTGGCCGAGCGGAAAGATGTCTTGAGCACATTTTTCGCGCTGCTCGCGCTCATCGCTTATGCCCACTATGTCGAAGCGTCGCAAGCGAGAAATACAAAATCCAAAATTTATTTTGCCTTGAGCCTGCTGGCGTTTGCGCTCGGCCTTATGTCCAAACCCATGCTGGTCACGCTGCCATTTGTGATGCTGCTGCTGGATTTTTGGCCGCTCGGGCGGGTTGCGGGTTGCGGGTTGAAAATTGCAGGTTCGGATTCGAGCAACTTGCAACCCTCCACCTTCAACCTGCAACTCGTTTTGGAGAAATGGCCGTTTTTTATCCTGACGGCGGCGGCGTGCTTCGTCACCGTCATCGCCCAAAAAAGCCAGGCTATGGTTCCGCTTTATCAGGTCTCGACCGGTTTGCGACTGGAAAATGTCGCGTGCGCCTATACCGGCTATTTGCTGAAAACCGTCTGGCCGCTGCATCTGGCGGTTTTTTATCCGCTGCCAAAACACATTGCGCCCGCAACGTTTTTCGGCGCGGCATTTTTTTTGGCCGTAATCTCCATAACCGTCTGGACGCAGCGCCGCCAACGTCCGTATTTGCTGATGGGCTGGCTGTGGTATTTGGGAACGCTAGTGCCCGTGATCGGGCTGGTGCAGGTCGGAGATCAGGCGCTGGCTGATCGCTACAGTTATTTTCCACTGATCGGAATTTTTCTGGCCGCCGCATTTTTGATAAAAGATTTGGCGGCGGAATTTCAGCTTGCGCCTCGCTGGATGGCGATGTCCGCCATCGCGGTGCTGGGCGGATGTCTGCTGCTGACGGCGAAACAGTTGAGCTATTGGCGCGACAGCGAAACGCTGTTCACCCACGCTTTGGCCGTGACTGGCGATTCGGCGCTCGCGCATCTCAATCTGGGCGCGGCTTATGAGGAACAAAACCGGACGGCGGAGGCGATGAATGAGTATCAAGAAGTCATCCGCCTAGATCCGGGACGGACGACGGCTTACAGCAATATGGGTCGTCTGCTGGTCGGCGAAGGCAAGCTGGACGAGGCGCTGGAATACTCGCGCGCCGCGATGCTGATGGAGCCGCAGACGCCGGCCCTGCACGACGGACTGGGCGTTGTGCTGGGCGCGCTCGGACATTCCGCGCAGGCGTTGCACGAGTTTGACGAGGCATTGCGGCTGGATCCGGATTACGGCGCGGCGCACTATCAAAAAGGCCGGCTGCTGCTGAAACAAGGTGACGATCTGGCCGCTGTCAACGAGTTGGATCGCGCCGTGCAGCTCACGCCGGACAATTTTCAAATTTTGATTTATTCCGCCCGCGTGTTTGCCGCCGCCGAAAATCCGCAGGTTCGCAGCGGGGCAAAGGCGTTGGCTTGCGCGGTTAAGGCCGCCAACCTGTCGTCGACGCCATCGCCCGTCATGCTGGACACGCTGGCGATGGCGCTTGCGGAAACCGGACAATTTGGCGAAGCGGCCAAAATTGCCGGACAGGCCGTCGAACTTTCACGCGCGCACGGCGAGACAGCGGACACCGTCGCCCTGCAAGAGCGGCTCGAACTTTACAAAAAAAATCTGCCGTGGCGGGAATCGTTCCGCCCGCCGCCCGCAAATTAAGTTGCGGTCAGGAAAGGCATTTTTTATTGTCATTCCGTCCGGCGGCTCCAACCGAATTCCCGGACAGCAATCGTTACGCGAGATTCATGAGTGTCATTCTTAAAACCCATAAACTGCGCGTCGAATTCCGCAGCCGCGAAATGCGGCAGGGCGTCAAGGTCGCCCTGAACGGCCTTGACCTCGAGGTGCGCGCGGGCGAAGTCTTCGGCTTCCTCGGCCCGAACGGCGCGGGCAAGACCACCACGATGAACGTCCTGCTCGGCTTTGTGCCGCCCACGAGCGGCGAGGCCAGCCTCTTCGGCATTGACGTGCGCCAGCCCATCGCGCGCCAGCGCATCGGCTACCTGCCGGAACTGACCTATTACTATAAATTTCTTACGGCCGAGGAACTGTTGCGCTTCTACGGAAAAATTTTCGGCCTGACGCGCGCGGAAATGGATCAGCGCATTCCGCGACTCCTGAAACTCGTCGAGCTCGAACACGCCAGCAAGCGCCCCATCCGCTCGTATTCCAAAGGCATGCAGCAGCGCGCCGGTCTCGCGCAGGCGCTCATCAACAATCCTGATTTGCTCATCCTCGACGAGCCGACCAGCGGCCTCGATCCGCTTGGCCGCATGAAAGTCCGCGAAATCATCCAGCGCCTAAAAAATGAAGGCAAGACGGTCTTCTTTTCCTCGCACGAACTCGGCGAGGTCGAGGCCATCTGCGACCGCGTGGCCATCATCCATCAGGGCGAACTCAAGGTGGTCGGGCGCGTGGATGAAATAAAAAAGGCGCATCACTCAAACCTCGAGCAGGCCTTTCTTGAAGTCATCGGCTACCAACCCCAAACCACGCCATGAAAAATATTTTTGCCGTTGCCGGCGTCGTCATCAAGGAACTCTATCGCCGCAAGGATTTTTACGTCCTGTTCATCGTGACCATCCTGATCTGTCTCGTGATGGCCTCGGTCAACATTTTTAACGACTCTAAAATCGCCCGCTACCTCAAGGAAATCTGCCTGCTGCTGGTCTGGATTTCCTCGCTCGTCATCGCCGTCACCACCACCGCGCGGCAGATTCCCGCCGAGCGCGAGAACCGCACGCTGCTCCCGCTGCTCGCCAAGCCCATCACGCGGATGCAATTGGTCTTCGGAAAATTTTTGGGCTGCTGGGTTGCCTGCGGGCTGACGCTGCTGTGCTTCTACATTTTCTTCGGCGCGCTGTCCGCCACGCGCGAACATCAATGGCCGGTGCTGAATTATTTCCAAGCCGGCGTCATGCAATGGTTCATGCTCGGCATCGTCGTGGCCATGTCGCTGCTCGGCTCGCTCGTGTTCGCCGCGCCGTCCTCCAACTCCACGATCTGCTTCATAGTCATCGGCGGGATTTTGTTCGTGGGCCGGCATCTCGATCAAGTCGCCACCTCGATGCACGAGCCGCTGCGCGCCGTCGTCAACGCGCTTTACTACATCGTCCCGCACCTGGAATTTTACGACCTGCGCGACCTGATCATCCACAACTGGCCGCTGATTGAATGGAAATACATTTTGCTCGCGCTGCTTTACGCCACGGCCTACATCGCCACCTTCCTGCTCGGCGCGTGCCTCGTCTTCCGCCGCAAACCGGTGAACTGATAAATGAATTCGCCGCGCACCATCGTCCTGCTGCTGATCGCGCTGCTGGTTTTCTGCTTCGGCGTGGCCGCGCACCTGACGCCGCAATTTCAAACCTGGCGCGGCAGCCGCGCGGGCGGCGACATCTTCAACGTCGTCCTCGGCGACAGCCGCCGGATGTTCGCGCAAAGTTTTTTTGTGAAGGCCGACGCCTATTATCACAGCGGCTACTACCCGACGATGTTCGATAACAAGGAGGCGTTTCAAACCCAGCACATGGCCGCCGACACCGGCGCGGTCAGCGACAAAAACCACGGCGACGAGGAAAGTTTTCTCGGCCCGACGCGCAACTGGATTGACGCCTTTGGCCGCCACTTTTTCCCCGACCGCCACACGCATCTCGACGAGGGCGGCGCCGGCGGCGATTTGAGCGGCAGCGAAAACGTCCGTGAGATTTTGCCGTGGCTCAAGCTGTCCGCAAACCTTGATCCCGACAATCCGCAGGCCTACACCGTCACCGCCTTCTGGCTGCGTGAACGGATGCACCGCACCGCCGAGGCGGAGGCGTTTCTGCACGAGGGCCTGCGCAACAATCCCGACAGCTACGACATCCTGTTTGAACTCGGCCGGCTTTATTACGAGGGCTATCACGATGCGCAGCGCGCGCGCAATGTTTGGGAACTCGCCGTCCGCAAATGGCTCGCGCTCGCGCCCGAAGACCAAAAGGAAAACAAACTTATTTTCGAGCAAATCACCACGCGCCTCGCCCAACTGGAGGCGGATGCGGGCAACGTGCCGCGCGCGATTGACTGGTATCATGCCGCGCAAAAAGTCTCGCTCACGCCCGACGCCATCCAGCAGCGCATCGACGAGCTGTCGAAAAAAATTTCCGCCAAGCAGCCGTGACAATCCCCGCCACTCTGCTTTAATTCCCGCGATGAAAGCGCGCACCGCCAAAATCAAACGCCACACTCTGGAAACGCAGATTTCCCTCCGTCTCAATCTCGACGGCAAGGGCAAATCCAAAATCAAGACCGGCCTCCCGTTCTTCGACCATATGCTCACGCTCTTCGCCAAGCACGCGACGGTGGACTTGGAATTGCATTGCCACGGTGATTTGGAAGTGGACGCGCACCACACCGTTGAAGATTGCGGCCTCGCGCTCGGCCAGGCCGTCGCCGCCGCGCTCGGCGATAAAAAGGGAATCCGCCGCTACGGTTTTGGCTTCGATCCGAAAAATCCTTTCACCGGCGAAGCGTATGTGCCGATGGACGAATGCCTCGCCCGCTGCGTCGTGGATTTCAGCGGCCGCCCGTATCTCGTCTGGCGCGGACTGGACAAATTTTCGTTAAAAAAAATTTCCGACTCAGAAAAAAATCAGGATGCGTCCAGCGCCTTCCGTTTCGGCCTGGCACGCGAGTTCTTCCAAGGCTTCAGCAACGAGGCCCGCTGCAACCTGCATCTCGAGCTACTATACGGCGACGAGCCGCATCACATCGTCGAGGCGCTCTTCAAAGCCTTCGCCCGCGCCGTGGACACTGCCCGCCAGCGCGACCCGCGCATCGCTGGCCAGTTGCCCAGCACCAAAGGTAAACTCTAAAACGGCTTGCGCCTCAACGCCGCCGTTTCGAAAACGTGCTGCTCCCGCTCGACTTCAGCAATGGCCGCTGCGACGTCGGCAGTTGCGAACCCGACGTGCGAAACATCGGCTTGGATTCCTGCGGACGCGCGTCTTCCCGACGTGAAGAATTTGAACGCGAATCTGTCCGTTGCGAATCGTGCCCCGGATTTTTCTTCCAATGCGATTTGTTGGCGGGCGTGAATGACGGACGTTTATTTTCCTGTCTAAATGGCGCGGATTTTTTCTGCTGCGAAAATTGTTGTGGGCGTGCGGGCGCGGGACGCGGCGCTTGCGGTCGCAACGGCGCCGGTTTGCGTTCTTCCACGGCCAGACAAAAATCCACCTGCTTCTTGAACGAATCCACCTTCGCAACTTGCACGGTAAGCTTGTCGCCCAGCTTAATCACGCGGCGCGTGCGGCGGCCAACGAGATTGCGCCGGCGGTCGTCGAAGACATAAAAATCATCTTCAATCGTGGACAAGGGCACGAGGCCACTCATCGCGAGGCCGGGCACGTCCACGAAGAAACCGAAATTGCGAACGTCGGTCACAAGCGCGGGATATTGTATCGGCTCGCCGGATTCCAACTGCGCTTTCAAGAACGCAAACAACTTCACGTCCTTGCTGTCGCGTTCCGCATCGGCGGAATTTCTTTCTGTGACGGAAATGTGTTCGGCAATTTCTTTCAACGCGGATGCCTTTGCCGGAGTTTTATAGAACAGCGCGCGATGCACCACGAGGTCGGCGTAGCGACGAATCGGCGAGGTGAAGTGCGTGTATTTTTTCTTCGCCAATCCGTAATGACCGAGCGGCTCCACCGAGTAACACGCGCGCATGAGCGATTTAAGAAAACCAATTTTGAGCGCCGAACCAATCGGCAATGTGCCGAGTTTAGCTAAAAGTTTTTGCACCTCGGAGGGTTGGCTCAAGTTGCCGCACTGGACGTTATGCGCCATGACTTCTTGGCGATATTCCTGCAAGCGCCGCGCGTCCGGCTCCTCGTGAACGCGATAAATCGCCGGCGTCCGCAAACTCATCAGCCGCGTCGCAACCGCTTCGTTCGCGAGTAACATGTATTCCTCAATGAGCTGGTGCGAAACGTCGTTCTCGTTTTTCTCGATGCGCAAAATCTTGCCGTTTTCGTCCAAACGGATTTTCGTTTCGGGAAAATCCAAATCGAGCGAACCATTTTTGAAACGATGCTTGCGGATTTTCTGCGCGAGTTGATGCGCTGAATGCAGCATCTGTTCAATCGGTTCGTCCGCTGGCGCGCGTTGCAGAATTTCCAGCACCTGCTGATAGCTGAAACGCCGCTGCGAATGGATGACGGCGGCGTGAAACTTTGTGTTCAGCACACGGCCATCAGCCGACACGAGAAATTCTACGCATTTCGTTAGGCGATCCACGTTCGGCTTGAGCGAGCAGAGCTCATTACTCAACGCCTCCGGCAGCATCGGAATGACGCGATCCACAAGGTAAGTCGAGTTGCCACGTTTGCGCGCTTCTTCATCGAGCGCAGTTCCCGGTTTGACGTAATACGATACGTCCGCGATGTGCACCCACAACCGCCATTGTTCCGGCGAAACTTTTTCCAAACAAATCGCGTCGTCAAAATCCTTCGCGTCATCGGGATCAATAGTGATGACGTTGTGCGCACGACAATCCAAGCGACCGGCCAAATCTTTTTCGTGAACGACAGAGCCGACGGCGTGTGCTTCGGCCAAAACATTTTTTGGAAAGTGCAGCGGCAAGTTGTATTGGCGCAACACGGACAACATATCCACGCCTTCTTCGTCCGGCGCGCCGAGCACCTCGATGATTTCGCCTTCGGGATTACTGTGGCGCGATTCCCATTCGCGCAATTCCACCACGACTTTATCGCCCACGCGCGCAGGCCTGCCCACATCGCGCGGCGTTGTCACATAAACGTCATGCGGAATGCGCGGGTCGTCGGGAATGACGTAGAGAAACTGTTTGCTCTGCGCGAGCGTGCCGACGATTTGTGTGCGCTTGCGTTCGAGGATACGCACAACCGTGCCGTTTTCCTGATCGCCGTCGCGAAAGTTTTTGCGGCGCGAATCGCGGCGCACGAGCACGCGGTCTTCGTGCAAGGCTGTGCCGGTGGCGCTTTCGGCGATGGAAATTTCATTGATGTTCGGATCATCCGGTTGCAGAAAACCGCGACCGGAACGGTTCATGCGGATGCGGCCCGGAATCAAATCTGCGTCGCTGGTGAGCGCGTAACGCGCGCCTTTGATTTGAACAATTTCACCGTCGCGTTCGAGTTTGCGAAGCGTGCGCTGAAATTCCGGTTCCTGCTCTGGCGTCAAGCGCAGGTGGCGCTGCAAATTTTCCGCGCTCAACGGAACGTAATCTTTTTCTTCCAGCAACCGAATGATTTGGTCTTTCATGGTTTTGGTTTTAATCGCGCGCCCGGCGTCCACGTTTCATTTTCCAGCAGTTCAATGCCCGGTTTTGTAAACGCGATGCGTCGCGTCTTGTATAATTTCCCCAGCGCCTGTTTGAACGCCTTTTTGCTCACGTTAAAATTCTGCCGAATCTCCACCGGCGAACTGTTGTCGTCAAATGCGAGTTTGCCGCCGCTCATCTTGAGCGCGGTCACAATCAAATCCGTCAGCGGCGCGACGCGTTTGTAGCCAACGGCATCAAGGCTCAAATCAATTTTTCCATTCGGGCGCACGGTGCGAACAAAACCTTTCATTCGTGCGCCGATCTTGAGCGCGTAGGCGAGCTGGCTTTTGTAGAGCAAACCGAAATGCGCGTTGTCCACGATGGCGTTGTAGCCGAGCGGTGTTTTGGCGGTGACGAGAATGCTGACCGGCTGGCCATCGCGATACGCAGGCGTGTCGCGGTTGAGATGGCGGTTGAGCCGCGTGCTGGCGAGAATGCGATTCGTCTGCGCGTCGAGCGCGACATAAACAATTGCCCAGTCGCCGACGCGCAACGGGATTTCCTGTTCGCGAAACGGCACGAGCAAATCTTTCGCAAGACCCCAATCGAGAAACGCGCCGATTTGCGGATTCACGTTGATGACTTTCATGTAGCCGAATTCGCCGACCATCGCGTGCGGCTTTTCCGTCGTGGCGACAAGGCGATCTTCGGAATCGCGATAGACAAACACATCAAGTTTTTGCTTGGGCGCGAGACCGGCGGGAATGTAACGGCCGGGCAGAAGAATTTCACCGAGTTCGCCGCCGTCGAGATACAGGCCGGGCTGCGAAGCGCGGATGATCGCGAGCGTATTGTGTTTGCCAAGAATTGCCACAGCGACAGCGTAAGCGCGAACGGCGGCTAGCGGGAGCAAAAACGGTGCGAATGGCAAAACGTCTGCGCGCGCCGTTGACTTGGTCGCCCACTTTGTTAGCGTGTCGGCAACATGGTCAGTAAACGGCTTTCCCGCCTTGTCAAAATCCTTTCCGGCGCCGCCGCCGATGCCGAGGACGAAATTTTTTTGCTCGAAGGACGGCTCGAACGCTTCGTGCATTTCTGGGTGCTCGTCACTCGGCAGTTCGTCCGGCATCGCTGTCTGGTGCGCGCATCGGCGTTGTCCTACTCCACGCTCATCGCAATGATTCCACTGCTCGCGGTGGCGTTGAGCGTCACGAGCAGTTTGCTGAAAAACCAGGGCGAAGAGCAGTTTCAACAAGCCATCGAAAAGCTCACCGCCGCCCTCATCCCGCCCGCGACCATCGGCACCAACGTCACGGCGTCTAACAATCATGCGGTCATAATCGTGACGAATAATTTTACCACCGCCACTACGAACAGTATTTCCACCAACCTGCTTGCCGCCGTAAGTTCAACCAACACAGTCAGCGTCGTGCCCGTCAGTGCGCAAAAAGAAATCGCGCGGCAGATCTGGGTGTTCGTGCAAAAAACCCAGAGCGGCGCGCTCGGAGCGACGGGTGTGGTGCTGTTGGTTTTTGTCGCCGTCTCGCTGCTCGGACGCATCGAGGAAACCTTCAATGACATCTGGGGCGTCACGCGCGGCAGAAATTTACTCACGCAAATCCAGCTTTACTCCACGGCCATCATGCTCGGCCCGTTGCTGCTCATCACTGCGCTCGGTCTCGCGGGCGGCTCGCAGTTCCAGTCGGTTAAGGATTTTATCGCGTCCACGCCGTTCGTCGGGAAAATCATTTTTCAACTGCTGCCGCTGCTCATGCTATGGCTCGCGTTTGCGTTTGTGTATATGCTGCTGCCGAACACCAAGGTGAAATTTTCCGCCGCGTTCGTCGGCGGCGCAGTCGCCGGCACGCTCTGGCATTTGAACAATGTCTTCGGCTACCTCTTCGTCTCGCGCGTCATCACAAATAACACTATTTACGGCAGCCTCTATTTGCTACCGGTGCTCATGGCCGGAATTTATTTTTCCTGGGTCATTTTATTGTTCGGCGTGCAGATTGCATATGCCTACCAAAACCGCGCCGCATATTTGCAAGACCGTCTTGCCGACAACATCAACCAGCGTGGCCGCGAATTCGTCGCTTTACGCCTGATGACGTGTCTCGGCCAGCGTTTTCAAAATGGTTTGCGCCCCGCAACCGTGATTCAGCTTTCGACCGAACTCGGCATTCCCAGCCGGCTAACGCAATCCGTTTTGCGCACGCTCGCGCACACGCAACTCGTCACCGAAGTTGCTGGGATCGAAACCGCATTTGTCCCCGCGCGCCCGCTGGAAAATATCACGGCCTACGATATTTTACTCGCACTCCGCACCGGCACGGGACAGGAACTTCCGTTGCGCGAAGAACCCGCACTCGCGGAAATTTACGGAGAATTCACCCGCATCGAAAAAGCCGAACGCGAAGCCGCCTCAACCATTTCCCTGCTCGCACTCGCCAGCCGGATGCCGCAACGCGCTGCGCTGACGGAGCAAAAAATTGTTGAGGTGGAAAATAAAACTTCCGGCTCCAAGCCCTAAAGCCGCTCGGCCTGCCGGAGAGTCGGAGACTTTGGGCTTTTAACTTTGGGCTTTGGACTTTAATTTCCCCGCATGGCATCCGCTGAAATTGATGTGAAATACGTCGCGCACCTCGCGCGGCTGGCGCTCACGCCCGAAGAGGAAAAATCACTTGGTGCGCAACTCGGCAGCATCCTCGGCTACATCGAAAAATTGCGCGAGCTGGACGTGACCGGCGTCGAGCCGACCGCGCACGCCGTGCCAATGGTCAACGTTACGCGCGCGGACGAAATCCGCGCATCGCTCTCGCATGAAGACGCACTCCGCAACGCACCGCGTCAGGCCAACGGACTTTTTATCGTGCCGAAAATCGTCGAGTAAAATCAGCCATGTTGAACCAACTCACGATTTCTGAACTCATGGCCAAGCTCGCCAAGCGCGAAGTTTCTGCGCGCGAAGCCACTCAGGCGTGCCTCGACCAAATTGCGCGTGTGGACGGAAAAATTCACGCCTTCATAAGCTACAACGCGGCGGATGCGCTCGCGCAGGCGGACGCGGCGGATAAATTGATTTCCAGTGGCGCGAAAAATTCTCTGCTCGGCGTGCCGATCGCCATCAAAGACGTTCTCGCCGTCAAAAATCAGCCGTTGAATTGCGCGTCAAAAATTCTGGGCAACTTCACTTCGACTTACGACGCGACGGCGATTGAAAAATTGAAAGCGGCCGGTGCAATTATTTTTGGCCGCTTAAACATGGACGAATTTGCGATGGGCAGTTCCACGGAAAATTCCGCGTTCGGCCTCACGCGCAATCCGTGGGACGTGACACGGATTCCCGGCGGTTCATCCGGCGGCTCGGCAGCAGCAGTCGCGGCGGATGAGTGCATCGCGAGTTTGGGCACGGACACCGGCGGCTCAATTCGCCAGCCCGCCGCGCTGTGCGGTTGCGTCGGTTTGAAGCCGACTTACGGACGCATTTCACGTTACGGCTTGGTGGCGTTTGCAAGTTCGCTGGATCAGATCGGGCCGTTCACCAAAGACGTGCGCGACTCGGCGATTTTGCTTGGCGTGATGAGCGGCGTTGATCCGCGCGATTCCACAAGCGTGCCGGAGCCGGTTCCAAATTACGCGAACGCGCTCGACGGAAAAATTCGCGGCATGAAATTGGGTTTGCCGAAAGAATACATGATCGGCGGTCTCGACGCGGAAGTGAAGGCCGCCGTGGACGCCGCCGTGAAGCAGTATGAAAAACTTGGCGCGGAGATTGTGGAAATTTCTTTGCCCCATACGGATTACGCTGTGGCGACGTATTACATCATCGCGACCGCTGAAGCGTCTGCAAATTTGGCGCGGTTCGACGGCATTCGTTACGGCGCACGCGTTGAGGGCAACGATCCGATTGAACTCTATTCCAAGACGCGCGGTGCGGGTTTTGGTGCGGAAGTGAAACGCAGAATTATTTTGGGCACTTACGTTTTGAGCAGCGGCTATCACGATGCGTATTACCTGCACGCGCAAAAAGTCCGCACGCTCATCCGCAATGATTTTCTGAAGGCGTTTGAAAAAGTGGACGCCATCGTGACGCCGACCACGCCGACGGCAGCGTTCAAGGCGGGCGAAAAATCCGGCGACCCGCTGCAAATGTATCTGTCCGACATTTTCACCATCTCGTGCAACCTCGCGGGCATTCCGGGCATCAGTTTGCCATGCGGCTTTACCAAAAATCCAAAGCTGCCCATCGGCCTGCAACTGCTCGGCCAGCCGTTCGGCGAAGAATCGCTGCTGAAGCTGGCGCACGCCTACGAGCAGGCGACGCCGTGGCATCGGGAAAAAGCCGGGTTGTGAACCGGCGGGCTGGCGGTTGCGGCGCCGCACAAAAAGTTTAAGGTTGCACCAAAGTAACCAATCAGTTACTTATTTAATATGCGTCGGAAAACTAAAAAAGCTGCCACGGTCAAGGCCCGCAACCCGGATCGCACGCAGGCGCGGATTTTCGCCGCCGCCCTCGCCGAGTTCTCGGCCAAGGGGCTGGCCGGCGCGCGGATGGATGCCATCGCGGCGCGCGCACAGAGCAACAAGCGCATGCTCTACCATTATTTTGGTGACAAGGAGGGATTGTTCCGCGCGGTGCTGCGCCACAAAATCACCGAGCGGCGGGCGTTGGTGGAGGGCTCCTCGGGAGATCCGGCAGAAAACCTCGCGTTCCGTTTTGCGATGATGGCTCGGGATCTGGAGTGGGTTCGGCTGCTGGGCTGGGAGGCGGTGCAATATTGCGGCGATAAAATTTTTGAGAAAAAATTCCGCCGCGCGGGCGTGGCGCGGGCGAAGGCGCGGGTGCGCCGCGAGCAGGCAGAGGGTCTGTTGCGCGCCGAATTTCACGAAAGCCACCTCCTGCTGGCCAAGCTGTCGCTGACGATGTTCCCGGCGGCGTTCCCGCAGTTGACCCGGCTCATCACCGGCAAGGATGTCGCGTCGGCCGCCTTCCAGCGGGAATATGCGAAATTTTTGAAAGAGTTTGCCGACGCGTTCCGTCCGCAGAAATAAAAAGCATGAACAAGTTTTTTTTCATTCCGGCAACGCTGGCGCTCGCGCTGGGTGTGGCGGGCTGTTCACGGGGCGATGCCGCCAAAAACAATCCTCCGGTGCCGGTGCTGGTGGCGCAGGCGTTGGCGACGAATGTGCCGGTGTTGATTGACCCGCCGCCGGTCGGCCACGTCATGCCCGTTTCCACCGTCACCATCCGCCCGCAGGTTGGCGGTTTGATCAGCGCGGTGAATTTTTCGGAAGGCGCGGAGGTGAAGTCCAACGATCTGCTCTTCGTCATTGACCCGCGCCCGATGCAGGCGGTGCTGGCGCGCGACCAGGCGCAATTGCTGAACGCGCAAATCCAGTTTGACCGCGAGCAAAAATTATTCGACCAGAAACTGGTTTCGCAGGACGAGTTCGACACCAGCCGGTCCAGCCGCGACGAACTGGCGGCGACGGTGCGGGCGGACGAATTGAATTTGAGCTTCTGCGAAATCCACTCGCCAATTGACGGGCGCGCGGGCGCACTGCAATTCCATGCGGGCAACGTCGTGAAGGCGCCGGACGATGTGCTGCTGACCGTCAACCAGATTCATCCCATCTACGCCGCGTTCGCGGTGGCGGAACGCTATCTGCCGGAAATCCAAAAGCAGATGCGCGGGCGCCCGCTGGCGGTCACGGCCAGCTATGAAAACCTTGAAGGTGAAGCACCGGCGGGTGAACTCTCGTTTGTGGATAATTCCGTGGACGAGGCGACGGGGACGATTTTGCTCAAGGCAAAATTTCCAAATGCAGATGGGAAATTGTGGCCGGGCCAGTTTGTGACGATTTCCATCCAGCTTGATGAACTGACAAATGCCGTCGTTGTGCCCTCGCAAGCGGTGCAGGTTGGGCAAAACGGCCAGTTCATTTATGTCGTCAACGCGGAGCAAACGGTTGAAATGCGACCGGTGAAAACCGGCATCACGTTCAAAAATGAAACGGTTGTGCCAAGCGGATTGAAGGCGGGCGAAACGGTCGTGACCGACGGGCAGTTGCGCCTCGCGCCCAAGATGAAAGTCATATTCAAAGTTTCTGATTCTGCTCCGAAGACAAGCGCGCCATGAGCGTTCCCGAACTTTTCATCCGGCGGCCCGTGATGACCACGCTGGTCATGGCGGGCATTTTGCTTTTCGGCCTCGTCGGTTTTCGCCAGTTGCCTGTGAGCGATTTACCGAGCGTGGATTATCCGACGGTTCAAGTTTCGGCGAGCCTGCCGGGCGCGAGTCCCGGAACGATGGCTTCTGCCGTGGCGACGCCGCTGGAAAAACAATTTTCCACCATCGCGGGCGTGGACTCGATGTCGTCCATCAGTTCGCAAGGCAGCGCGCAGATCACGATCCAATTTTCGTTGAGCCGCGACATTGACGGGGCGGCGCAGGATGTGCAGGCGGCGATTGCCAAGGCGGCCAGACAATTGCCGCCGAACATGCCGACGCCGCCGACTTACAGCAAAGTCAATCCGGCGGATCAGCCGATTGTTTTTCTGGCGATGTCGTCGCCGACGCTGCCGATGTCGGATGTGGATAATTACGCGGAGAATCTGCTGGCGGAGCAGATTTCGCAGATTAACGGCGTCGCGCAGGTCGGTGTGTTCGGCGCGCAGCCTTACGCCGTGCGCATCCAGGTTGATCCGAACAAGCTGGCGGCTTACGGCCTCGGCATTGATCAGGTCGAGCAGGCGGTTGAAGCGGGCAACGTGAACCAGCCGCTGGGCACGCTTTACGGCAAACATCAGGCGTTCACCGTGCAGGCGAGCGGCCAGCTCAATGTGGCGGCGGATTTTCGCCCGCTGATCGTTGCGTATCGCAACGGCAATCCTGTGCGCCTGCAGGAATTGGGCAATGTGCTCGATAGCGTTCAGAACGATAAAAGCGCGGCGTGGGTGGACAGCACGCGCGCCGTCATTCTCGCCGTGCAGCGCCAACCGGGCGCGAACACGGTGGAAGTGGTGGACAACATCAAAAAATTGCTGCCCCGGCTGCGCAGCCAGATTCCGGCGTCGGTCAAGCTCGACGTGGTCATTGACCGTTCGCTGGTCATCCGCAAATCGGTGGCGGATGTCGAACACACCTTGTTTCTCGCCGTGTGCCTCGTCATCCTGATCATTTTTATTTTCCTGCGGAACCTGTCGGCGACGGTCATTCCCAGTCTCGCGCTGCCGATGTCCATCATCGGCACGTTTGCGGCGATGGCGCTGCTCGGTTACAGCCTCGACAATCTTTCGCTCATGGCGCTGACGCTGTGCGTCGGCTTCGTCGTGGACGACGCCATCGTCATGCTCGAAAACATCGTGCGCCACATGGAAATGGGCGAGCCGCCCATGGAAGCCGCACTGAATGGCTCCAAGGAAATCGGCTTTACCATCATTTCCATGACGCTGTCGCTCTCGGCGGTGTTCATCCCGATTTTGTTCATGAGCGGATTGCTTGGACGGCTGCTGCACGAATTCGCCGTGACGATCGTGGTGGCGGTTTTGATTTCCGGTTTCATTTCACTGACGTTGACGCCGATGATGTGCAGCCGTTTTGTGCAGGCGGCGCATGGACAAAAGCACGGGCGACTTTACAATTTCTTCGAGCGGTTTTTCGACGGACTGCGCGACGCTTACGACCGCACGTTGCAGATTGTCATGCGCAATCGCGGCATCACAATGAGTGTTTCAGGGGCGATTTTCGTCGCGACGGTCTATTTGTTCGTCGTGATTCCGAAAGGCTTTTTCCCCGACGAAGACACCAGCCGGATCGCCGCCACGACCGAGGCGGCGCAGGACATTTCCTTTGAAGCGATGCGCGCGCATCAGCTGGCCGCGATGAAGATTGTCGCCGCCGATTCGAATGTTGACGGCTTCATATCGGCCATCGGTGCCATCGGCGGCGGCTCCTCGATCGCAAACAACGGCCGGATGTTTTTCCGTCTGAAAGACCCGTCGCAACGGAAATTGAGTGCGAACCAGATCATCCAAGAACTGCGCGTAAAGTTTGCCCAGATGCCGGGCATGAACGTCTATATGCAAAACCCGCCGCTCATCCGCGTCGGCGGCCAATTGAGCAAGGCGCTTTACCAATACAGTTTGCAGGACACTGACGTGAAGGAACTTTTTTACTGGGCACCACTGTTGACGGACAAGCTCGCGCACGAACCCGGTTTTCAGGATGTGACGTCGGATTTGCAAATCGCCGCGCCGCAGGTCAACGTCGAGATTGACCGCGACAAGGCTGCCGCGCTTGGCGTCACGGCGCAGCAGATCGAAAACGGACTCTACGATGCCTATGGCGAACGGCAATCCTCAACGATTTACGCCGACGTGGCTGAATACTGGGTCGTTTTCGAAGTGCAGCCCCAATTTCAGCGCGACCCCGACGCGCTCGCGCAACTTTACATCAGCAGTTCCATATCCGGCACCAATGGAATGCCCAAGCTGGTTCCATTAAGCTCCGTCGCAAAACTGACGCGCACCGTCGGACCCACCAGCATCTCGCATGTTGGACAGCTACCGGCGGTAACCATTTCCTTCAACCTCGCGCCGGGCGTGTCGCTCGGAACCGCCGTCGAAAAATTGCAAAAAATCGAAACCGACCTGCACCTGCCCGCGACGATCACCGGAAGTTTTCAAGGCGCGGCGGCGGTCTTTCAATCGTCCCAGGCCGGACTGCTCGCGCTGCTCATCGTTTCCATTCTGGTGATTTACATCATACTCGGAATTCTTTACGAAAGTTTCATCCATCCCATCACGATTTTGTCCGGCCTGCCGTCGGCAGGATTCGGCGCGCTGATCACGCTGATGGTTTTTGGAATTGACCTGAACATTTATGGTTTTGTCGGCCTCGTCATGCTCGTCGGCATCGTGAAGAAAAACGCGATCATGATGATTGACTTCGCCATCAACGCGCAGCGCGAGCACGGCAAATCGCCCGCCGACGCGATTCACGAAGGCTGCCTGCTGCGCTTCCGCCCGATCATGATGACCACGATGTGCGCGCTCATGGCCACGCTGCCCATCGCGCTCGGCCTCGGCGCGGGCGGCGAATCGCGCCGCGCCCTCGGCCTCACCGTCGTCGGCGGGCTGCTCGTGTCCCAATGCCTGACGCTCTATATCACGCCGGTGGTTTATCTTTACCTCGAATCATTCCAACAGCGTTTCAGCCGTAAACCCGTTGCGCCCGCCACCACTCCAGCGACCGCCTGAAAAATCGGTGTTTCATCTATGTTCATCTGTGGCTAAAATCTCGCCGCAATGGAATACGAAGCCGTCATCGGACTGGAAACGCACGTCCAGCTCAAAACGAAATCCAAGATGTGGTGCGGTTGCGCGAACCAATACGGTTCCGAGCCGAACACCAACGTCTGCCCCGTCTGTTTGGGAATGCCCGGCGTATTGCCCGTGCCGAATGAAGAGGCGCTGCGCAAAACGGTTCTCACCGGCTATCTGCTCAATTGCGAGATTCCGCGCTACGCAAAGTTCGACCGGAAAAATTATTTCTATCCCGACGCCTCGAAGAATTACCAGCTCACGCAATACGACAAGCCCAGCACGGCGAATGGCTTCGTGGATTTTGAGCTGAACGGCGGTATTTCCCGTGTCCGCATCACCCGCGCCCACCTCGAAGAAGATGTCGGCAAGCTCACGCACTTTGACCGCACCAGCGGCGTGGATTTCAATCGCGCGGGCGTGCCGTTGCTCGAAATCGTTTCCGAGCCGGACCTCACCGGCGCGGACATGGCCTACGAATACCTCAACGCGCTGAAGGAGATTTTGATTCAAGGCGGCGTGAGCGATTGCGACATGGAAAAAGGCATGGTGCGCTGCGACGTGAATATTTCCGTGCGCCCCGTCGGCACGAAGGAACTCGGCGCGAAGATCGAGATCAAAAACATGAACAGCTTTTCCGGCGTGCGGCGCGCGGCGGAATACGAAATCGCGCGCCAGATCGAAGTTTTGAAAAGCGGCGGCAAACTCGTCCAATCCACGCGGCGCTGGGACGATGCGGCGGGCATCACCGAAGAAATGCGGACGAAGGAAAACGCGCACGACTACCGTTATTTCCCCGAACCCGACATGATGCCGCTCGCGCCAACCGACGCGTGGCTCGCCGAAGTTCGCGCCCAAGTGGTTGAGTTGCCCATCGCGCGCAAGCAGCGTTTCATCCGCGATTATCAGTTGCCCGCCGGCGACGCAGACGTGTTCAAGAGCAACGTTGAGTTGGGAAATTATTTTGAAGGTCTCGCCAAGCAGTCGAAGAACCCCAAGGCCGTTGCCAACTGGATCATCAACAACCTGCTGTCCAAACTCGCCGAGGCGAACGCGAAGGAAGCCGCCGACCAAGCCGCGATGGGGGTTGATTCTGCCGACGTGAAACTGCTCACGCTCGCGGATTTGAAATTCAAACCCGAAGCCTTGCTGGAACTCGTCGCGCTCGTCGAGGCCAAGACCATCAGCAGTTCCGCCGCGCAAACGGTGTTCGCCGAGATGTTCGCCAGCGGCAAAGCGCCCGCCGCCATTGTGCAGGAAAAAGGTCTTGCGCAGGTCAGCGACACCGGCGCGATTGAAAAATTCTGCGACGAAGCCATCGCCGCGAATCCCGCGCCCGTGGCGGATTACCAGGCGGGCAAAGTCGCCGCGCTCAATTCGCTCAAGGGGCAGGTGATGAAATTGAGCAAAGGCAAGGCCAACCCCGCACTCGTCGGCGAAATTTTGGAGCGGAAGCTGAAGGCCTAACCGCCAAGACCGCCAAGCCGGATAAAAAATAAAGAAAACAGGAAGTCAGGAAAAATAGTTCCTGCTTTCCTGCCTTCCTCATTAAAAACCTTGGCGTCTTGGCGGTTAGGCCTTGCACTTTTATTGAAATAAACTGTTCGGTTTCGCGTGCGGCGGACATTATTCCGTGAATGGCTGAATTGACCGACCACGAGCTGAATTATTCTTGCCAACCACGAAAACCCGAATTAGCGTCCGAAATCAGAATAAAGATAGGCCGCAGTATCGCGACCAAATTAATAGTTGGAGGCTGCACAATTATGAAAACAATCATTACACTAATAATTTTTGTCATTATCCAATTTGCAAAAGCCGGAGACTTGCAGGTTGACGATAAGCTCGCACAAAATGCAGTAGCCGTGGTTCGCGTAAGCTTAATGTTCGCCGATAGTGGATTGCCTCATTCGCCATTTCGGATTTATAGCGTTCATACCATTCGCATCCTAAAGAATGATTCCCACGAAGTATTTCGCGATTTGCTCGTGCGAGCCTTTAAGGACAAGCCGGGCATTCCAGACGGTGAAAGCAACATTTATCTCCAACGCTATGACCCCGTAAAAAAGGAACTTTCAGACGATAAGGATTACGGGCTTTGGATTCTAGTTGGCGGCGATGCGACCAAGGGCGTTAGCAATGTCAACATGGAGACATCGAAATGACGCCGCTTAGTTTCACATTTGTAGTGCGACAAGTTGGCTAGGATTAAATTTCGTCCGGTCTTGACAGGTGGTCGCTAAAAATACCTTCAAATAATCTGTTCGCTTTCCCATTCGGCGGACATTATTCCGTGAATGGCTGAATTGACCGACCACGAGTTGCTGACCCGCTTTGCCCACACCGGCGAGGAAGCCGCCTTTGCTACGCTCGTCACGCGTCACGTCAATCTCGTCTGGTCCGCCGCCCGCCGGTTCACCGGCGACGACACGCTCGCCAGCGAAGTCACCCAGGCCGTCTTCATCATCCTCGCGCAGAAAGCCGGACGCCTCAGCGCCCAGACCGTTGTGACCGGCTGGCTTTACCACACCGCGCGGCTCACGGCGGCCAACGCGCTGAAAGAAAACCGCCGCCGCCAGCAACGCGAACACCAAGCCTACATGGAAGCCACCCTGACGCCGAACGAAACGAACGAAGCGTGGCAACAGCTTGCGCCCGTGTTGGACGAAGCCATGCACGCCCTGCGCACCGCCGACCGCGACGCCGTGCTGCTGCGCTTCTTTGAGAACAAATCTTTGGCCGACGTGGGCGCGGCCTTGGGCGTGACCGAAGACGCCGCCCGCGTGCGCGTGAACCGCGCCCTCGACAAACTCCGCGCCCTCCTCGCCAAGCAAGGCATCAAGTTTGGCGCCACCGCCATTGCCACCGCCGTGGCGGCGAACGCCGTGAGCGCCGCGCCCGCCATGCTGGCCGCGACCATCACCACCGCCGTTTTGACCGGAACCGGTTTAACCCTCGCCACCGTTGCCATGACCACATTCCAAAAAATTGCCGTGACCGCCGCGCTGACCGTGACCATTGGCGGCGGCTTGTTTGCCGCCAAACAAGCGCACGACGCGCAGAACGCAGTGCGCACGCTCCAAGCGCAGCAAGCGCCGTTGGTCGAACAAGTCCAACAGTTGCAAGCGGAACGAGACAAGGCGACGAATCAGATTGCCGGATTGAAGGAAGAATTGGCGAACACCGAGAAAAATAATTTGGAGCTATTGAAACTACGCGGGGAGGTTGGGGTTTTGAAAAATCAAGCGGAGGATGCCAGTCAGAAAACTCAAGTAGCAGAACAGAAGTTATCTGAAATTTTGTCGGTCAAGGCTCAGTTCAGCAAACATGAGAAAACGATGGTCAATAACGCAAAACAAATTGGTTTGGCCATGCTGATGTTTTCTGCCGATAACAATGGGCCGTTCCCTACCGATTTTCAGCAAGTCACAAACTATGTGAATGGTTACACCAATCTTGTGAAAATGAATGCTTGGGATTTTGATCTCGTTAATATCCCCACCAATGGTGTGGTTGAGGGTTTCAACCAGACAAATTTTTCCAAATCAGTTCATCCAGATTTGGTCGTTCTCCGTGAGCGGTATCCCAGACAATCTCCCGACGGGTCTTGGAGCAGGATTTATGGACTACTTGATGGCAGAGTATTAACCGCCACTTCTTACGACGGCAGTTTTGCTGCTTGGGAGAAGATCAACACCTATTCGCCCTCACCGCCGATAACTAATCAATAAGCGTTTCGCGTGGTTCGTGTCTTTCGCGGTTCCATCTGGGTTACATCTGCGTTCATCTGTGGCTAAAAATATTTTCAAAAAGTCGGTTCGGTTTTCTTCATCGGCGCGGGGCAAAGCGCCGGAGGGCCGGCGCACTCCGGGACGCTCCGCGCAGTTCGGGCACTGCCGGTGAACGCGCCAGCGTCCGGGAGTGCGGTGGCCCTCCACCGCTCTTCCCCCGCATTGCAACCCGCAAAATATTTTCAAAAAGTCTGTTCGGTTTTCTTCGTCGGCGCGGGGGCAAGCGCCGGAGGGCCGGCGCACTCCGGGACGCTCCGCGCGGTTCGGGCGCCGTCGTGAACGCGAAGCGTCCGGGAGTGCGGCAGCCCTCTGCCGCTCTTTTTCGCGCCATTCAAAAATTTCCCGCTTTCCATCCTCGCCCGGCAAAGGCATTTTCGCGCCATGCCGGAACCCAAGATCCCTTGGCCGCACGCGCCCACGCACCAGCTCGCGGTGGCCGGCACATTTTTCGTCACCGGCGCGACGTATCAGAAGCTTCATCATTTCACCGGGGCGAACCGCCTGCGCGTGTTGCAGCGCGGCCTGTTGACGGTGGCGGAAAAATACGGCTGGCGGATCGAGGCGTGGGCGGTGTTTTCCAATCATTACCACTTCATCGCCCATTCCCCGGCGGACGCGGCTGATGCCACCAGCTTGCGGGCGATGTTGGGGATGCTGCACGTCAAAACCGCCGGCTGGGTGAACAAACTGGACGCCACAACGGGGCGGCAGGTGTGGTTTAACTTTTGGGAGACGCGGCTGGTGAATCAGCGCGCGTATCTGGCGCGACTGAACTACGTTCATCAGAACGCGGTGAAGCATGGGTTGGTGCCGGTGGCGAATCTGTATCCGTGGTGTTCGGCGGCGTGGTTTGAACGCACGGCCTCGCCGGCGATGGTGAAATCTATTTATCGTTTCAAGACGGATAAAATGACGGCGGGGGATGAGTTTGAGGTGGCTGCCGGGTGGCAGGGGTGAAGCGCCAGGGGGCTGGCGCACTCCGGGACGCTTCGCGCGGTTCGGGCGCCCTCGTGAACGCGGAGCGTCCGGGAGTGCGGCAGCCCTCTGCCGCTCCGCTCCGCGACTTCCAACGGCTAAAAATAATTAAAAATAATCTGTTCGGTTTTCTTCATCGGCGGACATTCATGTTTAGAGGGCTGGTTTACGGGCCAAAACATCGGTTCTGGCCACTTTTAAGCGTAAACCGCTCTTTGCCAGTCGGTTGCCGCAGGAATCGGGACGTTGGGGCGGGGAAAAATGACCGGGGAAAAGGTTTTCCTCATCAGGGAAAGGCTTTCCCTGACGCGGGAGAAGGCTTCCCTGATCAGGGAAAGGGTTTTCCTGACGAGGAATTTTCGTTCCCTGACGAGGGGAATGGTTTCCCTGATGAGGGAAAAGCGTTCCCTCGCGAGGGTAGCGGGTTTCCTGACGCGGGCGGAAGTTTTCCGGATGAGGGAAATGGATTCCCTGACGAGGAAATGAGTTTTCCGGGTCAGGGAAAAGACTTTCCAGGTCGGGAAAATGAGATTCCCGGTCAGGAAAATGGGGCGGATGGCAACGGCGGGCGCAGTCGCAGCGAACATTGAAACCAGGCAGGACGCCATGGCCAACTACGACACGCCGGGATTGACTTACGACAGCGGCGCGCTTTACGACGACCTGACGCCTTTGCCATCAACCACCAAAAAGAAAATGGCCAAAGTAAAATTCTCCCTCAAGGACGTATCGGACGGCGACGCCATCCAGACGTGCAGCAACCTCAAGACGGCGCTCACGGGCAACGCGACATTTCCCACGCCGCCGGTTCCGCTGGCGACGTTCGGCACGCTCATCACGACGGCGCAAACGGCACTCACGGCCAGCGACAATGCACTGGCCGCCTCCAAACAGGCCACGGCGGATAAGGACGCGGCCATCGCGGCGCTCGCGTCGGCGGCCAACCAGATTGCCGCTTATGTGGACCTCACGGCGAACGGCGATGAATCCAAAATCTTGAGCGCGGGACTTTCCGTCCGCGCCGCGCGCACGCCGCAAACCGTGCCCGGTCAGGTGCTGAACCTTTCGCTGACGTCGAGCGACAACGCGGGCGCGCTGGATGCGCATTGGGATTCGTTGAGCGGCGCGAAGTCGTTCGAGGTGCAGACGAGTCCCGATCCGTTCACGACCACGAGCTGGGTAACGGCGGACACGCTCACGAACAGCAAGACGACGCTGACGGGTTATGTGAGCGGGAGCAAACTCTGGGTGCGCGTGCGCGGCATCAACAGCGCGGGCAAAGGCGCGTGGAGCGACCCGGCCACGAAGATTGTGCCCTGAAACCCCAAAAAGCAGATGGGAGTTGGGACATAGCAGATAGGGTTTCTGCCCCAACTTCCAACTCCTATCTCCCATCTCCTAACTTCTAACTCCTAAATTATTATGCCATTCGACACTACTTTGCCCGTGGATCATTCGCCGATTGTGGCGGCGGAGTTACGTAATCAGTTCAACGGTTTGAACGACATCCTCACGGCCTTTCCCTCGATGAGTGACATCTACGATGTCATCGTGCCCAATTGCGCCGCCAACGCCAACGGCGTGGCCACGCTGGGATTGACGGTGTCCAACCCGCCCACACAAGCTGAGGTGCAGGCCATCGCCGACAAGCTGGACGAATTGATCAACGCCCTCCGCCGGTAGGCGGCGGTTTTCCCCGCAAGAAAACTTTGTGCCGAGGCGTCCGGGCGGGTAAATTTTCCCGCCATGTTTTCATCCGCGATTAAATCCGTTCACTTCACCGGCATCGGCGGCACGGCGATGGCGTCCGCCGCGGCTGCGATGCTGGACAAGGGCTTTACGGTCACCGGCTCGGACCAAAATGTCTATGAGCCGATGGCGTCGTTCCTCGCCGCCAAAAAAATTCTCGTAATGAACGGTTACGACGAACGCAATCTCGCGTCCAAGCCCGACCTCGTCGTCATCGGCAACGCCATTTCGCGCGGCAACCCGGAGGCGGAATACGTTCTCGATCACAAGCTGCGTTACTGTTCGCTCGCCGCGCTATTGGCGGAATTTTTCATCCGCGGCAAACGCTCGCTCGTCGTTGCCGGCACGCACGGCAAGACGACGACGACGAGTTTGCTGACGTGGGTGTTCGAGCACAACGGCCTGAACCCGAGCTATCTCATCGGCGGCATCCCGAATAATTTTTCGCAGGGCGCGCGCTTCACGGACAGCGAATGGTTCATCATCGAGGGCGACGAATACGACACGGCGTTTTTCGACAAGCGCAGCAAATTCATTCATTACCAGCCGGAAATCGCGATCATCAACAATCTGGAATTCGATCACGCGGACATTTTTGAAAATCTCGCGGCGGTGAAAAAAACTTTTTCGCACTTCATCCGGCTGGTGCCGCGCAACGGGCTGTTGCTCGGCAACGGCGATGACGTGAATCTCAAATCGCTACTCAACGTCACGCATTGTCCGGTGAAGCGCTTCGGCCTCGGCGCGGATAACGCCGTGCAGGGTTTCAATTTACGTTTCGGCCCGACGGCAACGGAGTTTGAGATTCCCAGCTTCAAGTTTCATTTGAATCTGGTCGGTGAATTGAATGTCCGCAACGCGCTCGCGGTCATCGGCGCGGCGAAACATTGCGGGCTTTCTAATAAACAAATCCAGAGCGCGTTCGACACCTTCAAGGGCATCAAGCGGCGATTGGAAGTGAAGGGCATCGCGGGCGGCGTGACGGTGATTGACGATTTCGGTCATCATCCGACGGCGATTCGCGAGACGCTCAAGGCGCTGCGGCTGCGTTACGCAAAGGAAAAAATCTGGGCGGTGTTCGAGCCGCGCAGCAACACGACGCGCCGGAATGTTTTTCAAGACGAGTTGGCGGCGTCCTTCGCCGATGCGGATGCGGTGGTCGTCTCCGAAGTCGCGCGGCTGGAACAAATTTCCGTCAGCGAGCGGCTCAATCCCGAAAAACTGATGACCGACATCAAGGCTTCCGGCAAGGAAGCCGCGTATCTGCCGGACGCCAACGCCATCGTCGCGCATCTGGTGAAAAACGCGCAGGGCGGCGACGTGATTTGCGTGTTCAGCAACGGCGGCTTCGACGGTATCCACGGAAAATTGCTCACGTGTCTCGGCAAGAAGTGAAGAAATTTTTTGGCACACGAGTTGCGACACTTTGCTCGTGGCTAGAAAATTTCAAACTTCCCAAGTCTCAACCGCGGCGGCGCAAACCGCAGCGATCAATTTACGGATGGCGACGATTCACTCGGCGGGGCTGCGCGTTCCTCCGCGCGCGCGAAAAATTCCGACCGTTCGTCGCCGCCTTCCGGTAACGATGTTTCCAGAAAATCCCGAGCGGGTGATTATTAGACACGCGCTCCAGAATTTGGGCAGCGCGGTCAGCGGAACTCGACCGTCTCAAAGCCCGCGCGCTTGAAGAAGTTTTGCAGTTCCTCGCGACCGCGCTTGTCGGCCTCGTCCAAAATTCCGGCATGACGCGCGGCGCGGGCGATGTCGTCCACGGCGTTCTGCCGCGCGGTCTGTTCCAAATCCTTGTCGAAGGCACGGAGCAAACCCGTCGTGTGGTCAATGATCTGGCTGGCTGCATCGTCGAGATACGCGTCGGTGATTTGCGTGGGCGGCAACTTGAGCGTAATTTTTTTGCCGGCGATGGAGACATCCGCCGGCTGCAATTTTTTTAAATCAATGCCCGCCTTGACGACGCCTTGCGCGAGGAGCAGCACGCGGTTTTCGCCATACCATTTCACGTCTTCCAGGACGACGACCTTGTTCATTACGAATTTCACCGTGACCAAATCCGAGAGCGACTGGACTTCGTGGACGACGCTGGTGGTGTTCCAAAAGCGCAGGCCGCTGGCGTGGTTGAGCCAGCGCGCGGTGGTGAACGTGAGATACGCCGCCGCCACGAGCACGACGACCGCCGTGAGCGTCCAGATGAAATTGCGCAAGCGCCGCATGGCGACAATGTAATCCAACCGGACGAATTGCAAAGCGGGAATAATTTTTGAGATTTCGATTTAAGGATTTTGACGCGCAGGCGTTCAGGCGCGCGAATTGGAAGGTGGTTTCGACATCTGACCGGCTCTAACCAACGTCTCAAAACTGACGGCGCACGACCCAAGAATCCATTGACCTTTCGCGGTTTTCTATGAAAGACTGATTCACCGTGAAAGCCACCATTCACCAGCAGTTTGTGCGCCGCGCGCCATGAAGACGATTCTCGTATTGTCGCCGCATCCTGATTTTGCCGAGGCGGTTCAAACCAGCCTGGATGCCGCGCAATATCGCATCGTGCATCGGCTCACGGCGGACGAGGCGGAGCCGCTCGTCGTCCATAATCTCGCCAGCGCCATCTTGCTCGACTCGGAGCTCATGGGCGTGCAGAGCATCCTGTGCATCGAACGGCTGCGGCGGCGGGACAAAAAAACGCCCATCATCGCCTTCACGGAACGTGCGCAGGCGGACTGGGAGGAAGAGGCGTTTCTGCACGGCGTCACGCACGTCCTCACCAAGCCGGTGCGGCAACGGCTCTTGAACTCCGTGCTGGAAAAATTGTGGAGTCCGCCCGCCGCGCCGCGTCCGGCGCTGAATGTTCCCGCCGGCAACACGGCCATTTTTGCGCGCACCGCCGCAGACCAAAATGCGGGCGGGCAGTTTGTCAACGCCTCGCAGACGCTCGACGTGCTGCGCGATTTTTCACAGATGCTCACACACTCGCTCGACGCGGAGGCGATGCTGAAACAATTTCTCCAGTTCCTGCGCGAAATGTTGAGCGTGAACCGCGTGGCGGTTTTTTTGAACCGCCCCTGCGCGCCGCTGGCCGAACCGATTGCGACCTGAGACGAACGGCGGCTGCGCGCGGCGGCGGCCATCGGCGTGGCCAACGGTTTGCTGGAGCATTTGGAATTGTCGCTGGATTCCGGCATCGGCGCGCAAGTCTCGCGGCTGGGCCGCATTCTCCGCCGCGACAGCGACGAGGCGCGTCTGGATGCGGAAACGCAAAAGGAATTTGAGCTGCTCGGCGCGCGGGTGGCCGTGCCGATCGTCAGCCGCGATGCCGTCATCGGCGTCGCCATTTTTGACGGACGCGTGACGGGCGAGCCGCTGGTAAACGTGGAGCTGGAATTGATTTTCCATCTGCTCGAACAGGTCGGCCTCGCGCTGGGCAACATCCAGTTGCACGACCAGTTGACCACCAACCACGAGATGATGACGGATGTGCTGCGCGAATTGAGCAGCGCGTGCATCGTGGTCGGGCGCGACCTGAAAATCCTGCACGCGAACAAGTCGGCGCGGCGGCATTTCGGGCGCAAGAACGAACGCACCGGCGGGCTGGAGTTCAGCGATCTGCCGACCGCGCTCGGCGCAAAAATTTATCAGGTGCTCAAGACCGGCGCGGCGCTGGAGCCGTTCCGCTACGAGCCAGAAAATTTTCCCGGCACGGCCTACAAGATCAGCGTGCTGCCGTTCCAGCACGGCAAATCCACCGTGCCGGTCTCCGCGCTGCTAACCTCCGAGGATTTGAGCGAGAGCGAACAGTTAAACCGACTGGAAGTCGAGGCCGCAAACTTGCGCCTGATCAAATCCATGTCCTACCGGCTGGTCAACGAAATCGGCAACGCCGTCGTGCCGCTCTCGACGCACCACCAGCTACTGAACGAAAGTTTTGATGACCCGGATTTCCGCAAGTCGCTCGACACGGCTCTGGGCGACAGCATCAAGCGCATCATGCGCCTGAACAACCAGATGCGGTTCCTCGCGCGCGAAGGCCAGTTCGAGCAGGAAAATTTTTCCGCCGCCAAGCTGGTCGAAGACGCGTTTCAAGAGGCGCTGCGGCACCAGCCCGTGAGCAACGCGCAGTTGAAACTGGAAAATATTGAGCCGCAGCTCACGGTTGTCGGCGACCGCGTGGCGTTGAAACACGCGCTCTCGGAAATCATGCTCAACGCGCTGCAATCGCATCCGCAAAACCCGCAGATCAACGTGGCGTTGCGCTCTGCTGGCAGCAACGGCGGGCGTTCCGTGACTATCGAGGTGAACGACAACGGCGGCGGCTTCAGCGCGGAGACGGCCCGGAAAGTTCCCGCGCCGTTTTTCACGACGCGGAATGTCGGCCTCGGCCTCGGCCTGACCGTGAGCCAGCGGATCATTGAGACGCACCACGGCCGGCTGGAAATTGTGGCGTCGCCGACCGGCGTCGTTCGCGTCTCGCTGCCGATGGGAAAATAGCGAAAGGCGGAAATGTAATTTCACCGGCGGCGCATCAGCGATTCGATTTCGTCCGCTTCAATCGGAATGTCTGCCATCAAATCGCGCTGGCCGTCTTCGGTAATGAGAATTATATTTTCCAGACGCACGCCAAAACCTTCCGCCTGAATATAAATCGCCGGTTCACACGTCAGCACCCAGCCGGGAGAAATTTTTGCGCCGGCATTCATCACGTCATGCACGTCGAGGCCGATGGAGTGGGAAACGCCGTGCATGAAAAATGGGCGCACGGCGGGATTTTCCGGCGTGGATTTTTTTAAGTGCGACGGCTTGAGCAGGCCGAGGCCGACGCATTCCTCCGCGAGCAGGGCCTCGCATTCCGCCCGCAAATCCTTGAGGGTTTTGCCGGAAATCATCGCCCGCGTCATCAGCCGGAACACGCGCAGCACGGCGTCATAAACCTGCCGCTGCCGGCGCGAAAATTTTCCGCTGACGGGAATCGTGCGCGTGAGGTCGCTCATGTAATTGCCCAGCCCGGCGGCCACGTCGAGCAAAAGTAAATCGCCCTTTTTGCAAATCTGGTCGTTTTGGTTGTAATGCAAAATGTTATTGTTCGCGCCGCTGGCGATGATGGGCGGATACGCAAACTGGCCTTTGTGCCGGACAAATTCGTGCGCGAACTCCGCCTCGATTTCCGTCTCGTTCACGCCGGGCTTCACAAATTTCAATGCACGCTGAAAACCTTGGCCGGTCAAAGCGCACGCGGCCTGGATGGCGTGGATTTCCGGCTCGGATTTCACCACGCGCAGCTCGTGCAGCAGCGGCGCGAGGCGCTCGTAATGGTGAAGCGGAAATTTTTTACGGCATTCGCGAATGAAGCGGTCATCGCGCGTCTCGACCGTCACGTCGGCGCGCGAGTGTTCGTTGGTGTTGAGATAAAGAATTTTGAGTTCGCAGGCGAGCGTGCGAAAGACGGATGGAAACTCGGAGAGCCATTTTACATTTTTGATTCCGGAAATCGCCGCCGCCGATTCTTGGGTCAGCTTGTGGCCTTCCCAAATTTTCAAATGCTCGTTCGGCTGGCGAATGAAAAGCATTTCACGCTGCGCCGGATCCAATGCGTCCGGCGCGAGCAACAAGATGGTTTCCTCCTGATGCACACCGGTCAGGTAAAACAAATCGGCGTTTTGCAGATGCCCCATCACGCCATCGGCGTTCGTGGGCATGAGGTCATTGGCGTTCAGCACGGCCAACGAGCGCGGCCGCAATTTTTGGGCGAGCCGCTCGCGGTTGAGCGCAAACAGCGTGGCGGGCAGTGGCATGGCTTTCATTTCAAAATGAAATTGTTGAACCACGGAATACACGAATCATGCGAAAAGAAACAGGAAGAAAAAGCCACGGCTTCGGCCGCACGCTGCGCCCGATGAAATTCTATTTTGCCTTCCGCAACCACAACAGGCCGGCCAGGCCGACTGTAAGCAATCCCGTCACCGCCCACGCGCCGACGCTGGCGCTTTGCGGCGCAAGCCAGAGCGCCGCCGCGCCCACCGCCGGACCAACACAGTTGCCCGCGCCAATCGCCGCCTCGTGGATGCCGCCGTGCTCGCTGCTGGCATCGTGCGCATCCATCGCGTAAAACAGCGACGAGTAATAGATTAAGCCGATGGTCGCACCGAAAAAAATCTGCGCGAGCAAAACCACGGCGAGATTGTGCACGATCAGAATCGTCGTGAACGAAACGATGAGCAGCGCAAACGCACCGAAGAGCCAGCGAAACTGGTAATGCCAGCCGGTCCAGCGCCACAGTAGGATGAACGCGGCCACGCGCACAAAACACCACAGCGAACAGACTACCCCCGCAAATCCGGTCGTGAGCTGGAATTTGTGCGCGATGCCTGGCAGCACGGCGATGAGCGTGTTGATCGCGATATAGGCAAAGGGATTCGCCAGCCACGCCATGCGCTGAAATTTTTTCACGCGGGTCAGTGATGACGGGACTGGTTCGCACGGCGGATTTTTTCCAGTTTCAGCGGCGGTTCCGCCGACAGGAATTTTTTCGAGCCAGAAAACCATGGCGAATTGCAGCAGCATGAACGCGAGCGGCAGATAAAAAATGCTGCGGTGGCCAAATTTTTCGATGAGCGTGCCGCCGATGAAAAACGCCGAGGCGTTCGTCACCGCCCAGATGATGTTGTAGAGGCCGACGGCACGCGCGGGGTTCGCGCCTGCGCTGACGAGCGCTTCGAGCGTGGGCCAGATGAAACACATCCCGGCGTTCACAACGCACGCGGTGACGATAGCTCCGGCCACCGTGTGCAGTTGCGAGCCGATGGCGAGTCCGCCCGCCATCACCGCGAAGCCAATTTTCAGCGCATTGAAATATCCGCACCGCTGCGCAAGTTTTCCCGCCTGCCACGACGCAAAAACGTAAATCAGCCCAATGAGCGCCGCGAGTTCGAGGTTCTGCCGGTCGTTGAAACCGAATTGGTCGCGGAAGAAAAATAAAGGTAGTTGAAATAAATCACCACGGCGAAGGAATTGAGACCTTCGATGGTGTAGCAGGCGGCGCGGAATTTTTTGGCGGGAATCACGCGCGGGAAATTTCCTCGATGGCCTGGCGGCAATACCATTTCACCGCGTCAGTCATCGGCGGCGAAAGTTTTTCCATGTCATCACGCGAACACCAGCGGATGTCGTGATGCTCTTCAGTCGCCAGTTTCACTTTGGCGGAGTTTTTTGGTCGCGCCCAATAAATCAGGCCGATGTGCTCGTGCGCCTCGTTGATGCGATGGATGTCGAGAAAGCGCGGCGCGATGAGCGCACGCGTGCCGGGCGAAGTTGTAGGCGGACGTTCGCCGATCAATTCCACGTCGAGTCCGCTTTCTTCTTTCGCCTCGCGCAACGCAGCCTGCTCCGGGTCTTCGTCCAGCTCGATGTGCCCGCCGAGCGGCAGCCATTTGCCAAGTTTGCGGTGGTGTATGACGAGAATCTTTTCGTCGTGAACAATAAAAATCGCGACGGTGAAATCAATTTTTTCGTGGATGTGGGCCATGTTGCCGGGGAAATTTACGCCTCGAAGTTTTTCAACTGCTTCAACCCCCAGCGCATCGGCAGCCAGCCGACGGCAAACGACAGCGCAACAAAAGCGACCATGTACACAAACGCCAACGCGATGTGCGCGTGAAATCCGCCGCCGCCAACCACCAGCAATGCCAGAGCGGCGATGATGTAGATGGAGCTTAAAACAAAACACAGCGTGCCGCCGAAGCCGCTGACAATTTTGTTCGGGTTAGTTTCTTTCACGTTCGGAAACAAAACGCCGAGGCCGACGGCGAGGCCGTTCAGCGCAAAGGTCATTACGGTGACGACCGCGCCGAAAAACGCGACGTCGCTCCACGGCATTTTCAGCAGGTAGCACGAGAGCGTGACGAGCGCGAGCGTGATGGCCAGCGAGCCGACGCTGGCGAGCCAGTATTTGGTCATGACGATGCGCGCCAATCCCATCGGCGACATCCCGACAATCCAGATGCGCCGGCCTTCGAGGGAAAATTGCGGGAACACAAACCGCGTGGTGACGGAGGCGAGGTTGAACGCGCACGCGCCGAGGTTAAGAAACGCGACGGCGTGGATCCAGAACGGACTGGTTAGTTGGTGCGTGAAGTTGCGCAGGTTGATGACGTAGGCGCCGAGCAGTCCGAAAAACATCACGGACTGCCCCCATTGCGTCGTGTCGCGCCAGAACATCCGCAAATCCTTCACGGCGATGGCGCGCGTGTCGGGCCGGAGCCAGACCAGTTTGTCAAAAAACTTTTCCAGAAAACCCGGCGCGGCGGAACCGCCGGCGGCACGTAAAAAATTGAATTTGAATCCACCGTTGCTCGCACGGCTTTGCACCGCCGAGGCCGTGTCGTAAAATAAATTTCCAAAGCGCGTGAAGGCGAGGCTGCCAAAGAAGAGCGTGTTGCTCAACAGGACGGCGGCGAAAAAAACGGCGTTGCTGGCGATGCCCTCGGCCCATTGCAGCACTGCGCCGGAAAGCCAGTAGCTCGGCAGGAACGGAAACATCGTGAAGCGCGTCTTGGCGAGCAGCCGGTCGAGCGCCTCCAGCGTGCGCTTGTCCAGCAGGTCGTCGTCCACCGGGTTCGTCTTCCACCAGAACGCGACAAACGCCAGCAACACCAGCGCGAGCAGCAACAGCGTGATTTGAAAACTTTTCCGGTCCAAATGCCGGCCGATGCCGATGGCCAGCGCCGAACCAAACACGCCGGGCAAAATAATAAACAGCCCGATGAGCAGCACCGTCAGCGGATAAAAATGCCACGGCACATCGCGCACCAGGCCGAAGGCCACGAGCAGTGGCGCGATCAAAAACAAAAACGCCCAC
Source organism: uncultured Verrucomicrobia subdivision 3 bacterium (assembly GCA_903878805.1). Lineage (GTDB taxonomy): Bacteria > Verrucomicrobiota > Verrucomicrobiia > Limisphaerales > UBA11358 > UBA11358. Next base: position 33,683 of record CAIRJF010000035.1, read on the forward strand.
GACGCGAGCACCATGGACTCGATAAATTTCCAATTGAAAATAGTTTGGTTGGAAACCGGCAGCGTCAGCAGAAATGCCGTCTCGCGGTTGCGAAATAAATTGGTGTAGCTGATGATGAGGTTGCTCAACAGCAGCAGCGCAAACAAAAAGGCGAAGAGCGTATACATCAGCCGCTCCGTCAGCACGGCGCCCAGGCCGGGAAACTTGGCGATGAACTGCATCCCGTGATAAAACAGTTCGAACGCCAGCACGAGATAGCCAATCACGAAAAAACTGATGATGCCGGTAAGCAGTTGCGACTGCTCGCGCACGGCCAGCAGCCGCCGCCAGCTGTGGACGGCGTTCACGCGCAGCAGCAAGAGCAGCGGCGAGGATTTGAGTTGGGCAGCAAGGCCAGACACGCGCGAGAAATTAAGCCGCAATCCCGCCGGACGCAATGGTAGAAGAAAACCATCCAGCCGGGCTTGGTGAATTTCGCTTTCGGTTGGACTTTTCAAATTTAAGGCTGTAGTTCTGACACTTCAGCCGAGGGCGACGCGGCGGACGTTTCACGGTTTTCTGAAGTGAGTCTCATTCTTTACAAAAGCAACCGGCTGGAAAATCTGGCGCGACACCTCGCCGGTGAGACGCTCCGTGCGCCGTTAAGCTCGCCGTTCGCGCCGGAACAAATCATCGTGCCTGCGCAAGGTCTCGCGCAATGGCTCAAGCTCGAACTCGCCCGCCGCCACGGCATCGCGGCCAACCTCAAACTGCTTTTCCCGCGCGCATTTTTTTCTGGGTTGATGGAAAATTTGCTGCCTGACGAAGCTCGCACCGGCTTGATCGAACCAGACGCATTGACCTGGCGGCTCATGGAAAAACTGGATTCATTGCTGGAACAACCCGCGTTCAAGGAAATCAAAAGTTATCTCGTCAATTCGCCTGACCCGCGCCGAAAATTTCAGCTCGCCGAACGCATCGCCGGCTTGTTCGACCAATACAGCATTTATCGCCCGCAATGGATTGACGCGTGGCAGCGCGGGCAGGAATCGCATTGGCAGGCGCAATTATGGCGCGCGGCGATGAGCGACGGCCTCGCGTGTCAGGGCAAATTTCTTTTTGAACTCAACAACGCGCTCAAGGAAACGAACTGCGACAAATCCAAATTGCCGGAGCGCCTCACGATTTTTTGTCCGACCAGTCTGCCGCCGGTTTATCTCGAAGTGTTTCAATCGCTCGCTCGGCACATTCCCGTGCATCTGTTCTGGCTTTCTCCCTGCGCCGAATACTGGGGCGACATCACTTCGGCGTTGGAAGACGAAGCGATTCAAACCGTCGCTGGCAAAGGTGAATTGAGTCCACTCGACTTGCATCTGGATCGCGGTCATCCGCTGCTCGCGTCGTGGGGCAAAACCGGCCGCGAATTTCTGCGGCTCGTCACTGATTTGCAAATGGTGAATAAAGAAGTTGAAGACTTCCAAATTCCCGCGCCAAAAAATCTACTCGGCCAAGTTCAACGCGCCATTTTGAATTTGGAAGAATCGCAAACGGCCGAACCGCTTTTAGAAATCAGCCGCGCCGACCGTTCGATTCAAATTCATAATTGCCACAGCCCACTGCGCGAACTGCAAGTCCTGCGCGACCACTTGCTCGAATGGTTCGCCAGTGATTCCACCTTGTCGCCACAGGACATTCTCGTGATGCTGCCGGATGTCGAAGCTTACGCGCCGTTCATCAAAGGTGTTTTTGACAGCGCCGAAATCGGTTCGCCCGCGATTCCTTACACACTCGCCGATCAAGGCGCGCGGCAGGAAAGTCCACTCGTCAACAGCTTTGCCGACTTGCTGCAACTCGCTACCAGCCGCCTCACCGCGACCGCCGTCCTGGATTTTTTTGAAACGTCCGCCGTGCGCCGAAAATTTTCCGTGGCGGAAAATGAATTGCCGCAAATTCGTGAATGGATTCAGAGCTCCGGCATCCGCTGGGGGCGCAACGCCGCGCAACGCGCGGAACTCGGCCTGCCCGCTTTTGCTGAACACACTTGGGAACACGGCAACTCGCGCCTGTTGCTCGGCTATGCGATGGCTGATGACGGTTCCGTTTTCAACGAACTGTTGCCGTGTGAAAACATCGAAGGCACCGCCACAGAGCTACTCGGTCGCTGGCTGGATTTTCAAAAACAATTTTTTGCGGCGCTGGATGAACTCGCCGCGCCGCGCACGTTGAGTGATTGGGCGAACACGCTGAATAAAATTCTCGACGAATTATTTTTGCCCGAACGTGAAGAAGAATTTGCCGCCAACGCCATTCGCCAAATCCTGAACAGCTTACGCGAGCAACAAAAATCTTCCGGCTTTCAAGAAAAAGTCCCGTTCGCAGTCATTCTTGAACGCGTCATGCCGAAACTCACAAAAGAGCCGTCCGGCAGGGCGATTCTACGCGGGCGTGTAACTTTTTCCGGTCTCAACCCGATGCGCAATGTGCCATTCCGTGCCGTCTGCGTGCTCGGCATGGACGACCAGAAATTTCCGCGACGTCCCGCGCCATTAAGTTTTGATTTGATGGCTGCACAGCCCAAGACAGGCGACGCCTCACGCCGCGATGATGACCGCTATCTTTTTCTGGAAATGCTAGTCGCCGCACGCGAAAAGTTTTACCTCAGCTACGCTGGCCAGTCCGTCAGCGACAACAGCCCGCGCCCGCCATCGGTGGTTGTCAGTGAGTTGCTCGATTATCTCGGCACGCGCTTCCAACTTGCAGGAACAATTCTGGATGCGAAATTGCAGCCACAGGAAACTCCGCTCGTCAGCGAACTTCTTGTGACACGCCATCGTCTGCATGGTTTTAATCCGGCCTATTTTCAAGCGGACAAAAATTCCCGCTTGTTCAGCTACTCGGCTGCGGACGCGGAAATCAGCCGTCACATCGCCAACCGCACAAAACGTGATTCGCTCAAACCTTTTCTCACGCAGCCGTTCGCCGCGCCGGACGCGGAAGCAAAAATTGTTTCAATAAAAGATCTCCAGAGTTTTTTCCAAAATCCCGCAAAGTTTTTTGTGCAACGACGGCTGGATTTTCGTTTGCCGGAAGACGAAGAGCTTTTGTCCGATGAAGAACCGTTTTCTGTAGGCGGCCTGAACGCATTTAATTTCAAACAAGAAATTGTCGAAGCGTTTTTGGATAAACGTCCGCTGGAAAAACTGCTCGCGGCGTGGCAAGGCGGTGGTCAGTTACCGCCAGGCGCAACGGGAATTTTGGCGGCAAACGATTTGCTCGCGAAAACGCAGCCGCTCATTGAGTCGCTACAACAACGCATCGGAACGGCAGAAAAAACTCGTCAGCTGGTGAAATTGCAAATTGGTAATTTCCAACTGGAAGGTGAATTGCCTTTATTTCGTGGGGTTGGAGTCGTCCATTGCCGCACGGCAAAAATTAAACCCGCCGCGCACTTGCGGTTGTGGATCGAGCATCTCGCGTTGCAACTTGCTGACTTGTCGGGAACTAAAACAAGCTGGCTTATTGCTGAAGATGAAACTTGGTGCTTCAATGAAGTTCCTGACGCAGAAAAAATCCTACAGCAGCTTTTGGAAATTTATTTTCTCGGCCTCACCAAACCATTGCCATTTTTTCCGGCCAGCAGTTTTGCCTTTGCCAGCCCGAAAGGGAAAAAGCCACCAATTGAACAGGCGCAGGAAAAATGGGAAGGCAACGAGGACGATGATTTTGCCAAAGGTGATTCACAAGACCCATATTTCAGTCTTTGTTTCCGCAACACGGCGAATCCGCTGGACGAAGAATTTGAGGAACTCGCAGGGCAGATTGTAAATCCGCTGCTATTGCATCAAACGAAGGAGGCGTCGCCATGACCTTTGATTTGGTCAATACACCGCTGGATTTCGGCGTCACCCGACTGGAAGCCAGCGCAGGCACGGGCAAGACGTTTGCGCTCGTGGGAATTTTTCTGCGTCTACTCGTTGAAGAAAAAATTCCGGCCAGCGACATTTTGGTCGTGACGTTCACCGAGGCGGCGACGGCTGAATTGCGCGACCGCATCCGCCGCCGGCTCGCGGAGGCGTTGCTCGCGCTGGAAGGAAAACCGACGGACGAAGCGCTCTTGTTGGAATTGGTCGCGCGCACGCAGTCGCGCCGCGACGCGGCCATCAATTCGCTGCGCAACGCGCTGGAGATTTTCGATCTCATTTCCATTTCGACGATTCACGGTTTCTGCCAACGCACGTTACAAGACAGCGCGTTTGAGAGCGGCAGTCTATTCAATGTCGAACTGGTCGCGGATCAGGACGATCTCATCCGCGAAATCGCGGCGGATTATTTTCGCCGACAAAATTATTCTGGCGACACATTGCGAGCTAGCATCGCGCTGCACCAAAATCTCACGCCAGACGTTTTCGCCGCGTTGCTGAAGCGTTTTCTCACTTATCCCGAACTAAAACTATTGCCAGCGAAACCTGCGCGTCCATTAGAAGTAATTGCTGTAGAATTAAAAACAGTCTTTGCAAAATGCGCAAAAGAGTGGAGTGGCATCGCCAATAAGCACGTTGATTTGGTGAATTATTTTGTCGGTGGAAAGAAATGGGCAAACGGCGAACATAACAAGGCCGGAATCATCAAGACTCACATGGAAACTCTGGGCTCAGGCCTGGTCGCAAACAAATTGTCCACAGAGTTTTGGGAAGCAATCCAGTTTTTTTCTATTTCAGCAATTCATAATGCGGTCGGTGCAAAGAAGGAATTGCCGCGTCCGTATCCGTCTTTGTTCGATCATTGCGAGAATCTTTTCGCGCTCGCAGGGGAATTTGCGTTGACGCAACGGCTAGATTTTTTACGCACGGCACGCGCAGCTTTGGCTCAACGCAAACAGGAGGCGAAACAGCAATCTTACGACGACCTCATCAGCCGCCTCGCAACCGCGCTAGCGGGCGCGTCCGGCCATGCGCTCGCCAACTCCGTCCGCAAGAAGTTTCGCGTGGCGCTGATTGATGAATCGCAGGACACCGATCCTTTGCAGTGGAAAATATTTGACGCCATTTTCGCCAAAAGCCCGGAACATCGGCTGTATCTCATCGGCGATCCAAAGCAAGCCATATATGGTTTTCGTGGTGCGGATGTGAACACGTATTTGGCGACCGCCAGCACGCCGGGCTGCAAGGAATACTCGCTGGACACGAACTGGCGCTCGGAATCCGCACTGGTCAACGCAGTGAATACGATTTTTGAAAGCGCTGGAAAAACGTCGGCATTCGTGGAGGAACAAATTTCGTTTGAACCGGTGAAGTCAGCAAAACTTGCCGATGCGCAACCGCTGGTTTTTCCCGACAATCAGCGTCCGCCACCGTTTCAAGTCTGGAGTTGGAGCGCGGAGAATGTTCCGCTGTCGTCCAAGTCCGCGAAACAATTTTTACCCGCCGCCGTTGCCGCCGAAATTTCGCGGCTCCTGCGCGAGGAGGTTCGCATCGGCAAACAACGGGTGAGCCCGCGCGACATCGCAGTGCTGGTGGAATCGCATCGGCAGGCAGGCTGGATCAAATCTGCGCTGCATGAACTGCAAATCCCCAGCGTGGAACAGGCGATGGCCAGTGTTTTTGATTCGGACGAAGCACGCGAGTTGCAGTGGATTATTAACGCTATTTTGAATCCGACGCGCGAGGCGGGCGTGAAATGCGCATTGACGACGGACACGCTCGGCTGGGACGGAAACCGAGTGGCGCAACTGGTGGCGGATGAATTTTTGTGGCAGGAACGTTTGCAGCAATTTGCCGGTTATCGCGGAAGCTGGGAACGCGACGGTTTTTATTTCATGTTCTTGCAGTTGCTGCGCCAGGAAAAGGTGGTTGAAAATCTTTTGCGTTTTCCCGACGCCGAACGCCGCATCACCAATGTGCTGCATCTCGCCGAGCTGTTGGAAGCTGCGAGCCGCGCGGAACATCTAGGCGCGTCGCAACTCGGGCACTGGCTCGAAAAACGCCGCGCGAGCGATGAAGCGGCGGCGGATGAATTCCAACTCCGGCTCGAAAGCGACGAGGATGCCTTGCAAATCATCACAATCCATCGCGCGAAAGGATTGGAATATACGGTGGTATTTTGCCCGTTCGTCACGCGCGATGCGAAAATTTTTCAAATCAAGGCGGGACGTAAACCGGTAATGGACATCGTGCTTTTTCACGATCCGGCCACGAAAGATTTGACTTGGGATTTGAACTCAGCGTCACCGCATACACCGCAGGCAAGCAAGGAGCAACTCGCCGAAAGCGTCCGTCTGCTTTACGTCGCCCTGACGCGTGCACGCCATCGGTGTTATTTGGTCAGCGCGCCTTCCACCAAAAAGAAGTCCACGGCGCTGGCCTGGCTGCTAAATGATCGCGATGAAGAAATTTCCAACCCGATTGAATTCTTGGATGCGATGACAGCGAATCCGGAGGATTGGAAAAATCGCTGGTTGGCGCTGGCGGAAAAATCACCGGCAAGCATCGCAGTTGCCGACGTGCCGTTGGAAGACGGACAACTTTGGTTGCCAGAAAAATCCGACTTAAAGAAACTGACTGCTAAATGCTGCAAACGCGAAATCAATCCCTCGTGGTTTCTCTCCAGCTTCACGCAATTGTCGCAACAAGTTTTATCACCGCACGAAACGACCGCCGCGCCCGACTTGCCGGATTACGACGCAACCACCGTCGAACCGAAGCCCGACGCGAGCGAAGAACAACTTGCCACGGGAATTTTTGCGCTGCCGGCTGGCGCGCGCACGGGCGACTGCCTACATAAACTTTTGGAGCAATTTGATTTCACCAATGATGACAGCGCTTCTACCGCGACTCTCGTAAAGCAACAATTGGAAACTTTTGGTCTGGCTGAGCCGCGGCACGTTGAATCCGTTTCGGAAATGCTGGGGCAATTGCGGCATGCGCCGTTGGATTTGAAAAATCCAGACTTCACGCTTGCGCACGTTCGCCCGACGCAGCGGTTGAGCGAAATGGAGTTTCATTTTCCGACCGGCCAGCTGGATGCGGAAAAATTATTGATGGCAATCCGTGATGATAAAAATTCTCCGGCGGCAAAACGAGTTGCGCCACGCGTCGAAGGTTTCCTCAAAGGTTTTATAGATCTAATTTTTAAATTCGACGGCCGCTTTTACATTGTGGATTGGAAATCAAACTCGCTTGGTAATCGCGTCGAGGATTACAGTGCCTCGGCGATGCAGCGCGAAATCACGGAGCGCGGCTACGACTTGCAATATCATATCTACACCGTCGCGCTGGATAAGTATCTGCGGGCGCGACTGGCAAACTACGATTACGAAAAACATTTTGGCGGCGTGCGTTATATTTTTGTGCGCGGCCTCGCGCCAGGAAAACCGGAACTCGGTATTTTCCCCGACCGGCCATCGGCAGAAAAAATAGCCAAGCTGTCGTCGTTACTTGGAAATTTCGCGGAGGTGGCGGCGTGAAAACTTTTCAGTCATTGGCCATGATTTTGGAAAGCGATGCGTTCAGCCCAATCGACCGCCACTTTGCTGGACTGATGCAGAAATTTTCCGGCGACGACAGTCCCGAATTGGTTATGGCGGCAGCACTCGTGAGCCGACGGTTGGCGGAAGGCCATTCCTGTTTTAACCTTGATGAGTTTGCTGAAAAAACTTTTCCTGATTTGGGCGCGGAAAAAATCTCTTCCTTAAAATTTCCACCACGCGATAAATGGGAAAAACTTTTGCGCGCAACATCTGTTGTCGGACAAGCAGGGGAAGACAAGCCGCTAATTCTTGATAGCGCAGGCCGGCTTTATCTCCACCGCTATTGGCGATACGAGCGTTTGGTCGCAGATGAGATTTTGAAACGTAGCCAGCAACCGCCGTTTGCGCTGGATGCAAAAGCGGTCGCGGCCAGCTTTAAAAAATCATTTCCCGGCACGGCAGAAAAAATTAATTGGCAGAAAATTGCGGCGTTCGCAGCGTTGCGGCAGAGATTTTCCGTCATCACCGGCGGGCCGGGCACGGGCAAGACGTGGACGGTGGCGCGGTTGCTGGCGTTGCTGCTGGAGCAGCCAGGTGGCGAAAATTTACGGATCAAACTTGCCGCGCCCACCGGCAAGGCGGCGGCGCGGATGCAGGAAGCTTTGGCGCACTCGCTCGCCGGGCTGGCGTGTTCGGAAAAAACCAAAACGCGGCTGCAAGCGAAAGATTTGACGACCACGATCCACCGGCTGCTCGGCACGATTCCAAATTCCACAAATTTCCGGCACGATGCAAAAAATCCGCTGCCCGTGGACGTGCTGGTGGTGGACGAGGCCAGCATGGTCAGCCTCGCACTGATGGCGAAATTGCTCGTGGCGCTCAAGCCGGACGCGCGGCTTATGCTAGTCGGCGACCGGAATCAACTGCCGCCAATTGATGCCGGCAATGTGCTGGGCGATCTTTGCGACGCGGCGGCAATCAACGGTTTCAGTAAAAATTTTCAGAACGATTATGAGGCTTGCGGTGGTGAAATGTTTGATGAAGAAAATTTTTCTTCCGGCGGCGGCCTAGTGGACACCGTGATTCAACTGCGCACCAATTATCGTTCCGGCGAAATGATCGTGCTCAATGAAATCAGCCTCGCAGTGAACGAGGGCGATGTCGGCAAGACGATGGATTTGCTCCAGCAACCTTCCGCCGCGCTCGCGTGGCAGCCGTTGCCGTCCGCGAATATGATCAAAGCCGCGCTGCTCGACGCGGTGCTTTCACATTACGGCGACATGCTGAAATCCACGTCGCCCGCCGCCGCGCTCGCCGCGCTCGGAAAATTCCGCATCCTCTGCGCCGTGCGCGAAGGGCCTTTTGGCACGGAAACGATCAATCGTCTTGCCGGGGAAATTCTGGCGGAAGCCGGTTTCATCGCGCCGGATAAAATTAAATCTGGAAGTTACGCGGGCAGGCCGCTGATGGTGACGGCCAATGATTACGCGCTTAAATTATTCAATGGCGACACGGGCGTGGTTTGGCCGACGGGCGGCGCATCGCTCGTTTATTTTCCTGACCAAACTGGAAATATCCGCACCGTCGCGCACGCGCGACTGCCGGAACACGAACCGGCTTTTGCGCTGACCATCCACAAAAGCCAAGGTTCGGAATTTGATCATGTCCTGCTGGTGTTGCCGGAAAAGCCGAATCCAGTGCTCACGCGGCAACTTTTTTACACCGGCCTCACGCGCGCACGGAAATCCGTCAGCATCCTTGCGCCAGAATTGATTTTGCACACGACCATCGCCACCCAGTTGCAACGCGGCTCCGGCCTGGCTGATGCGTTAAAATAAAAAAGCCCCGGACAAAATTATCCGGGGCTTGAAGGGAAAATGTTTTTCAGTCGAACGCGTGGCCGGCGCAGCATAGCACATTTTTGACCTTGTGGCGGACGAGGTCTTTGACCATCTGACGGGCCGGCGCGAGGTATTTGCGCGGATCAAATTCGCCCGGTTTTTCCGCGAATACTTTGCGGATGCCGGCGGTCATGGCCATGCGCAGGTCGGTGTCAATGTTCACCTTTGTGCAACCCACGCGGCGCGCGACTTCGATGTCGGCTTCGGGCACCCCCTGCGAGTCGGGCATGTTACCGCCGTATTTGTTGATCATGTCTGCGAGATACTTCGGCACGCTGGACGCACCGTGCAGCACCAACGGATAATCGCCGAGGTTCGCTTCCATCAAGGCTTTCTTGATCAGTTTCAAACGCTCCAAGTCCAAATGCTGTTCGCCTTTGAATTTGTAAGCGCCGTGGGAATTGCCAATCGCAATCGCGAGCGAGTCGCAGCCGGATTCTTTGACGAATTTCACCGCCTCTTCGGGCACGGTGTAATGGCCGCTCATGGAGTGCGCGCCGCCTTCTTCACCTTCGTCAAACTGCGCGCCGACGAGATGGCCGAGTTCGGATTCGACGGAGCAATTATACTTATGCGCGTATTCCACGACCTTCTTGGTGATTTCGACATTCTTGTCGAATTCCTCGTGACTCGCGTCAATCATCACGCTCGTAAAACCTTCGTCAATGCACTCCTTGCACAACTCGAACGTGTCGCCGTGGTCGAGATGTACGGCAATCGGAATGTTGCTCAAGCTGACGGCCGCCTCGATGAGTTTCTTGAGATAAACCGGATTCGCGTAGGAGCGCGCGCCCTTGGAAATCTGCAGCATCAACGGTGCTTTTTCCTCTTCGCAGGCTTCAACGATTGCCTGGATGAGTTCCATGTTGTTGACGTTGAAAGCGCCGAGGGCGTATTTGCCTTTGAGGGCTTTGGCGAACAGGTCTTTGGTGTGTGTCAGTGGCATAAATTTATTGCTTAAGTTGCGGGACGAACCGTCCTTGTTTCTCCATCACCCACGGAGTATAGAAAACTCCCGCCGAAAGAAAATATAAATTTATTAACAATCATTGCGGAAAGCTGGCGCAAAATTGTTCCACTTTTTGTTTTTAGTCAGCGGCGGAAAAAATCCTTCACCACATCCACCACGCGCTGAATCTGCGCGTCCGTCAATTCTGGAAACATCGGCAGACTCAAAACTTCGCGGCTCGCTTTTTCCGCCACCGGAAAATCGCCGGGCTTGTAGCCAAGATTGGCGTAAACTTTTTGCAGGTGCAGCGGCATCGGATAATGCACCGCGTTGCCGATTTTGTTTTCGTCCAAAAATTTCTTCAGTTCATCACGGCGCGGCGAGCGCACAGTGTAAAGATGCCACGCACTTTCGTTGCCCGCCGTGACCGTCGGCAGTTGCAACGGCGTGTCCGCCAGCAATTCCGCGTAACGCGCGGCGACGCGCTGACGCTCGCGCGTCCAGTGCGCGAGATGTTTTAATTTTACGCCGAGCACCGCACCTTGAATGCCTTCGAGCCGGTAATTATAGCCGACTTCATCGTGATGATAACGCACCGTCGAGCCGTGTTCCCGCAATGATTTCGCGCGCGCGGCAAGTTTCGCATCATTCGTCACCAGCGCACCGCCTTCGCCGCACGCACCGAGATTTTTCGCCGGATAAAAACTGAAACACGAAACCGCGCCGAACGTGCCGATGCTTTTGCCTTTGTATTTCGCGCCATGCGCCTGCGCTGCGTCCTCGACGAACGGCAGATGATGTTTTTTGCAAATCGCCGCGACCGCGTCCACGTCGAACGGCTGGCCGTAAAGATGCACGGGCAAAACCGCCTTCGTGCGCGGCGTGATGGCTTTTTCAATCAGCGCCGGATTCAAGTTGAACGTCGTCTCGTCAATGTCCACATACACCGGCTTGGCGCCGCAATAGGAGATCGCCCAGCTCGTCGCGATAAACGTGTAGGGTGTGGTGATGACCTCGTCGCCCGGCCCGACGCCGAGCAGCAGCATCGCGACGTGCAGCGCGGACGTGCCGCTGTTGAAACCGAGCGCGTGCTGCGCGCCGCAAAACGCGGCGAAATCTTTTTCAAACTGCGCGACGTCCGGGCCGAGGCAGAAGGAGCAGTTGTCGAGCGTGCGCGCGATGGCGGCGTCAATTTCCGCACGCAACGGTTTTAATTGCGCCTTGAGATCGAGGTAGGGAACGGGTTCGGACATCTGGAAAATTTACCGGCAACCGGCGGGTTTGTGAAAGGTAAATGTGTCCAGACTTGCGCCCCAAAAATTACCGGCGCGGGCGGAAAATCTGCGCTGCCGCCGCGTGCGCCATCACCACGTCCGGGTCGCGTTGCAGCGCGTCGAAGTAATGGCGCGCAAAACCTTCGCCCGTCTCGGACGCCACAAGCATTTCGCTGGTGCGCTTCACCAAGGCTTGCGCCGTCTCCGCCGTCAGCGGGATTTTTGCCTTCGCATCCAGTGCTTCGTCCAGCGCCACAATGAGCAGCGAAATGGGATGCAGCCACGCGAACCACGGATCGTTCGTGAGCAGTTGCAGGAAATGGTTCGCCGAGGGAATCGTGCCGATGTTTTGCTCGTAACTCACGCGTTCGGAATCCACCAGCGCCTTGTGCAACTTCAACAGCGCGGCGCGCAGTTCCGTGAGCTGCTGCCGGAAATCCGGCGCGGGAATGGATGCGGTGTCGTTCAATGAATCAGGGCGGGTTCAAGTCACGCTTGTCCCAGCTTCCGGGATTTTTCCGTCGCAGCGCGGACGGCGCTCATCACGGTGGCGCGCAGTTTGCCTTTTTCCAATTCGTGCAAACCTTCAATCGTCGTGCCGCCGGGACTCGTCACCTGATCTTTCAACGCGCCGGGGTGCACGCCGGTTTCCAAAACCATTTTCGCGCCGCCCAAAACGGTTTGCGCCGCAAGCTTCGTGGCGATGTCGCGCGGCAAACCGGCGGCCACGCCGCCATCGCTCAAGGCTTCGATGAATTGATAGACATACGCCGGGCCACTGCCGCTCAGGCCGGTGACGGCGTCGAGCAAACTTTCTTTTACTTGCAACGCCACGCCGACGGCGGACAAAAGTTTCTTCGCCAGTTCGGCGTCAGCGACGCTGGCATTTTTCCCCAGCGCAAAGCCGGACGCGCCCGCGCCGACAAGTGCCGGCGTGTTGGGCATCACGCGGATGACGCGCGCACCGGCGGGCAAATTGCTTTCCAATTTTGCAATGGTAACGCCCGCCGCAATGGAGATGAGCAGATGTTTTTTGGTGAACCCGCCGGAGATTTCCGCGAGCGCGGCGGCGACCTGATCCGGCTTGGTGGCGAGAATCAAAACGTTGGCGGCCTGTGCGACGGGGAGGTTCGTGGTAAAGGTTTTGGCCTTGGTTTCAACGGCGAAATGCTGGCGCGCGGCGGGAAACGGGTCGGCGGCAAAAATTTGTCTCGCGCCGACGAGCTTGGCGTTGACGAAGCCGCGCGCGAGGGCGGTGGCCATTTTGCCCGCGCCGAGGAAGCCGATTTTCAGTTGCGTTGCCATGTGCAGTTTGTAACAGGCAATCCGCCGACGCGGAAGTGAAAACCGCGCGGCGGATTTTCAAACTTGAATCGGCAAGATTAGCATCGCTCGGCCATGTTGATACAAGCGGCGCTGTAATTCAAAGACGGTATGGTTGTGCAGCCAGCGCGTGACCAGACTTTCGTCCTTGAAGACGAGTTGGCCGGCGAAGAACTGCGCCTGCGGAAATTTGTCGGCGATGATATCGCATAGCTTCGCCGCTTCGTCCACGATGTCCGTGCCGAGCGCGATGTGCGCCTCGGTGTAAAAGCCGCGCTTGCTCATGTAGGCGATATAGCGATTCACTTCGGTGCGTGAATGTTCGCGTAAATTTTCCACCTCGGAGGCGCCCTTGAAATTTCCCGCGTCGAGCACGCCGACCTGCACGAAGACAAAATTCGAATAAACTTTCGGGAACATCCGCACGACGGCGAGCAGCGTGTGCAGGCCCAGACCGTTGAAGCCATTGACTAAAAATACGGCGGTGCGCGCGTTCACGTCGCACGGCGGCGGGGGTTTTTCCACGACGATGGCGTCGTCCGCGAGCGCGGCGGCAACCAGTTCGTTGAGGCGGTGCAATTTTTTCTGCGTCTGGCGGTAATGACGTTTCACCCAGAACGAGATGCCGATCAACACGCCGGTGACGAGCAGCGTGGCCCAGCCGCCTTCAAAAAACTTGGCGATGCAGAGCGAGACGAGGATGCCGCTCGTGAGCAGGAAGCCAAAGCCGTTGATGAGGATTTTTCTTTTCCAGCGCGGTTCAGTTTTGCGGTCCGTCCACCAGTGGCGCACCATGCCAAGTTGCGAGAGGCTGAAGGTGATGAAGACGTTGATGCTGTAAAGCACGACGAGCATATCCACCGATGCGGTGGTGAGCAGGACGACGAGCAACGCCGCGAGGCCCATGAGCAGCACGCCATTTTGCGTGACGAGGCGGTCACTCAAGGTGGCAAAACGCGTGGGCATCCAGCGGTCCACTGCCATGTTCGCCAGCACGCGCGGACCGCCGAGAAATCCCGTTTGCGCCGCGATGAATAGCAGCGCGGCGGACGACGCCATTGCGGCAATGACGAATCCGTGCGCCAGCCACGCTGGCCACGCGGCGGTGATTTTTTCAAACAGCACAGCGTTCAGTGTCTGACCCTCGACGTGTTCGACGTGATACAAAAGATACGCCAGCAGCAATCCGCCGACGACGAACGACAGCGATGCGCCCATGTAAAGCATCGTGCGTTTGCCGGTCTGCACGCGTGGTTCGCGCAGGACGTTTAGGCCGTTGCTCACGGCCTCGATACCGGTGTAAGTTCCCGCGCCGAGGCTGTAGGCGCGCAACACGAGGGCGACGAGTCCGAACAACCCGACTTCGGCGGTGTCCGATCTCACGTCGGACACGACGCCGTGCGCGATGTCCGGCAAATCTCCGAAGTGCGCCGTGATCGCCCAGACGATGGCGAACGTGTAGCTCAAGACGAACACGAAAAACACCGGCACCCACAGCACGACGGATTCTTTCACGCCGCGCAGATTCAGCAGCGTGAGAAAAACGACGATGCCGAGCGAGAAGCTGAGTTTGTATTTCAGAAAATCAATCGGTAACATGCTGAACATTGCGTCCGCACCGCTGGCGACGCTGATGGCGATGGTTAAAATGTAATCGCCGATGAGCGCGCAGCCGGAAACCACGCCGAGCGTCGGCGAAAGCAGTTTGCTCGCGACGAGATAACCGCCGCCGCCCGTTGGGAATAGTTCGATGGTCTGCGAATAGCTCAAGCAGATGACCACGATGGTCAGCATGGAAGCCAACGCGACAAACACGCTCAGGTGCGTGTGGGTTTTCAGTGCGAGAAACGCCGCCTCCGGGCCGTAGCACGATGAAGAAAGCCCGTCCGCGCCAAGCCCGACCCACGCGAGCAAGGCGACCAGCGACATGTTGTGAAAAATCCGTTGGTCGGACAAATTCCGCGCCCGGCCAATCACCACGTCTTTCACCAATCGAAACGCGTTCATAAAGTCGCCAAGACTAACCAACCTAAAGCCGCTTGAAAATGACGGAAATTCAGTTGTTCGGGTCAACGATGTGGAGGTCAATGCCCGGCGCGTGGTGCAGGAAGAATTGCAATATATTTGGGCGCGTGAACTGCCACCAACGACGTTCCGTTGTGCCGAGAACGACGAGGTGAACGTCGTTCTCACGGCAGAATTTCAACAACGCCTCGCAGACATTTTCGCTTTCCAGAACCGTGACGCTGCCGCCAAGTTCCGTCGCGATCTGGACGTTCTGCATGAACTGCCGCTGCACGTCCGAGGCGATGCGCATCGCGTCCTCGCTTTTGCGCCGGACATAGACGGCCATCCATTCGCGGTTCAGCCGCCCGGCCAGCCGCGACGCTGAGCGCAACAACCGCGCCGTCGTCACCGGGTTGGTGCTGACGCAGACCGCGATTTTTCCGCTCACGTCCGTCGGCGAGGTCGTGCCGATGCGCGGGCGTTGGTCAAGCGCATTGGCGGTTTCGCGCAACGCGAGTTCACGAAGCTCGTTCAGATTATTCTCCGTGAAAAAATTTTCCAACGCGGCGACGGCGCGGTCGGCGGGATAAATTTTCCCCAGCCGCAAACGCTCGCGCAATTCTTCGGCGGTCAGATCCACGTTCACCACCTGATCCGCCTCCAGCACGAATCGGTCTGGCACGCGCTCGCGCACATCCACACCCGTCGCGCGCAAAACGGTGTCGTGCAGACTTTCGAGATGCTGGATATTCAGCGCGGTGATGATGTTGATGCCCGCGAGCAACAAATCATGAACGTCAAGATAACGCTTCGGATGCTGCGCGCCGGCGCCGTTGCTGAACGGCAGCTCGTCCACAATGCAAACGGTCGGGTACCGTTTGAAAATCGCCTCGGTGTCGAGAATCTCCACCGTGACGCTGCCGTGCGGGACTTTTTTGCGTGGGATTACTTCCAGGCCGGCAACGAGCGCCTCGGTTTCCGCGCGCCCGTGCGTTTCAATCCAGCCGATGACCACGTCCACACCGGCTTTTTTCAGACGATGCGCTTCTTCCAACATCGCGAAGGTCTTACCGACGCCGGCGGCGTGCCCGAGATAAATTTTCAATTTGCCCAGCCGGCTTTTCTCGATCAGCCGGAGAAAATCTTCGGGCTTCAATCGTTCAATCGGACGCGATTCCATCTGGGAAAGAAACTACTTCTGCGCCAACTGGTCGAGCGCGAAGTTTAAGGACGATTTGAAATCACTTCGGCGGCCCAAATTTTTTAAGCGCCCAATACAGGAGAAAAACGATGACGCCAGCGCCGAGCACCAAGTAGGCCAGGATCGCAAGTCCATTGAGCAAGTCATCGCCCATAATTTTGGACGTGGTTGCGGTCCCTATTTTCCAGGCAACGTATCCAGTGAAAAGTTCAACGTCATCACATTTACGCGCGGTTCGCCAAACAGACCGAGGTCACGACCACTGGTGTTTTGCTCAACAAGCTTGCGCAACTGTTCTTCAGAAATTCCGCGCGCCTTGGCCACGCGGGGAATTTGCAGATCGGCGTTGGCCGGAGTGATATGCGGATCAAGACCGCTGGCCGAGGCGGTCACGGCATCGGCGGGAATGGGCGAATTCGTCGCCAGATTATTTTCCGCGCGATAATCAGAAATCCGCTGCGCGATGGCGGCGAACAAGTTGGTGGAAGTCGGGCCAAGATTGCTGCCGCTGGAGGCGGAAGCGTCAAAGCCGTTTGCACCCGCCGCCGATGGACGCGGATGAAAATATTGCGCACCGGTGAAATTCTGGGCGAGCAACGATGAACCGCGCACGGTGCCAGATTTATCTACCAACAAACTGCCTTCAGCTTGATGCGAGAAAAATAATTTCCCCGCGCCATAAACTACGAGCGGATAAATTCCGCACAAAATCACGGCGAAGAAAAGTGTCGCCACAATTGAGCGACCGAATTCAGCAAAAAGATTTTTCATAAATTCTTAATTTTTAATTCAAGCGAGATGCAAACCGGCGACGATGACATCCATCAGTTTAATTCCCACAAACGGAACGATGACGCCGCCGACTCCGTAGATGAGCAGATTGCGCTGCAAGATTTGCGCCGCACCGAGCGGACGAAAGGTAACACCGCGCAGCGCCAGCGGAATCAGCGCGATGATGACGAGCGCGTTGAAAATAACGGCACTCAAAATCGCGCTGTTCGGACTGTGCAGGTGCATGATGTTCAGCGGCGCGATAACGGGAAACGTCACCATGAGCATCGCGGGAATGATCGCGAAATATTTTGCGACGTCGTTCGCGATGCTGAACGTCGTGAGCGCGCCGCGCGTGATCAAAAGTTGTTTTCCGATTTCGATGATTTCCAAAAGCTTCGTCGGGTTTGAGTCGAGGTCCACCATGTTGCCCGCTTCCTTTGCCGCCTGCGTGCCGGTGTTCATCGCCACGCCGACGTCGGCTTGCGCGAGCGCGGGCGCGTCGTTCGTGCCGTCGCCGATCATCGCGACCATGCGGCCGCCGGTCTGCTCCTTGCGGATGAGCGCGAGCTTGTCCTCCGGTTTCGCCTCGGCGAGAAAATCATCCACGCCCGCTTCCTGCGCGATGGCGGCGGCGGTCAACTTGTTGTCACCGGTGATCATCACGGTGCGAATGCCCATCGCGCGAAAGCGTTTGAAACGTTCGGCCAATCCGCCTTTCACGATGTCTTTCAAATGAATCACGCCGAGCGCGCGTGACTGTGTCGCAACGACGAGCGGCGTGCCACCGGAACGCGAAATATTTTCCACGGCGTTCTCAACTTCCTTCGGCAACGTGCCGCCGACAAATTGTTTCACCGCCGTCGCCGCGCCTTTGCGGATTTGCTGGCCTTCATAATTCACGCCGCTCATGCGCGTCTGCGCGGTGAACGGCACGAATTGCGCGCCGGGCAGCTCGTGGATTTCCCGCGCGCGGATGCCGAAATTTTTCGCGAGCACGACGATGCTGCGGCCTTCGGGCGTTTCGTCGGCAAGCGACGCGAGTTGCGCGGCGTCGGCCAGTTCCTGTTCCGTCACGCCGGACGCGGGCAAAAATGCGGTGGCCTGGCGATTGCCGAGCGTGATCGTGCCGGTCTTGTCCAAAAGCAAAACGTCCACGTCGCCGGCTGCTTCGACGGCACGACCGCTCATCGCCAAAACATTTTTCTGAAGCAAACGATCCATGCCCGCGATGCCGATGGCGCTCAACAAACCGCCGATGGTCGTCGGAATCAAACAGACGAGCAGCGCGATCAAAACGGCGTTGGAAAATGTGACGCCGGAATAAATGCCAAGCGGTTTCAACGTGATGACCGCGAGCAGAAAAACAATCGTCAGCGCGGCGAGCAAAATCGTGAGCGCGAGTTCGTTCGGAGTTTTCTGACGGCTTGCGCCTTCGACAAGTGAAATCATGCGATCCAAAAATCCTTCGCCGGGATTGCAAGTGATGCGGATTTTGATTTCGTCCGAAAGCACGCGCGTGCCGCCGGTGACGGCGCTGCGGTCGCCGCCCGCTTCGCGGACGACAGGCGCGGATTCGCCGGTGATGGCCGATTCGTCCACCGTCGCCGCGCCGTGAACAATTTCGCCGTCGGCAGGAATGATTTCGCCCGCGCGGACGACGATGACATCGTTTTTGCGCAACGAGTCGGCGTCAACGGTTTTGATTTTGCCGTCGTCGGAAATTTTGTTCGCGCTCGTCTGCGTGCGCGTCTGGCGCAACGCCTTCGCCTGCGCCTTGCCGCGTCCTTCGGCGACGGCTTCGGCGAAATTCGCGAACAGCACCGTGAACCAAAGCCAGATCGCGATCTGCAAAACGAATCCGGTCTGCCCGGGCGAGCGAAAAATCTCAACGGTGCTGATGGCCGCGCCGACGAGCGTGACGAACATGACGGGATTTTTCACCATCAGTCGCGGGTCGAGTTTGCGGAACGTGTCGCCGAGCGCGGGCGCGAGGATTTTCGGGTCGAAAATGGAAACGGGTTGGTGCGTCATAAAAAATTCGGGTTAAAACAAATTTCCTTTCAGCATCAGGAAATGTTCAACGATCGGGCCGAGCGCGAGCGCGGGCAGAAACGTCAGCGCGCCAACCAAAATCACCGTGCCGACGAGCAACACGACGAACGTGAAGCCGCTCACGGGAAAAGTTCCGGCGCTGGCGGGGACGATTTTTTTGCGCGCGAGCGAACCGGCGAGCGCGAGCAGCGGGATGATCATGCCGAAGCGTCCGAGCAACATGTCCACGCCGAGCGTTGTGTCATACCAGGGCGTGTTCGCGTTGAGTCCGGCGAATGCACTGCCGTTGTTGCCGGCCCCGGAAGTGTAGGCGTAGAGAATTTCGCTCAAGCCGTGCGGACCTTGGTTCGCGAGGCTGGATTTCCCCCAATCGCTCACCGATGCCCAGGCCGTGAAGCCCAAGATGATGAACGCGAGGATGACGAACGCGAGCAGCACCATTTTCACGTCGTAGGATTCGATTTTTTTGCCGAGATATTCCGGCGTGCGCCCGACCATCAGCCCGGCGATGAACACGGTCAGCACGACAAAAATCAACATGCCGTAAAGTCCCGCGCCGACGCCGCCGAAAATGACTTCGCCGGTCTGGATGTTGAACAGCGGCACGAGCCCGCCGAGCGGCGTGAAGGAATCGTGCATGGAATTGACCGCGCCGCAACTCGCGTCGGTCGTGACAGTCGCAAAAAGCGCGGAATTAAAAATGCCGAAACGGACTTCCTTGCCTTCCATGTTGCCATCGGCGACGGCGACGCCGAGCTGCTGATGAATCGGATTGCCGCGCGCTTCCGCCCACCAGCAAAACAAAACGCCCGCGAGGCACATCGCGAACATCGCCGACCAGACCGACCAGCCGTGTTTTTGATTTTTCGTTTCGCGGCCGAGGTGATACGTCAGCGCGCTGCCGATGCACAACAGCGCGAGCATTTGCAAAAAGTTCGAGAGCGGCGTGGGATTTTCAAACGGATGCGCGGCGTTGGCGTTCGTGTAACCGCCGCCGTTCGTGCCGAGCATTTTGATCGCGACCTGCGAGGCCATCGGGCCTTGCACAATCGTCTGCGTGTCGAGCGTTTGATTTTCCATCACCGGATTTCCCTTGGCATCAACGACGGGTTTTCCATTCGCGTCCGTTTTCGCGACGGAAATGGTTTGCGATTCAATCAATTTCGCGGACGTGTAAGGTTTAAAATTTTGAATCATGCCTTGCGACACGAGAAAAATCGCGAACACGAGGCAGGACGGCAGCAGCAAATAATAAGTGATGCGCGTCACGTCCACCCAGAAGTTGCCGATGGTCTGCGCCGAGTGCCGCGCGATGCCGCGCACGAGCGCCGCCGCGACCGCCATGCCGACGGCGGCGGAAAAAAAGTTGTGGATGGTCAGCGCGACCATCTGCGAGAGATACGACATCGTGGATTCGCCGCCGTAACTCTGCCAGTTCGTGTTCGTGGTGAAACTGACGGCGGTGTTGAACGCAAGATGTTCTGACAGCGCGGGGAAATTTTGCGGATTGAGCGGCAGGAAATTTTGCAGTCGCAGAATCGCGTAGGTGAACAGCAAACTCACGAGGCTGAAAACCAGCATCGCGAACGTGTATTGTTTCCAGCCCTGCTCTTTCGCCGGGTCAACGCGAAAAATCCAGTAGGTCAATTTTTCAAGCGGGCGAAAAACCGGTTCGAGAAAAGTTTTCCCGTTGGCGTCGAACACACGGCCGAGATAAAGGCCGAGCGGTTTGGTGACAAGAATAAGTGCGCCGAGGTAGAGCGCGAGTTCCAGCCATTGATGGGCAATCATAAAAATTTACGAGGTTAAAATTTTTCCGGGCGGATCATCGCCACGATGAGATACACGCAGAGCGCGAGGGAAATGATTCCGAGAATGATGTTTTCCATAAATTTTTCCGGTTAAAGTTTCTCGCAGCCGATCGCGTAAAGCGCGAATGCCGCAAAAAACAAGACGGCCGTTCCGATGTAAATCGCATCGAGCATAATTTTTCCAAAAGACAACGCGGCCGCGATGAACGCGAAAACGCCATGACATTTTACTTTGGGTGAACTTGAGGCCGCGGACTTCGCGGATCAGAGGATCGCCCTTCCAATTGCCTGCGAGATTAGCTGTCGGGCTTGGCCTTGAAAGTGGCCTTGAAACCGGTTGCCCGGTTTCGTTCGCCCCGTCCTCAACTTTGAGGAATTTGGGTCTCCCGCGTCCGGCTTCAGGAAGGAAGCCAGACTTCGGCTGCAACGAAAAGAGCTAATCACGACCGCCGATTCCTGTCAAAATAAAAATGGCGTTCATTGTGAAATGCCGCATGAATACGGCGTATTTTGAAGAAAAAACTTTGCCATTGGCCGTTTGCGTTTAAATTGCAGACACAAATTAATGACCGCCAAAATAAAATTTTTGTCCACGATTGTTCTTTTTTTGCCTGTAATACTTTTGGCGGCGAATGAAATTTACCAGCCAGATCGAATTACGCCGCCGGATCCACCGCGCGAATTTCGCGCGGCCTGGATCGCGACGGTCGGTAATTCGTGCTGGCCGTCCAAGCCCGGCCTCACCACCGCGCAGCAAAAAACCGAAATCATCGCCCTGCTCGACCGCGCAGCGGCGCTGAAGTTGAACGCCGTCATTTTTCAAGTGCGCCCGGCCTGCGACGCACTTTACGAATCCAAGCTTGAGCCGTGGTCGGAATATCTGACGGGTGTTCAGGGCCGCGCGCCCTCGTCATTTTACGACCCGCTCGCGTTCGCCATCGCCGAGGCGCACAAACGCGGGCTGGAACTACACGCGTGGTTCAACCCGTTTCGCGCGCATCACTTTCAATCTGTCTCACCCATCGCCGCAAGCCACATCAGCAAGACGCACCCGGAACTGGTTCGCAACTATGGCCGTTACCTGTGGCTCGATCCCGGTGATCCCGCTGTGCGCGATTATTCGCTGCGCGTGGTCATGGACGTCGTGAAACGCTACGACGTGGACGGCATCCACTTCGACGATTATTTTTATCCGTATCGCGAAAAAAATTCTGCCGGGACGGAAATTGATTTTCCCGACGGCGCGACCTGGAAAAAATTCGGCCTGAACAGCGGCCTGTCGCGCGACGACTGGCGGCGTCGCAACGTGGACGTTTTCATGGAACAAACCTATCGCGCCATCAAGGCCGCGAAGCCGTGGGTGAAATTCGGCATCAGTCCCTTCGGCATCTGGCGGCCCAAAAACCCGCCGGGTATCAGCGGCTTTGATGCCTACGCCGAACTTTATGCCGACTCACGAAAATGGCTACGTGAAGGCTGGTGCGATTATCTTGCGCCGCAACTTTACTGGGGCATCTCGCCGCCGCAGACAAGCTTCACCACCCTGCTGAAGTGGTGGAACGGCGAGAATCCCCGGCATCGTCATATCTGGCCGGGCCTGAATTCACTCAAAGCCGGAACCGCTTGGCCGACATCAGAAATCGTCAATGAAATCAAAGTGTCCCGCCAATTTCCCGACGATGGCCAGGTGCATTGGAACATTTCCGCCCTGATGAACAACACTGCACTCGACGCCGCGCTGCTGCGTGACAGCTACCAGCAGCCCGCGCTTATTCCCGCCTCGCCGTGGCTGGATTCCACGCCGCCGGAGAAACCGAAGTTGACCGTCTTGATAGAAAAAAAATTCCGACTGGACATGCGCTGGGAAACTTCCGGCGGCGAACCGGCTTGGCTGTGGGTTTTGCAATTCCGCACGGACGGAATCTGGATGACGGAAATTCTTCCCGCGAACGAAACCGATCATCTTTTGGAAAATCTCGCACCCGACGCCGTTTCCATCCGCGCCGTGGATCGCACCGGCAACTTGAGCGCGCCGACGGTTTTATCGCCGCAGAAATTTCCGCCGACTCAAAAGTAGCAGGAGAGAGCCAGATATTGAATCGGCCGCCCAAAAAGTAGAATTGGTTTTGGCGGGCTGTAAGCCGAATTCTGTCTGCGCTCTTGCGAGCGGAGAGAATCATTTGTCTCAGCGACCGATACCCGAAACCTGTCCGCTTTCGCGGACGCGGAGCGGGCCGCTCCTCGGTTTCCAATTTGGCCTTGCACCCGATGGGGTTTTCCGTGCCGTGTCGCTTGCGCTTCACGCGGTGCGCTTTTACCGCACCTTTTCACCCTTACCGACGGCTTGCGCCGCTGGCGGTCTAATTTTCTGTGGCACTGTCCGTCGAAAAGTCTTTCAACTTTCCGCCTGCGTGTATCCCAATCAAACAGACTTGGGTTACGCAGCATCGCGCCCTGTGGAGTTCGGACTTTCCTCCCCGGACTTGCGCCCGGAGCGATTCTCCGCCCAGCCAAAACCAGCTTTAGAATAGGCTAAGCTGGCCAATTTCTCAAGCCTACTTGCAATTGGCTGAATGAATTTCCACAAAAGGATTCGTCATGACCGTGCGCTCAATTCCCGTAGTTGAACGGATCGGACAGCTTGGCGTCGGTCACAAGATTCGTGTCGGTGAGCGTGTTGAGAAACGCGACGAGCGCGGCCTGCTGCGCGGTCGTCAGATTAAGACGCAACGGCTGGCCGCCCGGTCCGATCAGCGGCGGCGAAAGATTGGGGCCGCTGACGATGCCGGAATTGTAAAACGTCACCACCTGCGCCAGGTTCGTGAACCGGCCGTCGTGCATGTAGGGCGCGGTGAGCGCGATGTTGCGGAGCGAAGGGACTTTGAACAATCCATTTTGCGTCGTGACGCCGGTGATCCCGCCGACGCCCAAATCCACGTAAGGAAATTCCAGCCCGTTGTTATTGAGCGTGGTTGTCGGCACAAAATTATCCGTGGCATGGCAGATGGCGCAGGTCGCCTTGTTACCATTCAGGCCGAAGAAAATCTGGCGCCCCGTGTTCTCCTCCGCCGTGAAGTTGGCAAAATTATTGGTCACGCCGATGTCGTATTTCGATTGCGTGGAAACAATGGAGCGGACGAACTGCGCGAGCGCGAAGGAGATGCGGTTCGTGGTGATGGCGGTCGAACCGAAGGC
Organism: uncultured Verrucomicrobia subdivision 3 bacterium; assembly: GCA_903878805.1. Taxonomy (GTDB): domain Bacteria; phylum Verrucomicrobiota; class Verrucomicrobiia; order Limisphaerales; family UBA11358; genus UBA11358. Next base: position 57,614 of record CAIRJF010000035.1, read on the forward strand.
GGCGGCAAAAAGATTGGTGTAATATGGCTCGGCGGCGAGACGGTTGGTGAGCGCGCCCAGCGTCATGCCCATTTCAATCGGGTTCTGAATCGGCGCGAGCGTCTGGTCTTCAAGGGTCGCGGCGCGTTCGTCCCAGAAAAACTTTTTGCGCTGATACCAGCGCGCGTTGCGCGTGCCGAGGCTGCCGTTGTAGCCGATGCTGAACTGGCGTGGATCGGAAAAACCGTTCGCCTGCACATGGCACGAGGCGCAGGAAATGGTCTGGTTTGTCGAAAGCCGTTTGTCGTAAAACAGCACGCGGCCGAGCGTCGCTCCGGCGTCAGTGGTGGCGTCGTTCCCCGGCGTGTTGTCCTCGGCCAGAATCGGGTTCACCGAAAAACTCGCGGGCAGCGACGGGCTGGCGTAGTTGTAATTGGTGTTCGGCAACGACAGTGCGTTGGTCGTCGCGGCGGCAATGGTCTGCTGCATGGAATCATAAAATGCGCGGTAAAATAAATTTCCCTTCGCTCCGTTCGTGTAAATGCGATGGTAGGTGCCATTGAAAACTTTCACGCTTTCCACCGTCGTCCAAGTTGTGAGGTTGCTGGAACTCTGCACAACCCAAACTTGGTCGCCGGAATTGCTGATGTTCAGACTCATCGTGCTACCATTGGTTTGAGCCAGACTTAACTGGGCGTTGGTGCTGATCTGCGCCGAGGCCGCATTGATTTTGAAAACCGCCAGCAAAACCAAGGCGTGCCGCGCGAGTCGAAGGGCAGGGTTTGTTTTCATGTGCAAAAATTGCACGGCCAACCTTAAGAGAAGATGAAGCTGGAGAATTTAAAAAAATTCTGCGTGTTCCTTGGCGCAGTTCCTGTTAAGTTTTTTTATCCATGAATGATTGGAACATCCAGACCCGCGCGCACGCCTGCGAAGCCTGCAGTCAGCCATTTGCCGACCGGCAGCCGTATCACACGCTGCTGCTCGAACTCGCACCGGAGCTGCGCCGCTCGGATATCTGCGAACCATGCTGGCAAAAACAGTTCGCCGGCGACGCGCGCAGCCGCAATGGGTTCATTTCGCACTGGCAGGGAATTTTTGAAGTGCCGCCCGCGCAGCCCGTCGAGGCTATTCAAAAGGAAACCGCCGAAACCGTTCTGCGTCAGCTCATCAAAAAAAACGACCCGCGCTATGCGCCCGCCGCGTTCATTCTCGCCGTGATGCTCGAACGCAAGCGGCTGCTCAAGGTGAAGGAACAAATTTCCCGCGACGGCAAACGTGTTTTCATTTACGAGCAACCCAAGACCGGTGACATCTTCGCGATTGCCGATCCCGATTTGCGGCTCGACCAACTTGAAGAAGTCCAGCGCGACGTGGCGCAACTGCTGGAACACGGCTTGAATCCGCCGGTCGCTGCCGTCGAACCCCCCCCCGCCACTCCGGAACCGGTGACGGCGGAAAATGAAACTACGCCCGCTGAACAAACGGCTCCGGCCAATTGATTTTCCCGTGTCCGACTTTGCCGAACTCCAAATCCGCCTCGGCCATTCTTTTCGTGACGAAGCCCTGCTGCGTCTCGCGCTCACGCATCCATCCGTTGCGCACGAGGCCAGTGCCGCGCTGTCGCACAATCAGCGGCTGGAATTTCTCGGCGACTCGGTGCTCGGCCTCGTGTTGTCGCGCGCGCTGTTTGAAAAATTTCCGGCGGCGGACGAAGGCGGGCTGACCAAGTCGCGCGCCAAGCTCGTGAACGCCGGTTCGCTCGCCACGCACGCGCGCAACCTCGGTCTTGGGGCGCATTTGATTTTGAGCCGGGGCGAGGAAAACACTGGCGGCCGCGAACGTGCGTCGGCGCTGGCCGATGCGTTTGAGGCGCTGCTGGGCGCAATTTTTCTCGACGGCGGATTCGACGCGGCGCGCGAATTTATTCTGCGCGAGTTCGCCGCTGACTTTGAAGCGCTCGCGGAGGGAACCGATTTCCAAAATCCGAAGGGCGAGTTGCAGGAACTTTTGCAGGCGCGCTCGCCACACGCGCCGGAGTATGAATTTATTTCCGCCAGCGGGCCGGATCATGACCGCGTGTTTGAATGCGCCGTGCGGCACGAAGGCGCGGAACTGGCACGCGGCGGCGGCAAGAGCAAAAAAGCCGCGGAAAGCGCGGCGGCCTTGGCGGCGCTGGAAAAATTGCGCGCGGAAAAATCGGTGCAGATTTGAACCGGACAAATCACTTCCGGCTTTGATACAGCGCAACGAGCGCCGCGCCGATGGCCTGCGACAATTCACCCAAAACCGCCGGCACAATTTTGATCGTGCCGCGTTGCTGCGGCCAGAGATACGGCTGCGCGGCTTCGCTGATCAGCTGCAAATACCGCGCACGAAACTCCGGCGTGGTCGCCTCGTGATCCATCAATCCGCCGCCGATAATTACGAGGCCGGGGTCGAACGCCATGACGAGGTTTGCGACGTGCAGGCCGAGCGCGCGCGCCTGAAAATCAAAAATTTCCACGGCCAGCGCGTCGCCTTTCTGCGCGCGGGTGCGGAGCGAAAGCACTTTCTCCTTGATCGGTGCAGAAGATTTCGCGAGCTCGTGGTCGGGATATTTTAATAATTTTTCCGCAAGCAAATGCGGCAGGCCGGAGATGGTCGTGTAAGCCTCCACGCAGCCCCAGTCGCGCCCGCAGCCGCAGGGAAACGGTTTGCTGCCGCCGAGACCGAGCAGGTGCAACGGCGTAACCATGTGCGCGGTCTCCAACGCGCACATCGTCTGGCCGATGAGCGGTAGTCCGTCCTGCCCGACAAATGCGCTGCCGAGGCCGGAGCCGGGCATGAGCATCAGGACGGACAACGGCTGGCCGTGTCGCGCGTGCTGCGCCTCGGCCACGCCGCCGCAATGACCGTCATTGCTCACCGTCAACGGCAGCGGACGCCCAGCTTGCTGCGCCAGCGCCGCGCTGTAATCCGCGCGCACATCCCAGCCGCCGAAACTCGCCGGCAGGTTGGCCGATTTGCCCCAAACGCCGTAGCGTTCGTAAGGCCCCGGAATCGCCAGGCCGACGCCGGCGACCTGCGACCATTGCAAATTATTTTGCGCGAGAAACTCCCCAACGCCCGCGATCCAGCCGCCGATGACGGCCTCGCGGCCTTTGTCTGAATTGGTGGGGCGCTGCAACACTTTGGTGCTGACCGCCTCGCCGTTTTCGCGGACGGCGGAAAATTTGGTGGTGGTCGCGCCGCTGTCCGTGCCGATGAAAATATTCTGGTTCATGGTTGAACGCCAAGTTGCTGACCGCCGCGACAAACGCAAGCCAATTTGTGCAACTTTGCGCCGGAAATTAAAAAGCCGCCGGAATTTTCCAGCGGCTTTTTTGTTCGAGATTTTTTCAGTAAGCGGCTTGCGCACCCTTGATGTTCTTCTTGCCCATCCACGGCATGAGCGCACGGAGTTTGGCGCCGGTCTTTTCGATTGGATGCTGTTCGCCTTTTTTTAGCAGTGCGTTGTAGCGTTTGTAGCCGCCCTTGTATTCGTTGACCCAATCTTTGGCGAACTTGCCGGACTGGATGTCTTTCAACGCCGCCGCCATGCGTTTCTTCACGCTGGCATCAATGATTTTCGGACCGACGCTCACGTCGCCCCATTTGGCGGTTTCGGAAATGGAGAAGCGCATGCCGCTGATGCCGGATTCGTTCATTAAATCGGCGATGAGCTTGAGTTCATGCAAGCATTCGAAGTAGGCCATCTCGGGCGAGTAACCCGCTTCGACGAGCACTTCAAATCCGGCCTGCACGAGCGCGCTCGCGCCACCGCAAAGCACAGTCTGTTCACCGAACAAATCGGTTTCGGTCTCTTCCTTGAAATCAGTTTCGATGACGCCGGCGCGGGTGCCACCGATGCCTTTGGCCCAGGCGAGCGCAATCTTCTTCGCATCCTTGCCGGGGTTCTGATACACGGCGATCAAGCTCGGCACGCCCTTGCCTTCTGTGTATTGACGGCGAACGGTGTGGCCCGGACCTTTCGGCGCGACCATGATGACGTTGATATTTTTCGGCGGAACGATGGTCTTGAAATGAATCGAGAAGCCGTGCGAGAACACGAGCGTCTTGCCCTTGGCCAAATTCGGCTCAATGTCTTTTTTGTAAGCGGCGGCCTGCTTGGTGTCGGGCAGCGCGACCATGATGACGTCGGCGCGCTTCACGGCTTCAGCGGTGGTGACGACTTCAAAACCTTTTTCCTTCGCGACCGGAATGGACTTGCTGCCTTCGTAAAGGCCGATGATGACCTTGAGGCCGCTGTCTTTGAGGTTGAGCGCGTGAGCGTGACCCTGCGAGCCGAAGCCGAGAATCGCCAGCGTTTTGTTTTTGAACACGCCGAGATCGGCGTCTTTGTCGGTATAGACTTTTGCCATAAAATTATTTTTGCGTTGGTTAAATTTATTTACGCGGCATCGCGGCCTTGCCGGTGCGGGTGAGTTCAATCACGCCGAACGAATTCATCAGGTTGATGAATTTTTCCACCTTGCTATCGTTGCCGGTGATTTCGATGGTGAGCGACTTCGGCTGCACATCCACGATCTTCGCGCGGAAAATATCGGTGATCTGCATCACTTCGGCGCGCGATTTGGAATCCACGCCGACTTTCACGAGCACCAGTTCGCGGTCCACAAATTCGCCCTCGCCAAAATTCTGCACCTTGAGCACGTTCGGCAATTTATTGAGCTGCTTGACGATTTGCTCCAGCGTCGCCTCATCGCCCGTCGTGACGATGGTCATGCGGGAAAATTTCGGGTCGTGCGTCGGGCCGACATTGAGCGTGTCAATGTTGTAGCCGCGGCCGCTGAACAGTCCGGCCACGCGCGTGAGCACGCCGAACTTGTTTTCCACTAAAACTGAAATCGTATGTCGCATAAAACCCGTCGGGGACGGACGAAAATCCTAGCAACCGCACGTTCGCCGGTCAAACCGCAAATCATTTTAGTCACGACCGATTCCCGCACCGGTGGTGGCATCAAATAAAATCTTTAGGCTTTCACGCCGCCGGAAAATCATGAACATTTCCAGCCCTTATCTGTCATATTTTGGCCGGACAACAAATGCAGTTAAAAATTAAAATTTTATTTTTGCTAGTCGCCAGCGCACTATTCAGCGGTGCGGCGTTCGCGGCCTCGTTCACCGCGTCGCTTGACCGCGACAGCATCGCGGTTGGAGAAAGCGTGACGCTCTCACTTGCGTTTGAGGGCGCGCAGCCGCGCACGATTCCGATGCCGAGCGTGCCGGGATTACAGATTACGCAAGCTGGCACATCACAGTTCGTCAACGTGGTCAACGGCGCGATGACTGCGACCGTCACCGTCACTTTCAATGTGACCGCGACGCAGGCAGGCGAGTTCACCATTCCCGCGCTAACGGCGGACGTGAGCGGTCAATCGCTCACCAGTTCGCCACTGAAATTGTCCGTGGCCGCCGCTGCTGCGCCGACGGCTGACGCGGTGAATTCCGGCAACGAAATCGCGTTCATGAAATTAATTTTTCCAAAACCGAGAATTTACGTTGGCGAAACAGCGGTGGCACGGCTCGAACTTTATTTGCGCGAAGACGTGCAGAACCTCGCGAACTTTCAACTGACCAGTTCGCCCACGGAGGGTTTTAGCGCGGGCAAGCTGGTGGAATTGCAAAACCAACGTCGTCGCGTGCAGGTCGGCAACCGCGCCTACACCGTGATTCCGCTGGCGGTTCCGCTCACGGCGGTGCGCGCTGGCGACGTCGAACTGGGGCCGTTCACCGCCAACGCCGTCGTCGTTTTGCCCTCGGAAAATCAGGGCGGAAATCCGTTTTTCCGGATGTTCAATCAGGGCGAACAGCGGCAGGTCACACTCGCCACGGAAAAAGTGGTCGTGCCTTCATTGCCCTTGCCAACCGCCGACCAACCCGCAAATTTTTCCGGCGCGGTAGGTGATTTCTCCATGACCGCGACCGCCGGGCCGACCACGCTTACCGTCGGCGACCCCATCACCATGCGCGTGCAAATCGCCGGTCGCGGCGCGCTTGACGCGATCACGCTGCCGGTGCAGGACTCATGGCAAAATTTCAAAACGTATCCGCCCACCGCCAAGCTGGAGACCAGCGACCAGTTCGGTTTCCAAGGAACGAAAACCTTTGAGGAGATCGTCTCGCCGCTGAATTCTGACGTGCACGAGTTGCCGGCGTTTTCGTTTTCATTCTTCAATCCGGACGATGGAAAGTTTCACACGCTGACGCAGCCCGCGCTGCCGCTCACCATCAAAGCCGCTGGCGCGACGCCGCTGCCGACGCTGGCTGCGACCAAAACTTCTGCGCCTGAAAATCAACCGCCGCAGGACATTTTGCCTATCAAAGAAAATCTCGGCGCGCTTGAAAAATCCGCCACGCCATTGATTGCCTCGCCGAACTTTTTAGCGCTGCAAAGTTTGCCGGTGTTGGCGCTGCTGACCGCAATCGTCTGGCGGAAACGCGCAGATAATCTGGCGAATAATCCGCGCCTGCGCCGTCAACGTGCTGTGGCACAGGTCGTCGCCATGGGTTTGAACGATCTAAAAAAATTCGCTGCCGAAAACAAGCCCGACGAATTTTTTGCCACGCTATTTCGTTTGTTACAGGAGCAACTTGGCGAGCGTCTGGATTGTCCGGCCACCGCCATCACGGAAGCGATTGTCCCCGACCACGCGCTTTTGCGCACGGCGCCGTTGGCGTTGCGCACGGCGCTGCACGAGCAATTTCAATTGTGTAATCAAGCCCGCTACGCGCCGGTGCGCGGCAGCAGCGAATTGAATTCCGTCGCGACACAGTTTGAGAAATTGCTCGGTGAACTCCAGAACTTGAAGTCATGAAAATCTGGCTCTCCATTTTGATCACGCTGGTCTGCGCCGGAAAAATTCTGGCGGCGGACGTCGCTGCGGATTTCTCGGCGGCGAACAAACTTTACGCCGAAGGAAAATTTTCCGACGCCGCGAACGCTTACGAAAAAATCATCCAGTCCGGCGCGCAATCGCCGGCGCTCTGGTTCAATGCGGGCAGCGCGGAATTCAAAGCCGGACATCTCGGCAAAGCCATTGCCGCGTATCGACAGGCCGAATTACTTGCGCCGCGCGATGCAGAACTGCGCGCAAATCTGGCGTTTGTCCGTAACCAAGTCCAAGGCGCGACGGTTCGTGAAAGCAGTTGGCAGAATTGGGTCGGCTCGCTCACGCTCAACGAAGGCACCGTGCTGACCGCGGCGCTATTTTGGCTTACGCTGGGAATTTTTACGGCTCGGCAGCTTCGTCCGGCGCTGGTGCCGAAGTTGCAAGGCGTCACGCGGATTTTAGTCGTGCTGACCATTTTTTCTGCGACCGTGCTGGGCTTGCAGGCGGCGAATCATTTTTCCAATGGCACCGCCGTGGTGACGGTGGCCGAGGCGACCGCGCGCAGCGGTCCGTTTGACGAAGCGCAGAGTGCGTTCACCGCGCGCGACGGCTCGGAACTGTCTGTCTTGGATCAACGCGACGGCTGGGTGCAGGTCGCCAACAACGCTGGGAAAAGCGGCTGGCTGTCCACGAAACTGGTTTCCGTTTTGCCGGGCGCGTGAGCAAAAAATTGTTGAACAAATTCAGGAGTCGGTCTGTCCATCGAACAAATCATTTTCAAAAATATGAGCACAGGAATCAACGCCATCAACGAAGCGGTCAAGGAAGCGAGTGCGTTCACGCATCCGCTGTTTAACGAACTCGGCAAGGTCATCGTCGGCCAGCAATATCTCACCGAACGGCTCGTCATCGGGCTGCTGGCCAACGGCCACGTTCTGCTTGAAGGTGTGCCCGGTCTGGCCAAGACGCTCGCCGTGAAATCCATGGCGAACTGCATCAGCGTGAAATTCTCGCGCCTGCAATTCACGCCGGACATGCTGCCCGCCGACGTCATCGGCACGCAGATTTACAATCCGCAGTCCGGCGGCTTCACCACGCGCAAAGGCCCGGTCTTCGCGAATCTTGTGCTCGCCGACGAAATAAACCGCGCGCCGGCAAAAGTTCAAAGCGCGTTGCTCGAAGCGATGCAGGAAAAGCAGGTCACGATTGGCGAAAATACTTTCAAGCTCGAAGAACCGTTTCTGGTTTTGGCGACACAAAATCCCATCGAGCAGGAAGGCACGTATCCATTGCCCGAAGCGCAGGTTGACCGCTTCATGCTCAAGCTCAAGATCGGTTATCCGACGCGCGCGGATGAGCGGCAGATTCTCGAAACGATGGCGAAAACTTCCGGCCAGCCGACTTGCAATGCCGTCGTCACGCCGGCGCAAATTTTGAAGGCGCGCGAAATCATCAACGACATTTACGTGGACGACAAGGTGAAGGATTACATCGTGGACCTCGTCTGCGCCACGCGCGACCCGGACCATTACAAGATCGCGGTGAAGGATTTCATCCAGCTCGGCGCGTCGCCGCGCGCGACCATCGCGCTCACGCTGGCGGCCAAGGCCTACGCCTTCCTGAAAGGCCGCGGCTACGTGACGCCGCAGGACGTGAAGAGCATCGGCATGGACGTGCTGCGCCACCGCGTGGCCATCACTTACGAAGCCGAGGCCGAGGAAAAAACCAGCGAAACGGTCATCCAGAAAATCTTTGATGAACTGCCTGTGCCGTGAGGAAACGCTTGAGTCAACCAATACGTAAGCGATAATTAAGCGAAGTGAAAAATTTCACCACAGAAATCAAACATGGCGATTCTCACAAACGTATGAACACATTTAGAATTGGCTACAAAAGTTTTTATCGTGAAACCAGTGACCATCACTCCGATTACATTGAGGCAGATAACAGAATCGCCGCACTGAAAGTTTTTGCCAAAGAACACAAAATACCAAAGGCAAGCCGCCAGCAACCTGACAAATGGAAGTGGTGGGATGGCGAATGGCTTTATGAATTTCGGGTTGTTGAACCTGTAAAAATAATTCCGTGTCCGCATTGCAGCGGAAAAGGAGAGATTACGGCTTTTGAGAATGAACCCAGCGCCAAAAAATAAATTAGGGACTTTTCCTGAACGCTTGGTGCATCTGATTTCTGAATCAGATTTCATCCGCTTTCAGCACGTTCTGAATGAGCCAAACATTTTCAAAATTGTTGGCAGGTCGCATTACGAGAGGTGGCATTCTTGTTTTTGGGGTTGGTTGCTTGATCCGAACGGAACGCATTTGCTTTCAGACCACGCACTGATTCGTCTTTTGCTCCTTCTCGCCGACGAGCGAATGCTGAAGCCAGCCAGTCAACCTCGTTTCAAACTTCTTCAGACTCTTCCGACTATTGAGTTCAGAGATGTTCAAGTCACGCCGAACGAGTTTATTTCAAATGAGAGGAGTGTGGATGGAGTTGGACGCTTTGATATTTTCCTTACTGCAAGTTACAAAGACGGCTTGGGCAGGTCAGGACGGCTAAACGTAATCTTTGAATTCAAAATTGACAGCAAGCCCACCAAGCAGCAATCGAAGAAATATGCAGATTGGATTTTCTCCGCTCACCCAAAAGACGATAACTTGCTTGTTTATGTTAATCCGGTGTTGGGTGCGAGTTCAGAAGAGACTGTCGGCGACAAGCGATGGCATTGCTTAGACTACCAATTACTGAACGACAGAGTTCTTGCCCCGCTTTTGGAGCACCCGGCCTTGAATGACAAGGTGAAACCCTTCATCATTCAATACATCAAGAATCTAAAAATCCGACAGAAAGGAGTCAAAATGGCTATCACCGACGAAGAAAAGAAAATGGCATTGGCGCTATATGAAAAATACAGCGACGTATTTGACTCAATTTACGATGCACTGAAGGCGACGAACGCAATCAGCCACAGCACTTCAGAGACAGCTCCGCCTCGCGGTCGGGCAAAGGGCCGACTTGCAGTAAAGGTTGACGGGAAAGTTTTCGCCGGAGAGATGGTCAAAGACCTTTTTGAAAAAGTTCTGCGTCACCTTGTTGATTCAGGTGGCATTCGCAAGTTGCCCTTGCCTTGGGGGACGACCAATCAAAGATACATTGTCTCAAACGAAAAAAATCCAACGCATCCCAATCGGCGTCCATTCTTCTACCCAGTCAAATACCGACAATATTCCATTGAAAGCCATTATGACCGAAAGCGAGCGTTGCAAGTTCTCGACGAGTTGTGTCAAAAGCTTGAATTGAAATTTGAAGTCATTGAGGTCTGACGGATCAATTCGTTGGAATCAAATCGTTGAGCTTAATTCGGAAAATTCCAAAGCCAAAGATTAAAAAAGTGAAAACTCCAAAGCCTTAACAGGGTTTCAGCCTACATTTTAATTCCATCGAATTCGAGGGAATTAGAAGTTTAGCAATTTGCATTTTCCCATGATTCCCCGCGAGATTCTCAAAAAAATCCGGCAGATCGAGCTGCGCACGAACCGCATCGTGACCGAAACGCTCGCGGGCCAATACCATTCCGTCTTCAAGGGCCAGGGCATGAACTTCGACGAGGTGCGCGAATACCAGCCCGGCGACGACGTGCGTGCGATTGACTGGAACGTCACCGCGCGCATGAATCATCCGTTCATCAAGAAGTTCGTCGAGGAACGCGAACTCACGCTCATGCTCGTCGTGGACGTGAGTGGCTCGGGCCTGTTCGGCTCGCGCGACCAGTCCAAGCGCGAACTCGCCGCCGAGATCGCCTCCGTGCTCGCCTTCTCCGCCATCCGCAACAACGACAAAGTCGGCCTCATCCTCTTCAGCGACGAGGTGGAAAAATTCATCCCGCCACGCAAAGGCCGCAGCCACGTCCTACGCGTCATCCGCGAAGTTTTATTTTTTGAGCCGAAGCGGCGCGGGACGGATTTGAAGGTGGCGCTGGATTTTTTCATGCGCGTGCAGTCGCACAAGGCGGTGACCGTGGTGGTGTCGGATTTTCTCACGGCTGATGGTGGCGGCGCGTTGCCGAAGGGATTGCAAACGTCGCTGCGCATGGCGAATCGCAAGCACGACGTCGTGGCGGTGCAAATCACGGACAAGCACGAGTTGGAGTTGCCCGCACTCGGGCGCTTGATTTTGGAAGACGCCGAGACCGGCGAAGTTTTGGAAGTGAACACCGGTAGTGCCAGCAGCCGCGACGCGTTCGCGTTGCGCCAGCAAAAGCAAATCGGTGAACTGGCGAAACAATTCCGTTCCTCGGGCATCGATTCGATCCAGTTGCGCACGAACGAGGCCTACGGCGCGACGCTCGGCAAATTTTTTGAGACCCGTGAAAAGCGGAGGTTGCGCGGATGATGACGAATGCCACAGCGCAGTCTGGCACCGCGGCCGCCAACGACATCCGCGACATCAAGCCGCCCATCGAAATTCCCAATGATTGGGAATGGCTTTGGTGGGTGATTGCTGTGCTGACCATGGTTGCCTTCGCGATTTTGATCTGGCGCTGGTGGCAGAAGCGGCGCGCGCTGACCGTGTTTGTGCCGCCGGTTCCCGCGCACGTGCGCGCGAAACAAAAATTGGACGAGGCACTGGCGCTCATCGCGCAGCCGAAGCCATTCGTCATCGCGGTGTCCGATACAGCGCGGGCGTATCTGGAAGAGCGTTTCAATTTCCGCGCGCCGGAGCGGACCACGGAAGAATTTCTGCGCGAGTTGAGCGGCACGGATCTGCTGGCGAAACCGCAAAAGGAAAGTTTGGGGGGATTTTTGCAGAGCTGCGATTTGGTGAAGTTCGCCAAATATGAACCGGGCGAAAAGGAGTTGCGTGAATTGCACGGTGCAGCTTTGAACCTGGTTGAGGAGACCAAGCCGGCGGAAGTCCAAAATCCTGAAACGAAATGACGTTTGCGCATCCATGGCTGTTGTTGTTGCTCCTGCTGCTGCCGCTGGCGGCGTGGCTGAAGGGGCGGCGCGGTTCGTCACCGGCGTTTGTCTATTCATCGGTGAAACTGGTAGCGGGACTCGCGGGTGCGCGGCGTTCGCGGGCGGGAAATCTTTTGGCGGCACTGCGTTGGTTGGCGCTTGCGCTGTTGATTGTGGCGCTTGCGCAGCCGCGCTTGATGAAAAGCACGACCGAAGTGAAAGCCAGCGGCGTGGATATTGTCGTGGCGCTCGACATGTCGGGCAGCATGATTTCGGAAGATTTTGAAGTGCGCGGCGAACGCGTGAACCGCTTCAACATGGCGCGTTCGGTTTTGAAAAAATTTATCGACCAGCGCCCGAACGATCGCATCGGCTTGGTTTTGTTTGCGTCGCAGGCGTTCATCGGCACGCCGCTGACGTTGGATCACGATTTCTTGCAGGAAAATCTGGATCGGCTCGAGATCGGCGCGATTGAGCAAAATTCCACGGCGATCGGCGACGGCCTCGGCACGGCCATCAACCGGTTACGCGACTTGAAGGCGAAAAGTAAAATCGTGATTCTCATGACGGACGGACAAAATAATTCCGGTAAGCTGGATCCGTTGCTCGCAGCGGAAGCGGCGGCGGCGATGAAAGTGAAAGTTTATACGGTCGGCATCGGCGAACAAGGCACCGCGCCGATGCCGGTGTTCATGAACGGTCAGAAAGTCGGCTACCAAAATGTGCCGGTGGATGTGGACGAAAACACGCTGCAAAAAATCGCGGCCAAAACCGGCGGAAAATATTATCGCGCGGACAACGCGGAAAAGTTCCAGCAGATCTACGCGGAAATCGACAAACTTGAAAAGACGGACGCGACGGTCAAAAAATATACGCAGTTCGACGAACTATTTCCGTGGTTTGTGGCGGGCGGACTCGCGTTGCTGCTGCTGGAACTGGGATTGGGCCAGACCATTTTGCGGAGGTTGCCATGAGATTTGAGCATCCAAATTTACTATGGCTGTTGCTGGTGATTCCGCCAGCGCTCGCGCTCTTTTTTTGGTGGAGCGAACGCACGCGGCAAAAATTACTAACGCAATTTGTTGAGGCGCGGTTGCTGGCGACCTTGACGGCGGGAATTTCGCCGGCGCGCAGAAAACTTCGTTTTACGTTGATTGTCGCATCTGTGGCGCTGCTGCTCATTGCGTTGGCACGACCGCAATACGGTTATGACAAAGAAGAAGTGCGGCAAAACGGACTCGATATCGTCGTGGCGGTAGACACTTCCAAATCCATGCTCGCGACGGACATTCCGCCGAGTCGGCTCGGGCGCGCCAAACTCGCGGCGTTGGAATTGATGCAGACCGCAAAGGCCGATCGGCTGGGACTCGTGGCGTTCGCGGGCGAGGCGTTTCTCTCGTGTCCAATGACGATTGACGACACGGCATTTCAGCAAAGCGTGCAGGCGCTCGATGTGAATTCCATTCCGCAGGGCGGCACGGCGTTGGCCGAGGCCATCAAAACCGCGCTCGCCGCCTTCAAAGAAAACGGCAATCACAAAGCGCTTGTGCTTTTCACCGACGGCGAAGATAACGACGAAGGCGCACTGGCGGCGGCGCAAGCGGCGGCGAAGGAAGGCCTGAAAATTTTTACCATCGGCATCGGTTCGGCGGAAGGCACGCTGGTGCAAATTCCCGATGGCAATGGCGGTTCGGATTACATTCGCGATGAAAAAGGTCAGGTGGTGAAAACGAAGTTGAACGAAAGTCTGCTCCAGCAGATCGCCGGCGCGACGGGCGGGTTTTATCTGCCTTTGCGCGGCGCGGATACGATCAGCACCCTTTACGAACGTGGCCTCGCGCCGTTGCCGAAATCGGAAGGTGCGGAAAAACTGGTGCGTCGCTATCACGAACAATTTCAATGGCCGCTGGCGGTGGCGCTCCTGCTGTTGTTTGTGGAATTTCTTTTGCCTGAACGGTCTTTGCGGACGGCGACCAAGTCCAAAGTCATCGCTAACGCCATGATTTTATTGGCTGTATTTCAAATTTCATTTTCTGCCAACGCTTCGCCGGCCGGCGCGTTGCGTGAATACAAATCGGGAAATTACACGAACGCGCTGAACGAGTTCACCAAGCTGGCGGAAGTGCAGACGAACGATTTGCGTCTGGTCTTCAACGCGGGCGACGCGGCATATCGCGCGACGAACTTTGACCTCGCGCAAAAATTATTCCAGCAAGTGACGCTCTCGCCGGATCTGAAATTGCAGCAGCAGGCGTTTTACAACCTCGGCAATGTGCAATTCCAGGTCGCGAAACAAGCGCAGGATTTGGACGGATTAGAACAAGGTTTTGACGCGGCGGCAAAAATTTATTCACGCGCGGTGCTGCTCAACACGAACGATGCGGACGCGATTTTTAATTGCCGATTCGCGCAAGGTGCCGCCGAGCAGGTGCGCGCGCTCAAGGCGGCTTTGCGGTCGGCCAAGGCAAGCGCGGATCAGGCGGTGCAGCGTGCGGAATTTCACACGGCGTTTGAGATCATGCAAGGCCTGACGCAGAAATATAAAATCGCCGGCAAACAATTTGAAGAGTTCACCAAAAAATTGAAGGACATTGATGACATCGCGACTCCTCATCAGCCTTAGCCTGTTGCTGCTTTGCGTCGCGCCGAAAGCTGGCGCGCAGCTCGCACCCGCTGAAGATTTTTTCAACAGCGGCGCGCAGGCTTACATTTCCAACAACATTCCGGCCGCGTTGGAGCGGGTGGAAATGGGTTTGAAGACTTACCCCGATAACGTGAAGCTGAAGAAGCTTGAGGAATTGTTAAAACAAAAAAACCAACAGCAGCAACAGCAAAATCAGCAACAGCAACAACAGGATCAATCGCAGCAGCAAAAGTCGGACGATCAGAAAAATCAGCAGCAGAACCAGCAGCAGAAAAATTCTGATGACCAGAAGAAGCAGGACGAGCAAAAGAAAGATCAGTCGGATCAGAAAAAAGATGAGCAGCAAAAACAGCCGGAACAGCCGAAACCGGCGGAAGATAAAAAGAACGGCGACAAACCGGAAAACCAGACGGGCGAAGGTCAGCCGGTCAAGCCGGGCGAAATGACCAAGGAAGAAGCGAAGCGTTTGCTGGATGCGCAAAAAGGTAATGAGCAGATTTTTCAGTTGAAGCCGGACGGCAAGCCGCGCGACCCGAATCGTCCAGTGAAGGATTGGTAATTTAATTCAAAACCTCCGGAGCGCGGCTGTGCGCGAAGCGTCAGCCGCAGCAATATTTTACCGCTGCGGCTGGTCTGCGACACAGCCGCGCTCCGCTCAAATATCCCAGTCGCCGGTTTGGAGATACGGCTTCAATTTTTCTTTGAGCGTTTCGCGTCCGCGATGGATGATGGATTTCGTCGCGGATAGCGAGCAGCCTAGGATTTCAGCAATTTCTTCGTAACTCACTTCATCCTGTCGGCACAGCAGGATGGCAGTGCGCTGGTTTTCAGGAAGTTCGGCCAGAGCTTCTTCAATTTTTTTGGCGAGTTCGCTGTGTAAAACATTTTGCGTGGGTAAAAATATTTTTTTGTCCTCGTATTGACGCGACGGCTGGTCGTCGTGTTCGGGGTGCGTTTCTTCAAGTGATTCCGCGGGATGGCGCGAGCGGCGGCGGATTTCGTTCAGGCAAAGGTTGCGCGCGATGGTGAAGAGCCAGGTGGAAAATTTAGCGGTGCGTTCGTAGCGGGCGCGGGATTTCCAGACTTGGAGAAAGGTGTTTTGCGCGACGTCTTCGGTTTCGGTTTCGTCACGCAAGGTGCGAAAAACAAAGTTAAAGAGCGGTTGTTTGTATTTCTCGACCAGCTCGGCAAACGCGGCGCGGTCACCGCGTTTCACACGCAGCATCAGCACGGCATCGGGATCGGCTTGGTCGGGCATCGTCGCGGCAGTTTAGCCAACGGCGCGCGGGCGACAAGGTTTCGCTGGCGGCGGCGGTTTTAAATCATTAACTTTTGCGCCCGTGCAAGACCTGCTCAAGAAAATCGTGGCCGCTGCCGAAGCGCGCCTCTCTTTTTCACCCAACGCCACTCCGGCGGAAAAGCTCGCGCGCTATAAAAATTTCCTCAAGGTGGAATCCCACCGCTTGAAGCTGATGCACCGCGCGGGCGCGGACGGAATCGAAATCTGTCAGGCGCGCGCGGCGATTCTTGACGCGTTGCTGCGGCATCTTTGGGACGCGGCGAAAAACGATTTGGCCGCGCCGAAGGCAAAAGAGGTTCCGCCCGTCGCGCTGGTGGCCATCGGCGGTTTTGGCCGCGCGGAACTGAACCCGCACAGCGACATTGATTTCATGTTTCTGCACGAAGGCCAGGTCGCGGGGACGAAGCCGCTGCCATTCCTCGCCAAGCTGATTGACGGCGTGCTATATCCGCTCTGGGACATCGGATTGAAGGTCGGTTACGCGGTGCGCAACCTCGACGACTGCGTGAAGGTGGCAAATTCGGACATGCAGTCGAAAACGTCGCTGATTGAGTCGCGGTTGATCGCCGGTAACGCGGCGCTGTTCGCCCGGTTTCAAAAAGCCGTCGTGCAGAAATGCGTGCTGGGCTACGAAGAAAAATACATCGCCGCGCGGCTCGACGACCAGGCGACGCGCCGATCGAAATACGGCAACTCCGCCTGTATGCAGGAGCCGAACGTGAAGAACGGCTGCGGCGGCCTGCGCGATTTTCAAAATCTTTTGTGGATGGCCTTTTTCAAGTATCGCACCCGCACGATGCGCGATTTGCAGACGCAGGAATTTGTCAGCGAGGCGGAGCGCAAGCAGCTTGAGGCGGCTTACGAATTTCTCCTGCGCGTGCGGACGGAGTTGCATTACAACACCAACCGCCCGCAGGACGTGCTGGGGAAAAATTTGCAGCCGGCGGTCGCCACCAACCTCGGCTACACCGACCGCTCGCCGAGCCAGCGCATCGAGAAATTCATGCGCGACCTCTACGTCCACATGAGAAATGTCTATCTCATCACGCGGACGCTGGAACAGCGCATGGCGCTGCTCTCGCCGCAACAAACCACGCGGCTGGAAAAATTGCGACGGCTGCTGCCCGGCGCCGCCCCGCGCAAAATGCCCGAGGCTGTGGATGGATTTCTATTTGTGGCCGGTGAAATCCGCGCGGCGAACAACCGCGTCTTCCGCGATTCGCCACGCCGGCTGATGCGCGTTTTTCTCCATGCACAGCAACGGCATTTGACACTGCACCCCGACCTCGCGCAGCTCATCCGCAACCAGCTTTCGCTGGTCAACCGCGAGTTCCTCAACGACGAGCATGTCCGCGAAACTTTTCTGACCATTCTCGAACGGCGTGGCGAGGTGGCGCACATTTTGCGCGCGATGCACGAGGTAAATTTTCTCGGCAAATACATTCCAGAGTTCGGCAAGCTGACGTGCCTGGTGCAGCACGAATTTTATCACCAATACGCGGCGGACGAACACACGCTCGTCTGCCTCGAGCAGCTCGATAAAATCTGGGAGGCACAGGAGCCGCCATACAAAAACTACGCGCCCATTTTGCAGAACCTGGAACGGCCGGGACTGCTTTACCTCGCGCTGCTGCTGCACGATGTCGGCAAGGCCGCGCCGCATGAAAAAGGCCAGCACGCCGAAGTCGGCGCCACGCTGGCCATGCGCGCCGCCAAACGGTTACAGCTCGATGCCGCCGCCTCGGAAACCGTCGAGTTTCTCGTGGAAAACCACTTGTTGCTCGCGACGGTTTCGCAGCGGCGCGATCTGGACGACCCGACCGTCATTCGGAATGTGGCGCGGCAGATTGGCACGCCGCAAAAATTAAATCTGCTCGCCCTGCTGACCTTCGCGGACTCGCAAGGCACGAGCGACAAGCTATGGAGCGGCTTCAAAGACTCGCTGCTGTGGCAGATTCATTCCCGCACCCTCGCGCTGCTCACCGGCGGCACGGAATTCCGCCGCGCCACCGAAAAGGCGCGCGAGGAAGCCCGCGACCTTGTGCGCGAACTGCTTTCGCGCCACATCACCGACGAGGAGCTGGACGCGCATTTCCGCCAGCTGCCGCAACGCTATTTCGAGATCCACACGCCCGCACAAATTCATGACGACGTGGAATTGGCGCATCGTTTCATGCACCGACTCCTGCTGGAAAACCAGCGCGCGCTTGCGCCCGTAACGGCTTGGATTGACGAGCGCGACCGAGGCTACAGCCTCGTAAAAATCTGCACCTGGGATCGCGCAGGGCTGTTCGGAAAAATCGCCGGCTCGTTGAGTGCCGCCGGCCTGAACATTCTCGCCGCGCAGATTTTCACGCGCGCCGACGGCATTGCGCTCGACACATTTTTTGTCAACGACGCGCGCACCGGCAATCTCGCCGAACGCGGCCAGCGCGAAATTTTTTCCGATCTGCTGGAGGAAGTCCTGACCGGCGGCACGGTTGATTTCCACCGGCTCATCGCGCAGCAAACGTCGTCACGCTCCACCTACTCGGCGTATTTTGGCGAACGGATGCCAACGGAAATTCACTTTGACAATGACGTTTCTGAAGATCGCACCTTGATTGAGGTTGAGACCGAAGACCAGCTCGGCTTGCTCTACACCATTTCCCAGACCTTCACTGAATTGCATCTGGACATTGCCGCCGCGCGTATCGTGACGGAACGCGGCGCGGCGATTGACAGTTTTTATGTGAGCGACATCGTGGACGGAAAAATCACCGCGCCGCCGCGACTGGAAAGCATCGCCGCCCGGCTGCGCACGGCCATCGGCGAACTGGAAACAGCGGCATGAGTTGGGCAAAGCAGTTGCGGGCGGCGCGGTCGTCTGCTAGAAATTGAGCAAGCGACTGCGGTCAGTCCGCAGCGCAGCGGCGGCGGGTGTGGTTCAATGGTAGAATGTGGCCTTCCCAAGGCTGAGACGAGGGTTCGATTCCCTTCACCCGCTCCATTCATAATAAACGACTTATGAATGCGTGCAGTAAAAGTGCAGTAAATTCAACCTCCAAAACAAAGTTTTTTCTCATGCAATTCCCCTGTAAAACGAGGTGCGATATTGAGGCGGTGCGGGGAAAAGAACCGTTAAACCCAAAAAAATTAGGCTTGTTGAAGAATTTGCGCGGCGCGCGGAGGCAGGCTTGATGGGGTAGTGGCAGTATCGCCATTGCGATGCGGAAACTTTTCGGAATGAAATCCATTTTGGTCAGTCCGCCACCTGACAAAATCCTGCCAGAAGATCACGCGGCGAAATACGGGAAAACCAGGTAGCCGAAACCACTCCCGCGCCGTCGAATATGAGATGCCGGCGGCAACGGCAAATTCCTTGGCGTTCAGCGCCTGGTCCAAGCGGCGTTTCTCCAGGACATCCTTTAGCTTGATGCTGCGAAGCTGTTTATCCTGCGGCATATTTACCTCCGACCTATGTTCATAACTTCGGCTTGGTAAAATTGACTTCAACGGCGACAACGTGAGTCTTGAGCGAGGCCGCAAAATGCCGGCCAACTGCCCTCACGAAGTTTAAGTCACACTTCTGAATCTTCCGCGCGACAGCTTGGAGGCCACTCCCCAGCACCGTGACTTCGGCTGCGGCAAAACAGATCAAGAGCTTTTCGGGCGGTGCATCGGCATTCTTTTCCAGCGCCGGATTGGGAATTATCTCCGCACACAGCAATTGCGCGTATGGCAGAAAATAGCTGTGCTCGTCGTCGGCAAACACGTTGAGCGCCGCCACGTTCGGATCACCGCCGTAGCAAGGGTTTTCACGCGGGCTAGATACCGATGCTTCGTCTGGGTTGGGGTTTGTGTTCATAGGATATTTTGCGTGTTTGTTCGAGGCGATTGCGGGGCGAGAGGGATTGCGTCAGGCGTGGCAATAACAGAATTGATTTTTCATTCATACATGAAGTGCCGCTTTCAGTCCCCGGCGGATTTTATGTGATTGAGTCTGTTCCTGAGAATGTTTTTCCTCGCTCTCGTTGCCGGCAGCTGCATCCACTTGGCTCGCTGTAGTGCCAAATGATTTTCCATGATTGTTAACCACGGATATTGATGGTTGTTTTGGGTCCAAAGCCGGGCAGGTTTTGCGAACGCAAAACCTTAAGCGCAACCCACAGCAGCGGGCGGCGCTGTCAAGCCAGACCGCAGCGGTAGCGAGGAACGGCTTGCACAGCACGAGCCGCCCGACTGCTGTTTTTGAGGGCTGGTTTAGAAAATACAGCAAGCAATCATAACATTTGCCGACACCGCCCTTGCCATTGAGGATGAGGTCGAGTCGTTTAATCATAGGATTCTCCGGGTGGTAGCAGTTCAACTTTGGCGATGCGCGGCCCGCGAATTTTCACCGGCTCATTTTCGCTTGGCACGGGCAACGCACCGACGTTTGTGACGGGCGTGGCAGGTAACGGGGCTTTAGCCGTGGCATTCGGCGTGGTTTTTTTCGCCGTATTCAGGTTGGCATCTGGCGCCGCACGAGGCATGGCAGATGGTTTACGCCGTCTTTCCTTCAGGATGCGGTGACAGAAGTTGATGACGCAGGCGTCGGAGGCAGTAATGCCGTTTTGCGTCAACAGTTCGCTAATAGCGCGGTAGGAAACGCCGCGTTTGCGCAGCGCAGCAATGTCCTCTTTGAGCGAAAGTAATCGCGAAGCACGCGACTTGGCGGTCCGCGCATATTGTGACGCCGCATGACGGAACCGGTTTAGATCCTCGGGCAGGATGGCGGGACTGTTCATATCGAACTTGGCGTGGATGCGGCACAATTGTTGGCGGCAAACAGCGCGGATGGCGTGACATTTGAGTTGGCACCAAAGTGTGCATCACAAGAAGCGCCGATGTGCGCGCGATTGTTTGCTTCTGACGCCGCATAGTCGTTGCAGCGCGGTTTGCGCCACATCCTTCGCTCGCGAAGGGGTAAGGCTTGTCCTCCATTAAACAGATTGAGAAACATTTTGGCTCCTTTGCAGCAGCAGTTCATCGCGCCAGTTTTGGAGCTGCTTAGTGACGATTTTAATGCGGCTGGTTTGTTCAATGGCGGTCACTCCGATTCGCCCAGCGTGATGTTCGCCCAGACTCGACTCCGGAATCTGCATGACGGAGTGGGCGGCGTGAGTATTGATGCGTTCGCCGAGTTTGTTTAGGACTTCAATGGCGTTCAGTAACTCAGCTTTGGTTGGTGTCAGCATAAGTCAGCAGGGAATGCCGCGCGGAGACCAGCCATTCACCCGGCTGATTTCCAATGACGCGAATTGGTTCGTTATCACACCGCGAGTGAACCAGTTTTTCAGGGATCATTTTGTGTAATGTTTACACAAAATTAAGCCGGGGTTTTGCGAGGCTTGTTTCCCGTGCTGACGGCCAAGACCCAATACAATTTGACGAACGCCAGGGAATACTTTGAGGAACACCTAGGCGTTGGCGATTACTACGATGAAGGGCAGCGCGTGTCCGGTCAGTGGATCGGATTGGCCACTGAACAACTTGACGTGTCCGGCAACGTTCGCGCGGATGATTTCCTGCGGCTTTGTGAGAATCAACATCCGGCCACAGGTGAGACCTTGACGCAACGGTTGCGGATGGAATACTTTGTGGCCGGCGGTCGGTGAATGTGTTTGGGCCGGATCAGTGAGCACAAAGTAACAGTCGAGGTGAGAATAGATTTGCGCAAATTGTCCCATGTTTGCGTTTAAAAGCGGTTGTTGCACCATTTTGGCCATCATAGACTGAACTTAACTTCCACGCCCATCAGGCTGCGTCGCCGATACGTGAGGAAACGGTGGAGTCTGGAAAACAGAAATTGATTCTTAGAACACGAATCAGAGAGCGCTAACCCAAATTATGCCGCACGTCAACCTGCATTCCATTGATCTCATCGTCATGGCCCTCTACGTCGTCGTTTTGATTGCGTGGGGGCTGTATCATTCCAAGCGGCAGAACGCGGAGGATTATTTTCTGGGTGGGCGCGGCATGGCGTGGTGGTTAGTGGGACTTTCGATGTTTTCGACCGTCGTTTCCAGTTCGTCGCTCGTGGGTTGGTCGGGCGACTGCTATAGCACCGGAATTTCCGTTTTTAACTATGGCATCTCGGCGGCGATTATTCCGATAATTTTTGTGCTCGTGTTCTTCCTGCCCTTTTATTTGCGGAACAAGGTTTATACGCTGCCGGAGTTTCTCGAGGGCCGTTTCGACGCGCGCAGCCGCTATTACCTCTGCACTATCGCGCTGATTAGTTATACCTTCATTGACTCAGCCGTGACGCTCTATGCCGGGTCGTTGATGATCCAGATGATCTTTCCGTCGGTGGACTTAAAGATCCTGATCTGGGGCCTGGCCATCGTGGCAGCCAGTTACACGCTGGTTGGCGGGTTGTCGGCCGTGATGTTTGCGGACGTGTTGCAGGCGGCCGTCTTGTTCGTGGGATCCGTGGTTTTAACTTACATCTCCTTTGACAAAGCGGGCGGCTGGTCGGCGGTCATGCACGCCGTGCCAGCGGGGCATACCAGCCTGATACGACCCGTTGACGATCCTTCCGTGCCGTGGCCGACCCTGTTCATCACGCTGCCCTTGCTGGGCTTTTATTACTGGGGCACGAGTCAGGCGATGGTGCAGCGCACGTTGAGCGCCAAAAACATCAACCACGGCCGCTGGGGCAACCTCTTTGCCGCTGCCCTGAACTTCGTCATCTTTTTCGTGATGGTCATTCCTGGCTTGAGCGGGCGCGTGCTGTTTCCCCACCTTGACAAGCCGGACCAGATTTACCCGAAAATGGTGTTTGAAATCCTCCCGCCTGGCTTGACGGGGTTGGTCGTGACCGGCTTTCTGGCGGCACTGACCGCCGCGCTGGCTTCGACCCTGAACTCGGCAGCGACCATCTTCACCATGGATATCGGCCGGAAAATCAAACCGGACATGACCAGCAAACAACAGGTGCTCGTAGGTAATATCGCGGGCCTTGTCATCATCTGTATTGCCGCCTTGTGGGCGCCGCAAATCCAAAAGTTTGACTCCGTGGTCAAATATTTCCAGCAATTGCTCTCCTTTGTGGTGCCGCCGGTGGTAGCCGTCTTTGTGCTGGGTTTGTTCTGGAAACGCGCCAGCGGGACGGGCGCCTTTGCCGGCCTGATGAGCGGATTGGGCATGGCGATTCTGCTCGCGCTAGATCGCAATGTCTACAACTGGACGCCGCTGGCCGGGATGCATTTTCTCTATGTCGCCCCCATTATCTTTGTGGTGTCGGCCGTCATCATCGTCCTCGTCAGTCATATGACCATTCCTCCCAGCGAAGCTAAGGTTAATAATTACGTTTGGAAATTCAGCGCCTTCGCCGAAGAATCGGCGGAATTGGCGGTCTTACCCTGGTATCAGAACTACCGCATCCTTTCCGTGGCCTTGCTGATCTTTACCGCCATCTTTGTCTATATCTGGAGATAATCTTATCCTTATGAAACTCGAAAAGTATTCCGGCAACCCCATTCTCTCACCGAATCCCAAGCAGCCGTGGGAAAGCCTCGTCGTCTGCAATCCCGGCGTGATCTATGACCAGGGCGCGTTCAAAATGCTGTATCGCGCGGCGGGCGACGATTCCGAGCATATCATTCGGTTCGGCCTCGCGACGAGCCAGGATGGTTTCAATTTCAAGCGGTCGCAAAAAGGCCCGATCCTTTCGCCCAGCGCCGACGGCGAGGACGCTGGCTGCATTGAGGATCCACGCATTGTAAAGACGAACGGCCATTTTCTAATCACCTACGCATATCGCCCGTATTTTCCGCAAAAATACTGGCTCGCGCCGAACAATGCCGCGTTCAATCCGCGCGATAAAAACCAACCCCGCGCCTTTGGTGAAAACATGACTTCGTCCGGCTTGCTGATGTCGGAGGATTTGAAAACTTTCCGTCGTCTGGGTCGCATCACCGACCCGACGCTGGATGACCGCGACGTGATTCTTTTCCCCGAGAAGGTCAACGGGAAATACGCCTTGCTTCGCCGGCCCATGCAGTGGGCCGGCGCGAAATATGGCACCAAATATCCGGCAATTTGGATTTGCTTTGGCGATGACCCGCTCAAGTGGGGCAAGGATTATCTCCTGGCCAAGGCCAAATTCCATTGGGAACGCAAAATCGGCGGATCCACGCCGCCGCTCAAGCACAGGAAAGGGTGGTTCGTGATTTATCATGCGGTGGATGCCAGGGGAATTTATCACGTGGGGGCCATGATGCTCGACTTGAAAAATCCCCGCAAAGTGATCGCCCGCACCCCCGAGCCCATCATGTCGCCTGAAGCGGAATATGAGTGGCAGGGCCTCTATCCTCATGGCGTGGTGTTCCCGACGGCCAACGTGGTCGTGGATGGCAAACTTTTTGTCTATTACGGTTGTGCTGACAAATATATTGGTGTCGCCACCGCCGATTTCGACAAATTGGTCAATTACGTGTTGAGGGTTGGAAAATAGAACCGGTATTACGAAGCCCCACGTTTTTAACTTTCAAGGATTATTGGCTTTAACGTCGGCGGGCGAGATGCCCAAGATCCGCCGGAAGGCGGCGCGCAAATTTTTTCCGGTGCCAAAGCCACAGGACCGGGCGACTTCCTCAAGCGACTGACGGTCGGCAGCGACCAGCATGGCCTTGGCTTTCTTGACTCTCAGGGCGGCCAAATATTCTGCGGGCGATGCCTTCATCTCCTCCCGGAAGTGCATTTCCAGCAAACGACGGGAGGCGGCCGCCACATCGGCGACCGCGTCCATTTTGAAAGAATCTTTGAAATGCAATTCCATGAAATCAATAGCCTTTTTGACGATGGGATCGGCGATGTGAAGCAAGTTGGTGGATTCCCTGGCCATCACTTCCCCCGGCTCAATCAAAATAGGATCTTTCGGCGCCGCGCCGCGCCGCATTAACCGGTCAAGCAAGGCGCCAGATTCGTAACCCATGCGATACGCGTTGATGCACACACTGCTTAATGTCGGAGCGCAGTATTCGCAGACGGAAACATCATTGTCGGATGAGATCACCGCGACATCATCGGGAACTCGCAGACCGATATCCTGGCAGGCATCCAAAATCATCAATCCGCGGTAGTCATGACTGGCAAAAACCCCGACCGGCAACGGCAGCGATTCCAACCAGGTTTTAAGCGGCTGGAAACGCTCGTTCCACAAAGCATCCCGGTGAATGTGGGGCAGGCTGAAGTGGCTGATTCTGATGCCGGATTCACCGGCCGCTTGTTTGAAACCTGCCAGCCGCTCATCGCAATACCAGCGACCTCTGACTCCGTGGAAAGCGAGATTTTTCAGCCCCCGTTCAATGAGATGTTTGGCGGCCAGACGACCGATTTGCCGGTCGTTTTGCGTGACCCGGGGAATCTGCGGATTGAACGGAAGATCGGAATCGATGTTCACGAATGGAATGCGGGAGGTCAAAAGCGTATCCAGTAATTTCTTGTCATCGGACTGGAGAATGATTCCATTGCCCCTCCAGTGTTTCAGGCCTTTGAGATCCAGCGGAAAATCATTCGGGTTGCGCGCGCCTATGGGACAAGCTATGGTGATCCAGTTTCCCTGTTCGCGCGCATAATCATTTACACCGTTCAAAAACCGGGTCAGCCCCCAAGGTTTGGAGCCAGGCAAAGCCAGGGCAATTCGGGGGCGGGCTTTCATAATCACATTTGCGGAAATCTTCCTAAGAATGCGCAATCTGACCCTTGTTGCGCAATGGCAAAAGGTTTACTTTAATCGTATGCCATTTCGAATAACCAGCGGAAAACGCATCCGCCATCGTCACCTTGGCGGGCCAGGCAGTCCCGGTTTTACCCTGATTGAATTACTCGTGGTCATCGCCATCATCGCCATTTTGGCGGCCATGTTGCTGCCCGCCTTGGCCAAGGCCAAGGAACGAGCCAAGATGATTGGCTGCAATAATAACATCCGCCAAGTGGCGCTGGCGTTCATAATGTATGCCAATGATTATGGCGACCAACTGCCTCCCTTAAATAGCGGCAACTTTAGTTCAGCCTATACTACGACAACGGGAACATGGTGGTTCAATATTTTGAGTCAGGGAAAATATTTTGGAGGCGATGGCGGTAGCGTGTCCAACGGTGTTTGGGTTTGTCCTAGTGTACAAATACCGGCCGATATCTCTTCAGGCGTGACCGCCTCATATGGCCAGCAAATGGGGGGGTATGGCCCGTTGGAAGGACAGAACGAAACTCAAGGCATCATTCGTTATGGGATTTCCAGCAGCGGCGCCCCATTGGGTAGCAAGAAATTATCGCAAATCACCCGCACGAGCCAAATCTGGTTGATGGGGGATGTAGGTGTTCCAAAAAAGCGGCCTTGGCCTGATACGCAGCCGACTTGCGGTTATTATACCGAAATCACCACCAAACAACCGACCCCCGGGGTCGGCTGGACAATTTATCCTGCAGGCACACAGAAACAACCAGCTGTCCGGCATTCAACCTCATCCCGAGCTGTGCTCTCGTTTTGTGACGGTCACACGGAGTCGTGGAAGTGGGCGGATTTTCGTGCAAATTTAAGCGATGTCTTTGCGATCAACTCCTATTGATTCAGTGGCCATGCATCGCCGAGCACAAACGACTGCCGCAGCGGTTTATACTCGAGTTACGTGTCGTACAATATGAGAAATTGGTTTTGTTTGATCACACTTTCCTGCTCCTTAATGGGTTTTAGATCCTCGGCTTCCGAATCGGTTTCAGTTGTTGTCGATCCGGCAACTGCTCTCTGCACGAACTTCATGGGGTTCGGCGTTCAGTGGAGCCCATATCCCTGGTTTGATATTAGCGAGGCGGCGTGGCAAAGAGTGTTTGCGCGGCTGGATTTCATGCGCGTGCCCCTGGTGCGGGTAATGGACCGCGCCTACCATTATTGCGACGGCTTTGATGCTCAGGGCAAACCCATTTATGCGTGGGAAAACAACCACATGAAGAAGTTGTATCGGTTGCTGGATTATTGCGAAAAAAACCATGTCCAAGTAGTCATTGGCGAATGGGACGATCCAGCGGCACCGGGTGACCGCGCCGATATCAATAGCGACCGGTTGCAACCATATCATATTGGATGCACGGATCCGCGCTGGAGTCAGTTGGTCGGCGATTTTCTGGACCAGCTGATTAATAAAAAGCACTACACCTGTTTGAAGTATTATAACCTGATCAATGAGCCGAATGGCGACTGGTCTCATTGTGCTGATTTTAACAAGTGGAAGGCGGCGATCCAGAACCTGCACGCAGAACTCGAAAAAAGGGGATTGAATCGATATATCCAGATCACCGGCCCCGATGTGACCTGGGTGAGGGATTATTATTGGATTGATCGCGCAGTCTTGGAATGTAGCGCCAGCCTTGGTGCTTATGACGCCCATGAGTATGTCGCCAGCGAAGATCTGGAGGCTGGTTATATGGAAAAGGTTCTGGCGATGAAGCGCGAGTATATCAATCGCTACGATCCCAACGGGAGCAAAAAGCCTTTTTTCATGGGCGAAATTGGCATGAATCGGCGCGGCCCGGTTGAACCGCAAGGCGGCGAGGACAGTCACCCAAAGGTTTATGAGCCCATCTACGGCGTGTGGATGACGGACTATTGCATTCAAGCCGCCCGCGCCGGGCTGGCGGGGGCGATTGCCTGGGACTTGGATGACGCCATGCATATCTATTCCGATGAAGGAACGGGCTGGCCGGACATGCACCAGACATTGTTTAAGAAATGGGGGTTTTTCAACAGCCTCGCCGAGGAAATCGGTCACCCGGAAGATGCAAATTTGCGGCCATGGTATTTTCCATGGTCGGTCATGGCTCGCAGTTTTCCTGGCGGCTGCGAAACACTGAAGATGTCGGATTCAAACCTTCCCGGTGTGCGCACCCTGGCGGCGAAAACTGCCACCGGAGATTATTCGATCGCCATGGTGAATGATTCTGACCGGCCGTGTGAATTGCGAGTCATTATCCCCAAATGGCAACGGGGCAAGGACTTCCTGGAATATGATTTTTCAGCCAACCGTCAGCAGAAAGATCCGAATGGCTTTCCGGCACCAACCAGGCTTCATCGGGCTGCCAATTTCGCCGCGGGCATGAAATGCGAGCTGGATAAGAGAAGCGTGGTCATTATTACCTCAATTCGTTAATGGGTGTTGGAAAAATGAAACCGGCCATATTTCTAATCAATTTGCGTAAAAATGCCCATGTTTTCGCAAATGGGCTGTTGAAGCGAAGGTGATCAATGATTACTTTATATCAAACCACTACTCTAATGAGTTCGCGTCATCGAATTGTGGATTTTCGCATGAATATAACAATCGAAACCGTGCTGATCGTAAATCCAAACCAGTAAACCTCAGTATAACTATATGAAATACCTATTAATTGCTTCCCTATTAGCCACCGGATCGTGCTTGACAGCCATGGCGCAGACCAACGTCCTGGTAAATCCAGGATTTGAAACTGGCCTGACCAACTGGTCAACCTTCGCGTATAATGTGGGTTATGCGCATATTATTCCCTCCGCCCAGATCCTGACCGTCTTTCCAAGCTGGCTATCCCAGGGCAATTTAACCAATGTTTATGCCGGGTCCGGTGCCGCCCTGTATGAATCGTATAGCTATTATAATTCAAACCCTTATGGCGGGCTGTATCAGTCCGTTACCAATAACAATTCCGCAGTGTATAACATCAGTGTTTACGCTCTGGATGCCTGGGCGACCGACGGCGGATCATACCCTAATGGGGATGGGGCAACCAATCAAAATGTTCTGACATTAAAGGTGGAATACCGTGATGCTCTCAACAATCTCCTGGTAGGTTCTTCGCAAACTTTCGGTATCACCAGGGATGCCAATTACCATCTTTGCAGCGCCTCGTTCACCAACACAGTTCCGCCATCTACTGCCTATGTGAACGCTATTCTAGCCATCAATAAGGATAATGTTGCCATTCTACTGGATGATGCGTCGCTGGTGGCAGTTCCCCCGCCGCCGACTCCGCCGGCGATTGCCATTGCCACTGTTGGTGGACAAGAAATGTTTGTCACTTATCCGGCTGCTGGCGGCCTTTTTACTCTCGAAACAGCTACCAACGTAGGCGGTCCGTGGGTGCCAGCTACCAACGGCGTGCCAGCCATCTCTTATCTTTTCACCAATACCGGACCGGCGACGTTCTTCCGTTTACATTGACCGGGGATTTATCGGCTCAACCATTATTGGGTGGAGCATCAAGCTCTTTGGGTGGGGTCAATGCAACCCGCCGCCTGAATCTAATGGTCCGGCGGCGGTTTTATGTTCACTTTATGGCCAGGAAGCAAACCAGTACCTCCGGAATGCCCCGATTGCGTCCAGCCATCACCATGTCGCCACGCATAGCGATCGTTGCCTCCTTTTTGACGGGCTGCAGTCTGCATGCCGCCTTGTGGCTTCCTCATACCTTTTCCGATCACATGCTTTTCCAGCAAAAGCAGCCGATTGTCGTCTCAGGGAAAGCAAATCCGGGCGCCGAGGTGATTGTGAATCTGTTCAACGAGCAGACAATGCAGTCGCTGAGGTCCGGCCATGCTAAATCCAAGTCGGACGGAAAATGGAACGTTTCCCTTTCGCCCCTGTCCGCATCCTACACCAACTATTGCATTAAGGTAACCAGCGCGGGCGACTGTTATTGGATTCATGACGTTTTAATTGGTGAGTTATGGCTGTCGGGTGGACAGTCAAATATGGACCTGCCCCTTCGTTATATTCTGGGCGGTGGAACGCTCATGACCTCCGCCACAAATGACGCATTAAGAATTTTCTATCAGCCAATCATCGATGGCAGTTGGTATCAGGGTGTTCCTGAGGCGCCGTTGGATGACATCGCCGGCGCTGAATGGATGAAGGCGAATTGTGAAAGGAATGTGGAAAACTGCTCAGGCATTGCCTACTCCTTTGCCCTGAATTTATTTAAATCCCTTAACGGCGACGGCCAACAGGTGCCGGTTGGCATCATCAACACTGCCGTTGGCGCTACCAGCATCGATTGTTGGATGAGTCACCAGGCAGCGGAAGCCGATCCTGAAATAAGATCAAAATTGCCTCAGCATTGGAACCAGGGTGAATGGAGCGAGAGCCAATACCATGAGCCCTGGAATCAGGCGACCGCCTTGTTCAACCTGAAAATAGCGCCTCTGACCTCGCACGCGGTTCGTGGTTTTATATGGTGTCAGGGTGAAAGCGATGCCGGGTTGGGTGAGCCTGGTGCGCAGTTTTATCAAAGGGCTCTGGCGGCGTTGATAGGTGACTGGCGTAACCAATGGGGCAAACGTAACCAGCCCTTTATTCTCAGCCAGCTGGCCGCCTACGACGATAATGGCCACCTGCCGCCCGAACAGCGCCCCTCCTGGGCCTTTCTACGCGAGGCTCAATATGAAGTAACGAAACGAATACCGAATACCGCAGCCATACCCATTCACGATGTTCCATTGACCTGGAATACAGGCGATTCTAATTACAAGGCACCCATTCATCCCCTGGACAAGTTGCCAGTGGGGGAACGAATGGCGCTGGCGGCCCGGGCGATTGCTTATGGGGAAAAAGTTGATTTTCAAGGTCCGGTTTTTGAGCGTATGGAAATGTCTGGCGACCGGATCGTGGTTCATTTCCGAAACGCCGCCGGACTAAAATTTCTGACCGGCAGCGGCCTGCATGGCTTTGCCGTTTGCGGCGCCGACCGGAAATTTATGAATGCGACGGCGCAAATTGTCGGAGACACGGTTGAAGTTTCGAATCCGCGAATCAAGTCACCGGTCGCGTTAACGTATGGCTTCTCCAGCATGAATCACTGCGCCAACCTTTTCAACGGCGCCGGCCTGCCCGCCGTGCCGTTTCGCACCGACCGGATCAAATCAGAATTTGTCGATTGTTGTGATGGCGATGATTAAACCAATACCAATGGCAGCGTTTAAAACTGTTGCTGCGGTTTTTAATTATACCGGCAATGGGTAAAGCCTTTATTAAAAATTTCAAACACCCCGTGAGACGCATCCTGGAGCAGTTCAAGGTGGCCACGGATAAAAAGGATTTTCAGCTGGGCATTGCCCTTCTGGAAAGGGCGGTTCGGTTGGAGCCGGGCAATGTCTTCCTTCGGGTGGCTTTAGGCGGTGCGCACGGACTGCACTTGGACTATGTCGCCGCCGAGAAATGTTTTGAACAGGCATTGAAAGCCTCTCCCCGTCCAACCGAAACGCTGGCGGCGATCGGCCGGCAGTGTCAGCACTTCCACACCCCTGAATTGGCGCAAAGCTATTGGCAGCGGGCGATCGGACAGAAAGATGCCACCTCCGACATGTTCGCCGAACTGGCTGAATTGTATGAACGCCTTAGAAGAACCGAGGATGCCCGCAGTTTGATTGACCGGGCAATGCACCTGAATCCTGATTGTCCAAGCGCCCTGTTAGTCAAAGCCCGGCTGGAACGGCAGGGGGGAGATTTGGAAAGTGCGGAGAAAATCCTTCAGGCTTTTCCGGCCAACGCCTCGCCTGACACCCGGGTGCGAGCCTGGTATGAACTGGGTGATGTTTTGGATCGTTTGGGCCGATATGATGAGGCGATGGCCGCGTTTCATAAGGCGAAATGGATGTTGCGCCCCTATGCTGGCGAACTCCAAGCAGCATTGGGGGTCATGCGCGCTCGCATGGCTAGGACCGTAAGCCTCGCGACGGCGGATGTGTTGAAGTGTTGGGCTGGAGAGTTTTTGCCGGACGCACCGCCTCGCCGGCTGGCCTTATTGGGTGGGCATCCACGTTCGGGAACGACTCTGCTGGAGCAGGTTTTGGATTCTCACCCCGATGTCATCTCGGCGGAGGAGACCGAGGTATTTCTCGATGAGGCTCTCACTCCCTTGTTGCGCAGCGGCTCGGAGAATCCATGCTTGGAGAACACCTTTAACACGCTGGCGGCTGCTTCCCCGGGCCAATTAAAACAATTGCGGGCCAATTATTTTCAAGCCATGGAAACGATCCTCAATCAGCCCATCGCTGGTCGCGTGCTCATTGATAAAAATCCTTCACAGACATTTTTGGCTCCGTCCTTGATCCGCTTTTTTCCGGAAATCAAGTTTTTGATTGCCTTGCGCGATCCGCGGGATGTTGTTCTCAGCTGCTTCATGCGATACTTGCCGCAAAATCAGGTTGCCACCGCGTTTTATAGCCTGGAAGGTGGCGTTTCGGAATATGCCACCGTCATGAGCCTCTGGCAAACGGTGGCCTCGCGCATGCCCAATCCTTGTCTGGAAGTCCGTTACGAGGACATGGTGGAAGATCTTGAATCTGTGGCCCGCAAGACCTTGAATTTTCTGGGCGTATCCTGGGATGCGCGCGTTCTTGGATTTGATGAGCATGCCCGTAATAAAATGGTGCGTTCACCCACCTATGCCGACGTGACCCAGCCGGTATACAAACGCGCCCGCGGTCGGTGGCGCAATTATCAGAAACACTTGGAGCCACACCTGGCCAAGCTGGAACCTTTTGTAAAAGCTTTTGGCTATGAATAATATTATTTGGGCGTTCACAACCGGGGCAGTCCACTGGCCTGAAGTTATGAATTATCCGTCGGTAGCCATATGAAGAAACAACTTTTATTTTTGGTTGTGGCCATCGCCATCGGGGTCACCGCCAAGGCAGAACTTTTAACCAATCCCGGTTTCGAAAATGGTTTGGCCGGCTGGAATTATGGGACCGCCAGCACAGCCACCATAATCCTCAACAGCCAGCTGGTTTCCACCTTTCCCGGCTGGCTCGCCCAAAACAACCTCACCAATGCGCATTCCGGTTCTCTCGCGGCAATTTACGAAGCGTATGACTTGAGTTATGCCAGCCACGGGTATCTCTATCAGATTATAACCAATGTCAGTCCTTCTGGTTACAATTTTAGCGTATGGGCCGAGGATGCCTGGTCTAACGGAGGACTTGGTAAGACCAATTCGAACTCTCTCTCATTGAATCTTGAGTCATATGACGCCACCGGAACCAATAACCTCGGCACCCAAACCGGCATTTGTGCAATTCTTAAGGATGCCCATTATCATCAATTCAGCTTCACTTTTACCAACCTACCCGGCACCGCCATGGTCCGGCCGGTGATCAGCTTCGCCAATTCGGTGTCGGCCATCTTGGTGGATGATGCGTCTTTGACCAGCCAATCATTGCCGGTGATTGGCCCGCTGCAGATCATCCAGTTGAATTCAGCGCAAGCGTGGCAGCGCTTGGAATTTCAAATAACCAATGTGCCAACCGCCGGCAATCCATTCAACCCCACCATCATAAGCTTGGACGCAACCTTCACGTCTCCATCCGGGAAGACGTCCGTCGTGCCGGCATTTTGGTATCAAGGTTATAATCGTTCGCTGGCGAGTTCCACCGAGGTCGATACGCCCACTAGCGCTCCGCAGTGGCGAATCCGTTTTACTCCGGTTGAAGCGGGTGCTTACACGCTCTCCCTGGCAATTCAGACGAACGGCCTGGCTTACGGGACGTTTACGACCAACTTTACCGTGGTATCCAACTCGGCTCCGGCTCGTTTTGGATACGTTGGCATTGCCTCGGGCAATCGCTACTTCCAGACCGGGGACGGACAGGCGCTTCCGCTGAATGGGTCGTGTGTGTGTTGGCCCGGAACCAAAGCGACGTATGATTATGATTCCTGGTTTTCCTTGATGAATACCAACCGGGAAAACTTCGCAAGAATCTGGATGTGGCCCCCTTCGCAAGGATACTTCGGCATAGAATGCACCCCGGGGACGCTTAACAACTATTCGCTTAATAATGCCTGGCAGTTGGATTATGTGTTCCAGCTCGCCGAACAAAAAGGTATATATTTGCAGCTCTGCCTTGATTTCCATGGCATGTTTTGGATAACCAATGCCTCGAACTATAATAATGATTGGCAGTATAATCCTTACAACAGTGCCAATGGCGGCCCCTGCACCCAGCCCGATGCGTTTTTCACCAATAGCACGGCACAAACGCTTTATCAATACCGCCTGCGCTACCTGATTGGCCGGTATGGCTACAGTCAGAATCTTTTGGGCTGGGAATTTTTTAATGAGATTGACAATGCGTTCACAAATATCACCGGTGCGCCCGCTTCTCAATCCGTCAACTACAACGACTGCCTTGTCTGGCACACGAACATGGCCGGTTGGATGAGAAATCACGATCCCAATCACCATCTGCTGACCACCAGCGTCGGTTGGTCACACGTGTTCACCAAGTTTTTGAATCTACCCCAGCTGGATTATAACCAGGATCATGTCTATGGCGTATCCGGTCCAGCCACCTATCTGGCAGGCGACTCAGCCTCGTTCCTCGCCACCTATGGAAAACTGGTGCTGATTGGCGAATACGGCATAAGCTATAACGGATTGAATGCCGACACCCCGGGTGATCCTTACTCGCGCGGATTCCGGCAGGGTGTCTGGGGCGGGGCGCTTGGCGGTTCTGCCGGCACCGCCATGTCCTGGTGGTGGGACAGTTTTAGTTCACAAAATTTCCAGGTGTATGGCTCGCTGGGGAAAATACTGGCCAATTCCGGATGGGGAGCGGGCCCGTGGACGCCAATCTCGTTTACCAGCGGTTATGCCATTGGTATGAAGGGTTCCAGCAATTCATTGGTTTATTTGACCGCGAGCGGCTCCACCTGGCCAACCGGTGCCACCACCGCACCAGCTTCATTGCCCGTTCAAACGGGGAAAACCCTCACGCTAAATAGTTGGCCGGCTGGCACATATTCCGCACAGTGGTTTGATCCGCTGACTGCTACTCCCATTGCAACAAATACCGCCACCACCGCCAGTGGCAAGCTTACCTTGGCACTTCCCGATTACCGCGATGATTTGGCAGCCATCGTCACTCTGGCCACGCCGGTGATTACTTCCCTGACACCGCTGAATCCTTCCATGGAATGTTCCAGCAACATTACCTTCACGGTCGCCGCAACTGGAACCGCACCGTTATCCTATCAGTGGAGCACAAACAACACGCTGGTCGGGGGGGGCAACCTCTTCCAGTTTTACTTGGAACAATGTTCACTTTCCAGGTCCGGTCACCGTTTCGGTCACGGTTACTAACGTGTATGGCTCGGTGAGTTCAAATTCTTTTGTGGCCATTATGGATACCCTGCCACCGATTATAACAATTAACGGCTCCAGCCCATTAACCGTTGAATGCCACAGCAGTTTTACGGATCCGGGTGCAACCGCGTATGATGCTTGTGCCGGCAGTGTAGGCGTGAGTGTTGGCGGTAGCGTGAATGTGAATGATCCGGGCAGTTACGTGTTGACCTACACCGCCGATGATGGCAATGGCAACACCAATTTTACCACCCGAATCGTCAACGTGGTGGACACCACTCCGCCCACGATCACCCAATGCGCCTCACCCATGACTCTCATTGCCGGCATCAATGGCATGGTGACCATGCCGGACTTGACCAGTTTCGTCAGCGCGATTGATGCTTGCAGCGGAAACGTGACTATCAGCCAATCACCGCCGGCAGGTGCTTCTTTGGGCGTTGGAACCAATACCGTGGTCATTGCCGCAGAAGATGGTAATGGCAATACGAATATTTGTGGCACTACCATAACCGTACTGCCGCTCATGACACCGGTGATTCTCAATGGAAACTGGACCAACGGCACTCTGCAGTTGATATTCACAGGGCAGGCCGATCAGACCTACAAAGTGCTTGCCACGGGTGTTTTGACCGTGCCGCAAACCGGTTGGTTAATGCTGACCAATGGCACCTTTGGAACGAATGTCGCAACCTATGTTGACCGGGCGGCGACAAATTATTCAGTGCGTTTCTACCGCATTAGCTCGCTATAGGTCAGCACAGCATGGCCAATTCTGGTATTGTGACGGCGTTACCCGGGAGGAGCACCGCCGGATCATTGCCGCGAGAAAAATGTGGAACGGCGTTTGTATTACGAATTTCTCTGGGAGACCGGGGTAGCCCAGAGCGATGCGGCGCAGTTTTGTGCGGAGCAGATTGACTGGCCGCGCCGCATCCTGGCCTATCAACGGCAAAAGACCGGCTCATGGGCACATTTGCAAATTGGCCGGCCGCTGGAAGAACTGCTGCGGCAGCTGCCGGCCAACGGCTTTCTGTTTGGGAAGATCGCCAGGACCAAGAATTCGGCCCGCTCCGCCGAGTTCCGCCGGCGCTGCCGGATATTGAAGTTGAACGGCATTTCGCTGCACAGTTACCGGTATGCGTGGGCCGAGCGGGCGCAATCCTGCGGTTATCCCGAGCGCTGGGCGCAAAATGCCCTGGGGCATAATTCACGGGCGATCCACCAGGCTTACGCGAAGGGCGGGGTGGCGATTTGTCCGCCGCTGGATGACTACGAACGGATCGCGAATAAAATACCGGTTGCCTTCGCGCCGGTGGAGGAAGTGCCGGACCAGGCGAAACCAATTGAAGGGCCGGTGGCATTGTCCACGCAGGGAATTGAGTGGCGGGGTCAAGCATCCACCTTGCGTTCGGTTTTGGCCGAACAGCGGCCGGTGAAGTGGAGCAGGAATGCGAGTCGGTCACGGCCGTCTGATTTTGTGTGCGGAACGATATTGCGGATTGTCGGATTTCTCGGTATGCCCTCGGCCTCCATCTTGACCCGCCGACCGGCTTCGGCTGCTTGCTTTTAGATTTCGCGCACGGAAGGATTTTCACACGCAGGGAGAATTGTGATTGACGGATTTTGCAGTTGGGAGTAGCCGCAGTCTTCACATCCGAACCAGAGCCGAAAATTTATGGTGCTGGCGGCGTCGGCATGATGTCAAATTTATGCCAGAAGTTTTTTTACGTCGGCAATAAACACGGGCAAGTAGGATTCGCCCAAGTGTTGCCGGTCATCGGAAAGCGTGCGGTCAAAGCCGGCGCGTTCGAGAGCTGGCCGCACTTTGGTCATGAGCTGACGAACTTCAGACGCTTGCAGCAACGATTCCAAATCGTTCAATTTCGGATCATTCAACCGCAGCCAGATTTGCTCCAGCGCACTGAAAAATGGCGGCCATGTTATCCATCGCGGGGCGGGCTGGTCGGCGCGATTGAGCAGCCGCAGCCATTCGGCTGGTTTGAGCCAGTAGCGTTTTTCCCGATTGGCCGAGCGCACTTGAATCACACCTGACCGGCTCATGTCCACCAGCGTGCCTTGCACTGCCCGCTCAAAATAATACCCCTCACGCGCAATCTGCGCGGGATGAGCCGCCTCATGCGTCAGCAGATAAAACACAATTTCACACCGAACGCTGATGCCAAACAATGCGCGGAGTTGCAGGATCAGGCTGGCCGTTTCCGCCGGCCGGAATTCTTGTGAATAACCGCGCAATCGCAGCGGCCCGCGCTGCCATCCGTAACGCGCGAAGATCGCTTCAGGTTCGCCGACCACAGGAATCGGCTGGCCGTCTTCACTGAAAAACAATGGCTCGTTGGCGGCGGGGAGTGGATGCAATGCGGCAAGCTGTTTCCATTTCGGCGTCTCCGTTCCTTTCGCCAACACCCCGGCGACCGCCGCCAGCACCCGTTCGCCGGCGAATTTCTCCACGCGGAGAATGCGCTTGAGCCGCATGACATTGATGAGCCAGCCGTTTGCTTGCAGCCAGTCGAGCATTTCATCAAAGAGGCGCGGATCGTAACGGCCCACCGTGCAGGTCAGCAATAAAAGCGCTTCCAGGTCAACGACCCAATCATCGTTTGCGCGCACCTGACCGGCCACGCCCAGGGCAGACCACTGCCGCCAGAGGAAATCCAGCAGCAAAGTCAAATACTCGCCCTTAAATTTTTTTAACGACGGATTCATGGCCAAGTTGCGTGAGCAATTCTTGCAAGATCATCCTGAAGCCTTCCGAGACATCGTGGGTCATCGCCCAGCGCGCGGCGGCTTCAAGTTCGGCGGCATTCGGATGGAGCGCCTTGAGATCGTTCAGATGCGTGCCGTCCCGTTGATCGGCGGCGGCGTAGAGCTTGAAATGAATTTGGTCGAGACGGCCAATGAAATGGACAGTCAGACGTGATCCATATTCCTTTGCAGTCAATCTGCCGCTGAAGCCCGCCGGCAAACCCATCTGAAAAAGCCCTCCTTCACCACGGCTCGGCCCGTTGTTGAGCCAGTTATCAAACAAACCCAAATCACGCGCAACCTGGGCGGCCGCCGTGAGCAAAAATTCAGGCAGCGGGTCTGGGCTGGCCAATTCATTCGTGGCATTGAGCAGCGCCACGACATCCACGTCTCTGGTGGTGCGTTGGCGCAAGCCCATTGCAATCAAGGCCGAGCCACCGCAGACCACCAAACGGACTGGCTCGGTTTGAGCCAAGTCAAGGCGTCCGGCCAACAGCTTGAAAGCCTGATCAATGTTATTTTGAGTGATTACCGATTGCATAATGCTATTTATTATACTCTATATGCGAATAATAAATAGCATTACGCAGACCGAATGCAACATTTTTTTACCGAGGGCAGGTCTCTATTTTCACAAAAGCCAAAAAACGATAATAGCGCACCTTGCTATTTTCGCGGTTGAAACCGCGTTAAGCCGCAAATTGAACCGCATCCCGCCATTGCGCCACGTCCTCGACCTTCTCACGCTGGTAAATTTGATGAATCAATTCCGAGGCGTGATTGACCAGCCGCATGGCCGCCTCACGCGGCACGCCCGCACGCCGCAGCCGATTGACGTAGGTGACGCGCAGGCAATGGAAAGTCAGATGCGTTTTCTTGGTCTTGATAAAAAATTGCTGCCATCGCCGCGACGGTTGGAACGGGAATTCGACGGTGAATTTTTGTTTCGATTTGCGGATGCGTTCCAACAGCGGACGCAAAGCCGTCGGCATCGGCACGGAGAACGCCCGATCTTCGCCGCCCTTGGGCGAGGGGAACGTGATTTTATTTTCCACAAAATCAATGCAGTTCACCGGAATCCGCGTCTCGCGCAACCGACAACCGGTGTGCAGGGAAATATCAAAAGCCGTCTGCATCCATTCCGGTTCATCTTTCAACGCTGCCCGAATTTCGCTGATTTCGGCATCGGTCAATTCCGGCTTTTTAGCCGCCTTGTCCCGTTTCAATTTCATGCTCACCAGCGGATTGGCGTCGGCATGGCCGAGCCGCACCGCTTCACCCATGATCAGGGCAAAGGTTTTTAATTCAAAAATCGCCGTGTTGCGCCCAACTGTTTTGCCAGTTTTTTTCTTGTAGCTCGTGCGCCAGTCCAGATATTCAAGGGTGTTGCGGTAGGTGATGGCACGGGGCGAATGGTAGTGCTTTTCTTGCAGCCAGAACGCCAGCCATTTCCACGCATCAAGGTAGCGCTCCAATGTGAGCGGGCTTTCGCAATGCCGTTCCAAGTATTGCGGCACCCAGGAATCCCAATTGCCGCCGGTGATCTCGCCGGCAGTGCGATTGAGTTCTTTGGCTTCAAGCTGCGCCCGCAGGGCGCGCGCCTTGACGGTTTCGCCGGGATTGTCCGCCCGGAAGCCGGTGGATTTGTTGCGTCGTGTGCCGTCGGCGTCAACGAATTGAACAAACCAAAACGGCGAGTTTTGCTTTTTGTAAATGG
Source organism: uncultured Verrucomicrobia subdivision 3 bacterium (assembly GCA_903878805.1). Lineage (GTDB taxonomy): Bacteria > Verrucomicrobiota > Verrucomicrobiia > Limisphaerales > UBA11358 > UBA11358. The sequence continues at coordinate 96,993 of CAIRJF010000035.1, forward strand.
ATGCCATAGCCAGTGCAGTTTGTGCAGTAAGCTTACTGCACTACATTGAAAAAGTCCAGCAAATAAGGCTATTATGCACCACTTTACACCACTATGCCTGTGACGAGGGTTCGATTCCCTTCACCCGCTCCAATCTTCATAATTCCCAATAAAACAAAGGTTTTAGAGGGTTTTCGCTTCTCCAAAAGGTGAAAATGAATAACAAACGAATAACACGCACGCTTTCGGTTTATTTGTTTTTAGTGGTTGTTTTGGTCGCTTTTTAATTCCGAGCATTGGACAGCTTTTGTCCGGCCTCGTCGGCTAAACTTCCCCCATGAATGCGCCCTTCACGCGCCGGCGCGCTTCCAGTGCCATGCGGATGATGGCCTCCATGTCCTTGTCGGTGATTTCCATCTCCGGGTCGGGGAACAGCAGCTTGATCATGCCGCTCACGGTTTTCAGGACTGCCCAGACAAAATATTTTTTCATGATGCTTCAGACGGTGGCGGGATTTTCCGCCGCAAATTTTTTCCGGCGTTCCGCCAGTGCGTCGGCCATTTCGATGGTCGTGCGCTTGTTGAGTTGATAACCGGCCAACAAAGCCGTGAAAATGCCAAAAAGAATTCCGACCACGATGCCGCCGCACACGCGATAACCTTGGATGGCATCCGCGTGTCCGGCAGCTTGGTGCGGCAACATGGCGATGCCGGCGAGCGCCGTGAAAATCAAAGCTCATCTTCCCGTTCGGCGTAGAAGAGCTGGAAGGCGCGGTCATAGTCCGTTTCCGGCACGAAAACATTGGCGGGGCGGCTCAAGTCGCCGTCGTCCGGCAGGGTGGTGTCCACGAAATTTTGCGTGGCGGCGATGCCGTGCTTTTCCAGCATCATCACGAGCATTTCGGCGTTGACGAACGGGCCGGTGTAAAAAAGTTTCACGCGCGTTGGCGGGCTTGAACGATTGACGCAATATGGCCGAGGCGCACGGCGGTGACGATGAAATTTTCCCCGCTTGTCGAATTTATTTTGCGTGGTAGCTTGGATTCATCTGCATGAGCGACCGACCGTTAAAAATGGTGACCTGTCCGGGCTGCGACGCGAAGACGTTCATCCCCGGCGATTTGCCGCCGCTCGCCTCTGAGCCGTGTAAAAAATGCGGCCACGCCATCATGATGCCGATGATGCTGCGGCAGTTCGAGCTACGCAGCAAAATCGCGTCCGGCGGGATGGGCGTGGTTTATCGCGCGTGGGACACGACGCTCGAACGGCTCGTAGCCGTCAAGCTGATGAAGAAGGAGCTACTCGACGAGCCGAAGATGCTCGAAAGTTTTTACCTCGAAGCCCGCGCCTGCGCGAAGCTGAATCATACGAACATCATTCACATCTATACTTTTGACGAATGGGAAGGCGAACGGTATCTCGTGATGGAAATTGCGGATCAGGGCAGCCTCGACGCGCGCATTGAAAAACTGCATTTGCTGCCGGAGTTGCAAGTTCTCGATGTCGGCATCAAAATCGCGTCGGCGTTGGACATGGCGTTGAAATACGATCTGCTGCACTGCGACATCAAGCCGGGAAATATTCTATTCAACGCCGACCACGAGCCGAAGCTGGTGGATTTTGGCTTGGCGCGCAAAACGGATGCGGAAGCCGAGGGAACTGAATTCACGCGCGGCACGCCGTATTATGTCGCGCCGGAAAAAATCAAGCACGAGCCGGAAACTTTTTTGTCCGATATGTATTCGCTCGGCGCGACGCTCTATCACGCCATCACCGGTCATGTGCCGTTCGACGCGCCGACGGTGGAGGAAGTGGTCATAGCGCAGGTGCAGACGCCGCTCACACCGGCGAACGCGGTCGTGCCGGAAATTTCCCAGCTCACCAGCGACGCGCTGGGGCAGTCACTGGCCAAGAATCCGAGCGAACGGTTTTTGAGCTACGATGAATTCATCATGGCGCTGACCCGCGCCCGCAGCGAACTGCTCGTCAGCCAGTATTCCGCGCCCGAGCAAACCCAGCAGCCCAAGCGCATGACCAGTTGGTGGAAGCGCAAATAAAAAAGGCGGACGTTGCCGTCCGCCTTCGTTGAAATCGGGTTTTTTATTCGGCCTTCTTCTTGTGCTCGTGGAGCGTGGTGGCGTTGAGTTTTTCGCCATCTTTCTTGAAGTTGCCCGCGACGACATCACCCACGGCGAAATCTGCCAGAGTCGCCGGCTTGCCATCCTTGGTGATTTTGGTGGTGGAGGTGACATTGAACGTCTTCGTGCCGACGGTCACGGTCATCGCCGTGGTGTCAACCGCTACGATTTTACCGTGAAATTGGTTGTGTTTCTTGCCGGTGGCGGGCAGGTTGAAAGCTGGGGCGTTGGTGGAGGTTGAATCTTCCGCGCGAACAGCGGACGGAACGGCAATCAAAGCCGCGGCGGCAATAGTCAATAGTGCGATACTTTTTTTCATAATTAATGGTTGTGGTTTAAACTGTCAGGGCAACAGACTGAACAAGCGGGCAAAAAGTTTCAAGAATCTTTCACCAAGCGCCCTCGGCTAGCAGCTCCGTGATGTTCTGCGCCAGGTTTGCCGCCAGCAGCGGCGCGGCCTGCCGCTCGGAACTTGCAAAATCGGGGCCGACATTCACGAGCGTGTGGCCTTTCACATCGCGGTCAAACACCACTTTGCCCGAGGCGCGTTCGCGGACAGTGACGTGCGCGACCACCTCCACGCGATAATTTTGCATGGTCGAGGAATCGGCGTTCAAGTTGCCCAGCCCGACGCGGTTGTATTTGGTGATGACGCCGCTGACCGTGAGGTCGCCCGGCTCACTGGTCGCCAGCCGGTAAGTTCCGTCGGCTTGAAATTTTTCGCGCAAAGCCTGCGTCACGTCGTCGCCGAGACGCGGCTGGAGGGTCTGATTATTGAACGGCTGCACCGCCACGGTCTTCTCACCGGCCACATCGCCGTTGACGGAGCCTAGGTGATAACCGGCGCAACCGGATAAAAAAATCGCCGCGAGAACGGGAAGAAATAATTTCAACGCGCGCATGGCGGGTTACTTTTGTGAGATGGCCGACAGCTTCAGTTTCAAAAACTCGATGCGCTGGCGGGCCGACGCGGCGAGCGGCGAATTGGCGTCGAGCTGCAGCACGTCGTTGTAATAAATGACCGCGCCGGCCCACTTGTGGCTGGACTCGTAAAATTGGGCGATCTCGAAACTGCCGCGCACCTGTTCGGCCTTGAGCCGGACGATGGCGGCTTGGGCGGTGGGCACGCGGGCATCGTCGGGATAGACAACTATGAAGTCCGTGTAGGCGGCGATGGCCTGGGCGGCCGCGCTCTGGTCGTATTCGGCGGTGTCAGCCTGTTTTTGCCACGCGACCCCGGCGCGATACATGGCATCAGCGGCGACGAGCGGCTGATTATTGTAGCGGTCGGCGGCGACGTTATAGGCGCCCACGGCATCGGGGTAACTTTTTTGTTTTTCACGCGCCGCGCCGACATTCAACTGCGCGTGCGGGGCAACTTCGCTGTAAGGCCCGTTGGCGACAATTTTTTCATAAAGCTTCGCCGTCTCGTCCATCGAGGAATAAAGCGGAATCGTGTTCCACAGCTTGAACCATTCGCCGTTCAAAAAACGCCCGGCAATGGCGAACTGGCGCCACAAAACCTGATTGTATTCCGCGCTCTTGGGATACTTCTCGATGATGCGCTGGTAGGCGTTGAAGGCGGCCTCGTCCTTGCCGTCCGCCTCGAGACAGCGGCCAATGAGATACTCCGCGCGCGGCGCATAATCCGAAAACGGCCACACGCGCACCACGCGCCGCGCCGCGTGCAGCGTGGTGGAATAATTTTTTGCAGCGAACGCGTCTTCCGCCACTTGCAACTGGTCTTTTGCGCGGGTGCGCTGCCATTTGCCGGTCTCACCGTAGGGTTCGTAATACCAGCCCTCGCCCGGCACATAGACGAGGGGCGCAGGCGAACGCAGCGGCAGCAACACCACGGCGGCAATCAGCAAAAACCAGAAACCAGACCGGCGATTCATTGGCGGGAACGGTAGCGGCCAGTTTTCCTCAAGTCAAAACCATTCAGCCCCGGTAAATAATCAGCACGCCGTAGTCCGTCATGACTTTTTGCGCGCCCACGTCAAAATGGTCGTAGGTGATGGGATGCACGCCGATAAGGTTGGTCTCGGTGATTTCGTGCAGCGCCATGGAAACTTTTTCATCAAATTTGTCGTGGCCGGACTCGATGCAGGCCGCGCGGCGGATGGTCAGGATGCGCAATTTTTTTCCCGCGCCTTTCTGGACGACTTCCAACGGTGGCCTGGGCTTGTCAATCAGCGATTCGCCGGGCTTGTCGCGCACCGGCACTTTCAAATGCAGCGGCGCTTTCGCGGCGGCGGACAACGCCACCGGACTCGCGGTCATCGGCGGCGGCGTGACCACCGGCAACGAACCCGTGGTGACTTTGCCGCTCGACGGAATGGTGATGTGCTCGCCGCAGGAAGGGCAGTCAATCTCCGACCCGACGCCGGATTGATCCACCGCCATTTCCTGGTCGCAGTTCGGACAGTTGAAGACGATGTCCATAATTTTTAGCAGGATTTATTTTTGCCAGCCTAAATCCGCGCCGCCACTCTAACCAGAAAAAAATCAATCCATTTTCCGCGCGCCGCTCGCCGGAACGCCGCCGCCGGTTTTAAGCGTTGAATTGAAACCTCAATTCAATACGCTATGGCTGTTTTAAATTTGAAATCAAAAAACTTTTGCTGATGAAAAAGAAACAACTTACTTCCGTCGTCACCGGCGCTGCCGGTTTTCTTGGCTCGCACCTGACCGACTTGCTCCTTTCGCGCGGCCACAAAGTCATCGGCCTCGATAATTTTGTCACCGGCAGCGCGGACAACATCGCGCACCTTGGCGGCAATAAAAATTTCAAATTCATTCAGCAGGACGTCACCGAATTTATTTTTCTCGAAGGCGCGGTGGATTACGTTTGGCATTTCGCCTCGCCCGCCAGCCCGATTGATTATTTGCAGATTCCGATTCAGACGATGAAAGTCGGCTCGCTCGGCACGCACAAAGCGCTCGGCCTCGCGAAAAACAAAGGCGCGCGTTTTCTCGTTGCCTCCACTTCCGAAATTTACGGCGACCCGCATGTGCATCCGCAGACCGAAGAATACTGGGGCAACGTCAGCACCATCGGCCCGCGCGGCTGCTACGACGAAGCCAAACGTTTTGCCGAAGCGCTGACCATGGCTTACCACCGCGAGCACAAAGTCGAGACGCGCATCGTCCGCATCTTCAATACCTACGGACCGCGCATGCGCATCAACGACGGTCGCGTCGTTCCCGCGTTCGTCAGTCAGGCCATCACCAATAAGCCCATCACCATTTTCGGCAAAGGCACCCAGACGCGCAGTTTTTGTTACTACGCCGATTTGATCGAAGGCATTTATCGCCTCATGATGAGTGATTACGATTTGCCCGTGAACATCGGCAACCCGACCGAGATGACCATGCTCCAGTTCGCCGAGCAAATCATCAAAGCGACGAAATCAAAAAGCAAAATCGTCTTCAAACCGTTGCCGCAGGACGATCCGAAGCAACGCAAGCCCGACATCACCAAGGCAAAAAAAATCCTGAAGTGGGAACCGAAAGTGAAACTTGCCGATGGCCTGACGGATACGATCGCTTATTTCCGCACGAAAGTTTGAGCGGCGCACAGAATGTCCGGGCGTGAAGCCTTTCCTCGCATGAAAGGCGAGCCCGGCAACGTTTCGCCATTTTGTTCATGCCCGCCGCTGGCAAAAGCCTAGCAGAAATTTACTTGCGCGCCGCAATGCTTTATGGAATTGTTATTTCGTTATTTGGCAAAATATAAATATGCGCGAGTTCATGGCCATCACCAAGGCGTTGTCCGACCCGAACCGGGTGCGGGTGCTGCTGGCTTTGCGACGCGGTGAACTGTGTGTCTGCCAGATCACAGAATTGTTCGGTCTGGCGCCATCCACCATTTCAAAACATCTCTCCGTCCTCAATCGCGCCGGGTTGATTCTTTCCCGCAAGTCAGAGCGCTGGGTTTACTACCGTTTGCCCGACAAGTCTGCTCCCGTTGTCGTGCGCGAAGCGTTTGATTGGGCGAAAAAATCGTTGGGCAAATCGGCCGAAGCCGAAGCTGACGCCAAACGGCTGGACAAAATTTTAAAAATGGATTTGAAGGAAATCTGCCGTCGGCAATGCCGTTAGAAAATCATGAGCAACGCGCCCGATTCGCCTAAACGCCTCGCTTTCTTCGAGCGTTATCTGACGCTCTGGGTTTTCCTGTGCATGATTGTGGGCATTGTAATCGGAAAGTTTCTACCCGATTTTACGGCGACGTTAAGCAAAATGGAATTTGGCCAAGGCTCGCAGGTGAACATTCCCATCGGCGTCCTATTATGGCTCATGATTTACCCGATGATGCTCAAGGTGGACTTCGGCGCGATTGGCGGCATCGCGCGCAAACCCAAGGGATTGATGGTGACGTTGTTCGTAAATTGGTTGATTAAGCCGTTCAGCATGGCGTTGCTTGCCTGGATTTTCATGCAGCATGTTTTCGCGGCATGGATTGATCCGGAGACGGCGAAGAATTACACCGCCGGTCTCATCATTCTTGCGGCAGCCCCTTGCACGGCAATGGTGTTTGTGTGGTCGTATCTGACGGATGGCGACCCTGCCTACACACTCGTTCAAGTCGCGGTGAACGACCTCATCATGCTCGTGGCTTTCGCGCCGATTGTGATGTTTCTCTGCGGTGTGGCAAATGTTATTGTGCCTCCCAAAGTCCTCTTCACATCCGTCGTCGTTTTCATCGTGATTCCGCTTGCGGCTGGCTGGTTCACACGCAAAGCACTGCTTAAAACACGCGGCAAGGATTGGTTTGAAAAAAAGTTTTTGCCAAAATTTCATCCGGTCATGATTGGCGCGCTCTTGTTGACGCTCGTGCTGATTTTTGCGTTCCAATCGAAAAACCTTACCGCCCGCTGGCTCGCCGTGCTACTGCTGGCCGTGCCAATTGTCATTCAAGTCTATTTCAACTCCGGCCTGACTTATCTGCTCATGCGGCGGTTTCGCGTGGAGCACAATGTCGCCGCGCCCGGCGCGCTCATCGGTGCGAGCAATTTTTTTGAACTGGCCGTGGCCGTCGCCATCACGCTGTTTGGCGCGGATTCTCCGGCGGCGCTCGCCACCGTCGTCGGGGTATTGGTGGAAGTGCCGGTCATGTTGTCCGTTTGCAATATGTGTAACCGGTCACGCGGTTGGTATAATCAAAAATGCGCCATTGCGTGATCGCGCCTGACACTTATGAAACTCTCTGAATTGAAAAGCAGTCTTAACCAACAGCCCAACGCGAATGTCCGTTTTCATTTGCCGAACGGAGATTTTGTTCCAGTTCATGCGCACGTCACCGAAGTGGCGCGGATTGACAAAAGATTTGTGGATTGCGGCGGCACATTGCGAAACGATTCCTTGTGCCGTTTGCAAACGTGGTTTGCCGACGATGTCGATCACCGGCTTACGGCAGATAAATTGTTGAAGATTCTGGAAAAGGCGAAATCATTTCTTGGGTCGGACGATCTTGAAGTGGATGTCGAACACGAAGTCGGTTTCATCAGCCAGTTTCCGCTCGAATCCGTCGAAGTTTTGCCGGACGAAATTATCCTTCATCTGACCAAACGCCACACGGCTTGTCTGGCGATGGACAAATGTTTGCCCGCCGCCAAACCCGCGCCGGAATTCAGTCCGTTGAAATTTAATTTCCGCGAGCCGTCGTCAGACTGTTGCACACAAACTAAACCAGCCGACCAAATCAAATCATGAAAAAGAAAAAAATCCTATTCGTTTGCATCCACAACAGCGCGCGCAGCCAGATGGCCGAGGCGTTTTTGAACCAAATCTGCGGCGAAGAATTTGAAGCGCAAAGCGCGGGCATTGAACCGGGGAAATTAAATCCCATCGTGGTCGAGGCGATGCAGGAAGTCGGCTTGGACATTTCCGGCAACCAAACCAAGGCGGTTTTTGATTTCATCAAGTCCGGCCAACTATTTTCTCACGTCATCACGGTTTGCGACGAGGCGAGCGCGGAGCGCTGCCCGATTTTTCCCGGTGTTACCAAACGGCTGCATTGGGGTTTCACCGACCCGTCGAGCTTCACCGGCACGCACGAGGAAAAACTGGCGAAGACGCGCACAGTCCGCGACACCATCAAGCAGCAGATTGAAAAATGGTGCGCAGAAGTTTGCTGCCCAACCGCCGCCTGAAATGAAGAGTTAGAGTTGCGGCAATTCCTCAAGTCGGCAATCATCGCGGGGTTGCAATGCTTTTCCGCGCCCGACAATTTGAATTCGTTTTTCCGCGACCGGCGCTCGTCATGGGCGTCGTCAACGTCACGCCGGATTCGTTCTCCGACGGCGGAAAATTTTTTGACGCCGAGGCCGCCGTGGCGCACGCGCTGAAACTTGTGGCCGAGGGCGCGGAAATCTTGGACATCGGCGGCGAATCCACGCGGCCGGGCGCGACGCCGGTGAGCGAGGCAGAAGAATTGCGTCGCGTGATTCCCGTCATCCAAAAACTTTCGGCGCAGGTCAAAGTTCCCATCTCGATTGACACGACCAAACCCGGCGTCGCGCGCGCGGCACTCGCGACGGGCGCGAGCATCGTCAACGATGTCGGCGCGGCCACGCATACGGAAGATTTTTCGATGTGGAAAATCGTCGCGGAAAACCACGCCGGTTACATCGTGATGCACGCGCAGGGTTCACCGTTGACGATGCAGGAAAACCCCGTCTATCGCGATGTCGTGCGCGAGGTGAACGGGTTTTTTTCCGAGCGGCTCGGGCTGATGATGAACGAAGTCGGCGTGCCGATGGAGCAGGTGATTTTGGATGTTGGCATCGGTTTCGGCAAAACGTCGGAACATAATTTATCGCTGCTCACGAGTCTGAAAGCGTTCGCGCGCTGGCGGCGGCCGCTGTTGATTGGCGTTTCGCGCAAATCGTTTCTTGGAAAATTATCCGGCGCAGACGTGCAAAATCGGTTGCCCGCGGCGCTCGCCTGCGCGATTCTGGCGGTCGGCGACGGCGCGCAGATCATCCGCACTCATGATGTAGCGGAAACGGTGGCGGCAGTGCGGATGGCGGAAATTATTTTTGCCCGTAAAAAAAATGTGGAATGACCTCGAAAAAGGCTGGCAGCCCGCCGTGGAGATTTTGATCCTCGCGGTGCTGATTTATTTTGCCTTCAAGTTCGTGCGCGGCACGCGCGGCTGGCCGGTGGTCATTGGTTTCGTCGTGGTGCTGCTGGCGTTGAAAGCGGTCACGACAATTTTAGATTTGAAAGTGTTAAGCTGGTTACTCGACAGCGCATCACTGTTCATCGCGGCGGGCGCGATTGTTATTTTCCAACCGGAACTGCGTCGAATGCTCGCCGAGCTGGGCAACCTGCCGCTGTTCGCTAGCACGAGCGAGCAGCGCGAAAGTATCGAGGTCATCATCCAAACGGTCGAACGTCTGGCTGATGTGAAAATCGGCGCGCTCATCGCGATTGAACAATCCATCCAATTGCAGGAAGCGGTTGAGTCGGGAATCAAAATTGATTGCGATGTGACGCCGGAAATGCTCGAAACTATTTTCTTTCCGAACAACGCCGTTCACGATGGCGGCGTCATCATCAAAGGCGACCGCATCGCCTACGCGGCGTGCATTTTTCCGCTGACGCAGCGCGGTGATTTGAACAAATCGCTCGGCACGCGTCATCGCGCGGCGATTGGCTTGAGCGAGGAGACGGACGCGGTCATTGTCGTCGTGTCCGAGGAGACCGGCATGATTTCGCACGCCTACAAAGGCCAGCTTGTGCGCGGCGTGACGATTGAGGAACTGCGCGCGTTTCTGGTTTCCGTAATTTTGCGGCCAGCCCGGACGAACAACATTATCAAATGGCTGCGCACCTGGCTCATCGAAAAAAATAAACCCACCGGCCCGGCGGTCATCACGCGCCACGAACCGCGCCCCGCGCCCAAATCCAGCGCCAAATGAAATTTCTCGCCTCATTCCGTGACTGGCTGGTCGAGGACATCGGCTGGAAATTTTTTTCGCTCGTGCTCGCTATCGCCATCTGGCTGACCGTCCACAAAGTTTTGCTGGAGACGGCGTTGCCGGTGGCCAGCAGCGGCGGCAGCACGCTCACTTACGGCAATTTACCGGTGCTGATTGTCGCGACGGCGGCGGATGTCCATCTTTACCGCGTTGCGCCGGAGACCGTCAACGTGACCGTGACCGGTTCGCCGGAGACGATGGCCGTGTTGCAGGCCAACCAGATTCGCGCGACGGTGGATCTGACGGGCATTGATTCCGCCAAGGATTTGAAGCGCAACGTGGATGTTTCCGTGCCAGCCGGCGTGACGGTCGTCAGCGTCGCCCCGGCCAGAGTCGGCATCATCGTGCCGCCCGCACCGTGAGGAAAAAATAATTTCATGAGTTCACCCAAAAAAATCTTCGGCACGGACGGCGTGCGCGGCACCGCGAACGTTGAACCCGTCACCGCTGAAACCGCGCTCAAACTCGGCCGCGCGGCGGCCCACGTTTTCAAAAATCTTGAAGCCCACGCGCGCGGGCGCGGCAAACACAAAATCGTCATCGGCAAAGACACGCGGCTCTCCGGCTACATGCTGGAGAACGCCATTTCCTCCGGCATCCTTTCGATGGGCGTGGACGTGCTGTTCATCGGGCCGCTGCCCACGCCCGGTGTGGCCTACGTCACGCGCAGTCTGCGCGCCGATGCGGGCATCGTTATCACCGCGTCGCACAATCCGTATGCGGACAACGGCATCAAGTTTTTCCGCGCGGACGGCTTCAAGCTCGACGACAAAATTGAAGGTGAAATCGAAACCCTCGTTTTCTCCGGCGCGATTGAAAAAGTCCGGCCCAGCTCCGACCAGATCGGCAAGGCTGTGCGCATTGACGATGCGCTCGGGCGCTACATCGAGTTTGCCAAATCCAGTTTTCCGAAAGGCCTGACCCTCGAAGGCCTGCGCGTCGTCGTGGACTGCGGCAATGGCGCGGCTTACAAATCCACGCCCGCCGTCCTGCACGAGCTCGGCGCGGAAGTCATCGTCTACGGCCATCGTCCCGACGGCATGAACATCAATCACGACTGCGGTTCCATGCACCCCGCGCAGATGTGTCACAAAGTCGTCGAACATCACGCGCATCTTGGCATCGCGCACGATGGCGACGCCGACCGCGTTTTGTTGTGCGACGAAAAAGGCAAATTGATTGACGGCGACGACATCATGGCCATCGCCGCGCTGGAAATGCTCGCGGAAAATACTTTGGCCAACAAAACCCTCGTCAGCACCGTGATGAGCAATGCCGGCCTCGAAGCCGCCATCACCAAGGCCGGCGGCAAAATGCTCCGCACCGCCGTTGGCGACAAAAACGTGATCGATGAAATGCTGCGCGGCGGCTACAACTTCGGCGGCGAGCAGAGCGGACATCTCATCTTCCGCGATTACGGCACGACCGGCGACGGACTCGTGGCCGCGTTGCAAATCCTGCGCATCCTCAAGCAAAAGGGCCAGCCGCTCTCCCAGCTCGCGAAATGCTGGACGCGTTTCCCGCAACTTGTGACCAACGTGAAAGTTCGCGAGAAAAAACCCTTCGAGCAGCTCGATGGCGTGAATCAACTCGTGGCCGAGGCGGAAAAGGAACTGGCCGCGCAAGGCGGACGCCTGCTGTTGCGCTACTCCGGCACGGAACCGAAAGTGCGTTTGCTCGTGGAAGGTAGCGACGCGGCGACGCTGAAAAGCTGGTCGCAAAAAATCTGCGGGGCGATTGAAAAGCAGATCGGGGCGTGAACGAATAATCTTTGACAGCCATTCGCTAGTCAGATTATATCAAACCATGATGATCAGGGCCGTTGTCAAAACCAACTTACCCGCCGCGCGGCGGTGGCTCAGCTTTTTTCGTTAGGCGTATCGGGCACATCACACAAAAATATGAACACAACAACAGCCAAAAGATTCGGGATTCTGTTTTATAGCATCGCCACCGTTCTAGTTTTGCTCGGCGTCGCACTGAATGTTTCCGGTTCTTTGCGTGTCGGCACTCTGCTGATTGTGTTGAGCATTACGATGGCGTGCAGCACAGCAGTCAGACTTGTACATTTGAAGAGATGGTAGTCATGGATGATACGTTTAGTTTCACATTTGTAGTGCGACAAAAGTGGTGATGTTAGTAGTAGACTTCGTTGGGGGTTTTAAAGCCTAGTCTTAACCGAGGACGATTGTTCAACTGTTCCGCAATGCGATCGCATTGCGGCTGGGTAAGCTGACTCAGGTTCGTGCCTTTGGGGAGATATTGGCGGATGAGGCCATTGATAGCTTTCAGCCATTCAGCGTGTCAGCTTTGGGTGGTCTTATTCATAGTTTGGAGTCACATTTCCATTTAATTGCAAAGCGGAGCAGTCAGCTTGAGAGAGCGTTTTATGACTTTTGGAACGCGGGAGAGGTTGTTTGGGTATCCAGTATTGAGTTTGGTCAGAAGACACCTCAGAGTCAGTTGGATGATATTGAGAAGCATTTGTTGCCAGCATTGAGAGTTGCTTTGCAGAAGGAAATAGAGAATGAGAACGCCGTGGCCTAACCAGTCGCCGGAGCCAACGTGGACGGCCACCTAGCCGTTGGCGGTTACGGCACCGTCAAAATCTCCGTTCGTAACTGGCCGAGGTATTGATTCGGCAAACGCGGGTCAAGGGAACCGGCCACGGTCTTTTCCAAATCCACATGGCCGTCGGCAAAGGTCACATTGGCTTTTTGCGCGTGGCGGAAATGGCCGTTCGGCTGCGTCGTGCTGTTGTCCACGTAATACCATTCTTGAAAGACCGGGTTGCCGCCGGAAAACGGGTCCACCTGCGCGGCATCGGCAAACAGCGCGGTGCTGGCGGGATGTCCCAGGCCTTTCTCATCCGTCACGGGGTGGCCCGGCCCGCCAAAGACAAAGCCATTGCAGCCGTAGCTGAAAATGACGTTCGTGCCTTTCAGCTTGAATTGTGGTGAGCTCCACGCGGACGAGGGACACAGCCGCACGTCGGTGCCTTTGAAATACGCATACAGCGTGCCGGGGGAGAGATCAAAACTGCGCGTGCCGTCCGTGCCATTCGCAATCCACCCGAACCAATAGAGCTGGCCGTTGTTGACGTTGGCATTTTGCAGGTAGCGGAAGGAATGGCCGGTGTTATCGCCCCAATACATCTGTGCGCCCAGCCCGAGCTGGCGGACGTTGCTCACGCAATCGGCGCGTTGCGCGGCAACTTTGGCGCGGGCGAGCGCGGGCAGCAGCATGGCGGACAGGATGCCGATGATGGCAATGACGACGAGGAGTTCAATGAGCGTGAATCCCGGCGCGCGGCGCGTGGCGTGTGGTGTGGGTGGCGAGGAAAAATTCTTTTCGGTGCGGAATTTATCCACGCACGGTTTGCAGATGCAGGCGCGGTTGCGGAATTTTTCCGGCACGCGCGCGAGGATTTCGGCGGACATGTCCTCGCGCACGCACCAGCACTGGCCTTTGTAGGCCGCGGGCGTGCAGAGCTGGCAATCGTTCGCCGAGCCGCACAGCGGGCAGGTGTCCGGATTGAAAAAATCTTGTAAGTTCATGGCAGGTCGGCGCGCACGCGGTAGAAGGCATTATTCGCGGGCGCATTGGTGTCGGACAAAATCAACGTGCCGCCCGTGCCCAGCAGCGTCGGCATAGCGTTGGTCCACGATTGAAAATTCGTCGTGCGCTCGAGGGTGTAGAGCCAGTTCGTGTCGCTACCAAACTGCACGCTGGCGGCGACCACGGTTTGAACTGTGCCCAGCGGCAGCGCCGAGGCGAAGGCGAGATTATCCACCGTGCCGTGGGCGAGAATCGAACCGGAGTAATCGGGATCCTGACCGTTGTCGCTGTAGCTGTTGATGGAAATCGCATCCACGCGGAAATCATCAAATTTTGAATCAAGATAGGAATCTTCCACCGGGCCGAACGGCGCGCCGTCCGCCGTTATCAGCGTGTGCAAGGTGTGGTTGGTGGCGGTGTAAACCAATGTGACACGGTAAAGGGTGTTGGTCGTCATTTCCAACGGCTGCGTGAAACCGCCGCCGGAGTAATTGGTCTGCGACGAAATCATGAGCGTGGAAACCGTCGCGCCGTAATCATTGATGTCGTTGGGAAAATAATCAAACTCCACAAGGTCGGGAAAATAGGCGTAACCGCGAAAGAAATTTCCGCTGGTGGCCTCGGCGGTATTGATGAGGCCGATGGCCAGTTCGAACGTGAGCGGTTTGTCTGGCGTCGTGCCGATGGCGAGGTCGTTCAGGCGCAGGTCGAACAGGATACAGAAGTCATTGGTCTTGGAAAAGACCGCGCCGAGCGGATGGTAAAAATAACTGTTCGTCTGCGACGAATCCCACGTGACGGCGAGATTCTGGTGCGCGGAATCCCATTGAAAAAGATTGGTATCACCGAAAACCTGCCAGCCGTCCGCCGCCGGATTGTTGGTAAATTTTTCGTTGATGGTAAAGGCCAATGCGGACGTGACGAACAGGCTGGCGAACGCCAGCGACAAACCGATTTTTTCATTTAACTGATCTTTCATTTGGTTCGGCGAATAAAAATTTGCGGAACGGTTTTGGTTGAGAGACCAGCGCGAGGCCGGAAGATTTTGGAAAATAAAAAACCTCCAGACTTCGCAAACGAGGAATGGAGGAAATTCGACGAGCCGTCCAGAAATCGTCTGGACAGACTGGCCTCATCCTTCTCTTTGCGGAGAAGCGCCCCTTACGCGGGGCCGACGAGTGCATTCAAACCGGTATCCTGACTTCGGCTTCAAACCTCACTCCCGTCTTCCCGGACTTTCGTCCAGTGACCTTGGGAGTTTGTAGCCGTTACAGTGGCGCAACCGTCCCGGATTCACACCGGGTTCCCTGACATTTGACTGCGATGCTGGCGGAAACTTTTCCGCCGCTTTCAAAGAGCGCGGCTATCTTTCACAGAATAAAAAATTATTCCAAGCAAAAAATTATTTTTGGCGGACGCGGCGCGGCAAAGCCAAAAATGCGCGATTGACGCCGCGCAATCCTGGCCTACGCTTTTCGTCCGTGTCGGCCAGACGGCGCGGCCAATTTATTTTTATTCCATGCTGACTATCCGAGATTTGAAAATGACGTTCGGCGGACGCGTGCTGTTTGAAGACGCGTCGTTCGCCGTGAATTACGGCGACCGCGTGGCGCTCGTCGGCCCGAACGGCGCGGGCAAAACGACTTTGTTTTCCATCATTCTTAAACAACTTGAGCCGGACGCCGGCGAAGTATTGCGCGATGAATGGACGATGGTTGGCCACTTGCCGCAGGAAGCCGAAGCGAACGGCGATGAAACCATTCTCGATGTGGCGACCGGCCGCGTGGATGAGTTGCCGCGACTTGAAAAACGGCTGCACGAACTGGAAAAAGCCGGTGACGTGTCCTCGCCCGAATATCTTGAAGCTCACGCCAAGCACGATGCGCTCAACGACGCGCAAGCGGAAGTTAAGGCAAAGAAAATGTTGCGCGGCCTCGGCTTTCGCGAAGCGGACTTCGACCGCAAGGCGAACGAAATGAGCGGCGGCTGGATCATGCGCGCGCGTTTGGCGCGGCTGCTCGTGATGGAACCGGATTTGCTTTTGCTCGATGAACCGACGAACCATCTGGATTTGCTCGCGTTGTTGTGGCTGCAAAATTATCTGAAGAATTATTCCGGCGCCGTGCTGTTGATTTCGCATGACCGCGAATTCATGGACGAAGTCGTGACGCAGGTGCACGAGATTTCCGAGCGCAAATTGATTCCTTACACCGGCAATTACGGCGATTACTTGCGGCAACGCGAAGAACGCTACGAACAACAGCTTGCCGCCTACAAAAATCAGCAGAAGGAAATCGCGGACTTACAGGCGTTCGCCGACCGCTTTCGCTCGATTCCTTCGAAGGCGTCGCAGGCGCAAAGTAAACTTAAGCAGATTGAGCGCATGGAACTTATCGAGAAACCCATGGCGCCGCGCAAGCCGTTTCGTTTTCAGATTCCGCCGCCGCCGCGTGGCGGTCAGCGCGCTGCGTCGCTGGTGGGCATTCACATGGCCTATGGCACGCACAAAGTTTATTCCGGCCTCGACCTAACGATTGAGCGTGGCGAACGCACCGTGCTCGTGGGACCAAACGGCGCGGGCAAATCCACTTTGCTGAAAATTCTCGCGGGCGTGGTCGAGTTTCAAAAAGGCGAACGCGACCTCGGCCACAACGCGAAGATTGGCTACTTCAGCCAGCATCGTGCCGCCACGCTTGATCCGGAAAAATCCGTGCTCGATGAAGTTCTCGCCGTTGCGCCCGAAATGCGTGAAGACGAGGCGCGCGCTATTCTTGGCTCGTTCATGTTCCGCAAGGATGACATTTACAAGCTCACCAAAGTTTTGAGCGGCGGCGAAAAAAGCCGGTTGAATCTCGTGAAATTTCTCGTGGATCCGCCGAATCTTTTGCTCATGGACGAACCGACCACGCACCTCGACATTCACACCGTCGAATCGCTAACGCTCGCGCTGGAGCGCTACGAAGGCACGCTCGTTTTCATTTCGCACGACGTCCATTTCATCCGCCATCTCGCGACGAAAGTGCTGCACGTCAACGCCGGCACTGTGACGCCGTATGTCGGCGGATACGATTATTTTCTGGAGAAAACCAAGATGGCCGACGACGCCCGCGCCGCGCTCACGGCGGGTTGAATTGCGAAGAAAAATTATCTTGCCGCCGCCGGCTCGTTAGTCAGCGCCGCATCCCAATCTTTCCACACCGGCTCGTAACCAAGTTTGCGAATCAGTTCCGCGACTTCCTGCGCCGGACGTTCGTCGCCGATGTTGAACTGGCCGGTCGCATTCGTCGGCCGGTTTTCCTGCGGTGCCCATTCGCTCGCGCCCGAAGCGATTTCCTTGATGATGCCGCGTTCGGTATGATGGATTTTTTCTTTGCCCGCGCCCGTGTAACCGCCCGGCTCGGTGCGCGCGCCAGCGCTCATCATCGTTATGCCCAAGGGAATCAAGCCATCGCGCAGCTTCGGCGTCTCTCGCGTCGAGAGCACGATGCCGACATCGGGGAACATGATGCGAAATGCGCAGATGAGTTGCGCCAGCTCGCGGTCGCTCATGTGCGTGAGCGGCTCGAACTCGCCTGCGCACGGACGCAAACGCGGCAGCGAAATCGTCACGGCGGCTTTCCAACAATGGCGCAGCAGATGATCCGCGTGCGCCGCCACACTTAACGCTTCGTAACGCCAATCGGCCAGCCCGTAAAGCGGCGCAATGCCGAGCCGGCGAAAACCGGCGGCGTAAGCGCGCTCCGGCGTTTCGAGGCGCCAATCAAAATTCCGTTTCGGTCCGGCGGTGTGCATCTGCGCATAAACCTCGCGGTCGTAAGTTTCCTGATAAACGACCAGGCCATCCGCGCCCGCCGCGACGAGTGGTAGATATTCTTCTGTTTCCATCGGCCCGACTTCGAGTGAAACGCTCGGCCAATCGGCGTGCAGCGCGGCGATGCAATCGCGCAGATAATTGTTTGAAACAAATTTCGGATGTTCGCCCGCGACGAGCAACACATTGCGGAAGCCCTGCGCTTTTAATTCCGCCGCCTCGCGCAACACTTCTTCGATGGAAAGCGTGACCCGCAAAATCGGATTGTCGCGCGAAAAACCGCAGTAGGAACAATTGTTCACGCACTCGTTGGAAAGATAAAGCGGCGCAAAGAGCCGGATGGTTTTGCCGAAGCGCTGCTGCGTCATCGTGTGTGCGCGCTGGCCGAGAGCTTCGAGATTTTCTGCCGCGGCAGGCGAAATCAGCGCGGCGAAATCGGCGAGGGAAAATTTATCTTTTGCGGCGGCTTCGCGCGCAGTGGAAGCGCTGGTGGCGAGAGATTTTTTGACAAGCGCAGCCAGCGGCAGGGAATTAAATTCAGCAACAAAACTCACGCAAACACTCTAGCTGAAATCACCGCAAAGTCGAGGAAAGCTGCCGGCAAATCACGGCTCCAACTTGCGTTTGATGATCAAGTCCGCAAACTCGCCGACGTTCTTGGCATTCTCCACTTCACCCACGCGGAAGCGCACGCCGAACGCTTTTTCCACCGACACCATCAGCGAGATGTGCGTGAGCGAATCCCATTCTGGCACGTCTTTCGCGCTGATGGCGGGCGTGAGCACGACCGGCTCCAAAAAAACGGTGTCGAAAATCGTCTGCAATTTGGCGATGACTTCAGCTTGGTTCATAAGCGCGGCGGATAATTTTTATTTTGGTTTGGGCGGGCTGAAAATTTTCCAGCTTCAATTCAAATTCTCGTTTGGTTTCGGATTCGGCGGTCAAAGTGAAACCCATCTTGCCGTAGAAATCACGCACCATCTCGTTCTTAGGCGTCGGCATATAGACGCCTTCCAGCCGCGTGCAGTTTTTCCCTTTTGCAAGTCGCACGAGTTCGTTCAAAACTTCTTCTTCCACGCCGCGTTTCAATACGCGGCAGCTCATGAGCCAGGTATCAATCTTCATCGTGTCGCCAACCTTTTCGCCAATGACGATAGAAATTAAACCGTGGTCGCCGAAACGATCTTTCAGCCGCACGCTGAAGCCGGCGAATTTTTTATCATTCATCACCGCGATGACTTCCGCTTCGCTGCGGCGGTGCGTGGTGAGATTGAACTGATTGCTTTTGTTGATGAGCTGCGAGAGGCGCGGCACATCCACCGGCACGAACTCGCTCATCACGGATTCCATTTGCAACGATTCGAGATACGACGCCATGTCCGTGACGGTCGCCTCCAGCGCCTTGCGCTGCGCGTCGGAACGATACTGGCTCGTGCGCTCGGCGTCCTCGCTCGTGATGCTGCGCGGCTCGAGCAAGCGGCAGTCGGCGAGTTGCGCGACGAAATCCGACGGATCGGGGCCGAGCAAAATCGTCGTCACTTCGGGAACAAATTGCCTCACGATTTCAATCTCCGCCGGGTTGTCGTCGACAAACACAAAACTGTCCAAGCCCAAATTTAATTCCGGCGCCATCGCGCGGATATTTTCCGATTTTGGTTCCCAGTTCGCCTTGAACGAAACGATGTCGTCCAAACGCAAAACCATTTCGGGATGTTTCTGAAACGGCTCTTGTGCCTTGTCTAAATCATTTTTGCTGCACACAGCCAGCAGCACGCCGCGCTGCTTGAGCGACGCGATGTATTTTTGAAACGCCTTGAACGCCTCGCCGCGCGGCGAGGTGTCGCCAAGCTCGATGCCTTCCAAACCATCGTCCGCCACCACGCCGCCCCAAAGCGTGTTGTCCAAATCCAAAACGAGAACTTTTTTCGGCGCGCGTTTCAGAGAGAAAATCAACTGTGTCACTTCGCGCGCAAGCTTAACGAGCAGCGCGGACGAACACGGCTGCTTGCTTTCGAACCATGAACGCTCGTCACGCGCAGCGAGTCCGCCGAGACGGTTTGCCAGAAATTCCCAATCGCAAATGTGCAAGAAGGACGGGGCGTTTAGCCCGAGTTCAAGATTTACCCATTTACGAAACGACCAATTCGAGCCGAGCGTGCGCGAACGGAATGCGCCGAGATCATGCCGCGCGGGCAGCATGAAATTCGTGGTGATGACTTCGGCGCGCGTTTTTTCATTCACCTTGCGCGCGAGTTCCAAAATGGAATCCACGACATTTTTTGCCGCCGCCTGTTGTAATTCCCGCGCATCCGTCAAATGACCGGTGTAAGTGCAGCGGCGTTCGGCGGGCAAAATAAATACGACTTGCGGCGCGAAGGTGTAAAGTTCGCTGTTGTCATCCATGATTTCGGAAATGTAATTGTCGTAATCGCCCTGCCACAACTCGACCGGCAGCCCGTCTATTTCGCAAAGATGCTCGACGAGTTCGTGGAGCGGATACAGACTGTAGCCGCCCAGAATCGCGAGGCGGATTTTTTTGGCCGGCGCGTTGGGATTTTCCAATTTGCGCGCATGCGCCTTTTTGCGAAGCGATGAAAGCAAAAATAATTCTTCAAAATCGCGCGCCGATTTTGTAAGCGATTTCAGTTGCACCCAGAATTCAGGGTCGCCCTTGAGCAGCAAATTTTTTAACAGGCCGATGTCCATGACGGGTGAGTGAGGTTATTTACCAGCCGGGAGCGCGCAACTGTTTTCTTTGGCCAATCAGTAGCGACTAAAAATTACGGGCAAACTTCCGGCCTGATATCGCCGCACCGCGCCGTTTCATTTTTGCTCCGGCTTTTTTATCGAAGGCTCGTTAGTGTCCGCGCCAAAATCTATCGAGGCGGAATTGATGCAATACCGCAGACCCTTCGGGCCGGGGCCATCGTCAAAAACGTGACCGAGATGGCTGCCGCAGTTCGCGCACAGAACCTCCGTGCGCACCATGCCGTAGCTGGTGTCCGTGCGCTCGATGACGTGTCCTTGCGCGGCGACTTCCGAAAAACTCGGCCAGCCGCAGCCGGAATCAAACTTGTCGTCCGACTTGAAGAGCAGCGCGCCACACGCCGCGCAATGATACTCGCCGGGCGTTTTCGTGTCCCAGTATTTCCCGGTAAAGGCGCGCTCCGTGCCGGCTTCGCGCAGGACATGATATTGTTCGGGCGTCAAAATTTTGCGCCATTCAGCCTCGGTGCGTTGCAATGGGAATTTCATGGTGGAGTTGGTTGAATTATTCATGGCGGCCGAGCTGTTGGTCGGCGCGGCGTTGCAGCCAGCGGCAAAGATACTGGCCGCAACCGCGATAAAAATTAAAGTCGTTTTCATTTGATGTTTGCCGCGACCAACCTATCTCACCGATGCGTCCGTTCGTCAAACGCGGACAGCCGTTCCGCAAAACTTATTTCTTCGGGTTTGGAGATGGGTTAGCCTGATTGCGTTCAAATTCAAATTACATGAAAATTTCCATTCAGGACTTGATGGCCAAAAGCGGCGTGGCGTTTGGCACGAGCGGCGCTCGCGGTTTGGCGACGGCGATGACGGATTCCGTCTGCTACGCCTACGCGAAAGGATTTCTTCAATACCTTGAATCCATTGGCGAAATCAAGCGCGCGGGCGAACGCGTTGCGGTCGGCGGCGATTTTCGGCCGAGCACCAGCCGCGTGATGGAAGCCGTGTGCCGCGCGGCGGACGACCTCGGCTATCGCGCGGTGAACTGCGGAAAAATTCCATCGCCCGCTGTCGCTCTGTTTGGATTTGAAAATAAAATTCCGTCCATCATGGTCACCGGCAGTCATATTCCCGATGACCGCAATGGAATAAAATTCAACAAGTGCAGCGGCGAAGTTTTGAAGTCCGACGAGAAAGGTATGAGCAGCCAGATTGTCGAACTCGACGATGCGCTGTTCGGCGCTGATGGCAATTTTGCCAAGGTTAATCCGCCGCACGAAGTTTCGCCCGAGGCTGGCGAAAATTACGTGATGCGCTATTTGAATTTTTTCAGTCACGACGAGCTGAAAGGTTTGCGCGTCGGCGTCTATCAGCATTCTGCCGTCGGGCGCGACGTGCTGGTGAAAATCCTTTCGCACCTTGGCGCGGAAGTTACGCCGCTCGGCCGCTCGGAAAAATTCATTCCCGTGGACACCGAGGCTATCCGGCCCGAAGACGTGCAGCTCGCGCATGAATGGGCAGCGACGGGCAAATTCGACGCGCTCGTCTCTGCCGATGGCGACAGCGACCGCCCGCTCTTGA
The DNA here is from genome assembly GCA_903878805.1 of uncultured Verrucomicrobia subdivision 3 bacterium. Taxonomy (GTDB): domain Bacteria; phylum Verrucomicrobiota; class Verrucomicrobiia; order Limisphaerales; family UBA11358; genus UBA11358. The sequence continues at coordinate 118,759 of CAIRJF010000035.1, forward strand.
GCGATGAAAACGGTAACTGGCTGCGCGGCGACATCGCGGGGATTTTGTGCGCGAAATTTATGGCGGCAGATTCCGTCAGCACGCCCGTGAGTTGCAACACGGCGGTGGAAAAATGCGGCTGGTTTCCGTCCATACGCCGCACGCGAATTGGCTCGCCATTCGTAGTGGCTTCGATGATGGAAGCCACGGCTGGCGGGGCGAAACGCGTGGTCGGCTACGAGGCGAACGGCGGATTTTTGCTGAACTCGGACATCGAAAATGGTGGAAAAATTCTTCGCGCATTGCCCACGCGCGATGCGGTAATCGTGATACTCGGCATTTTGCTGCTGGCAAAATCACAGCGACAAAAAGTTTCCGAACTGGCGGCGAGTTTGCCCGCGCGGTTCACAGCGAGCGACCGTTTGAAAAATTTTACAACGGAAAAAAGCGTGGCGATTCTGGCAAAATTTAATTCCGGCTCCGAAGCCGCCGATAAAGCGGCAATTGAAAAAATGTTCGGCGGGATTTGCGGCGCAGTTGCCGGTTTGAATCGCACCGACGGCTTGCGCATCACGTTTGTGAATGAAGAAATTATTCATTTACGTCCGTCCGGCAACGCGCCGGAATTCCGTTGTTATGCAGAAGCGACGACGGATGCGCGCGCGCGCGAAATTACTTCACTGGTGCTGACAAAAGTCGCCGGCTGATTTTTTAGTGCGCGCCCGGCATCGGCTTCGTTGGTGCGGTCACGCGTTTGAAGAGAAAAATCAGCGGCATGGTGACGACGGCCATGGCGCCGAAAATAAAAAAATTGTCCACGAACGCCAGCAGGTGCGCCTGCTGGTCGAGCAATGAATACACGGCGTTGTAAGCCTGTCGCGACGCGGTTACGGAATCGGCGTGGTGCGTCAGCAGTTTGTTTGCGGCATCGAATTGTTGGCGGAAGGCGGGATTGTCCGGCGCGAGATGCCCGACCATCAGTGCCTGATGCGCCTGCGCGCCGCGCGCGAGCATCGTCGTGACAAACGCGATGCCGATGCTGCCGCCGAGGTTGCGCATGAGATTGTAGAGGCCGGTCGCATTGCCGAGTTGTTGCTGCGCCAACTGGCTCATCGTCGCCGTCGTCAGCGGCACAAAAATAAAACTGATGGCAATGCCGTTGACGATGCTCGGCCAGATGACGTTGATTTGCGCAACCTGCAAATTCAAATTGCTCAACATGAATGATGAGACGGCCAGCAAGGTAAAGCCCACGCACAGCATCCATTTCGCCCGCACTTTGCCCACGATGCGCCCGACAAAAAAGGTCGTGATGAAAGCGGCGATGCCGCGTGGGCTCATCGCGTAGCCGCTTTGCAGCGCGGGATAGCCCATGAGCGTTTGCAGAAACAGCGGAATTTGCGCGGTCGTGCCGTAGAGAATTGCGCCGAGCGTCGTCATCAGGATGAGGCCGGTGGTGAAATTTCGATTTTTGAAAACGCTTAAATCCACGAGCGGGTGTTTGGCGCGAAGCTGCCACCAAATAAATGCCACGAATGACGAAATTGAAGCGAGCGTGAACCAACGCACCCAGACTGCACCGAACCAATCGGCTTCCTGGCCTTTGTCCAAAAGGATTTGCAGCGTCGCGAGCCACACGGCGAGCAGTCCAAAGCCGACGTAATCAATCGTCGCTGATTTGTTGCGCTGGATGTAAGGCGGATCTTCCACGAGCCATTGCGCGGCGAGAATCGCCAAAATTCCCACGGGCAAATTGATGTAAAAAATCCAGCGCCATGAATAACTGTCCGTGATCCAACCGCCGAGCGTCGGGCCCAGAATCGGGGCCACCACGACGCCCTGCGCGAAGATAGCCATCGCCGCACCGCGTTTCTGACGTGGAAAACTTTCGAGCATGATGGACTGCGCGATGGGAACCATGGCCCCGCCGCCGATGCCTTGCAGAATGCGCGCAAAAATCAACGTCGGCAAACTCCACGCCAATCCGCACAACGCCGACGCGATGGTGAACATCGCGATGCACGAGATGAAAACACGTTTGCGCCCGAAATGATTTGCGAGCCAGCCAGTCGTCGGCAGCACGATCGCGTTCGAGACGAGATAACTCGTGAGCACCCACGTCGCTTCTTCCGGCGTCGCCGACAAACTGCCCGCGATGTGCGGCAGCGCGATGTTGGCGATGGACGTGTCGAGCACCTCCATGAACGTCGCCATCATCACGCCCATCGCGATGAGCCACGGGCTGTGGCGCGGTTTCCATTCCAGCTCCATGAGAAATTATTTCGCCGCTGGCTTGCGGTTGGTGAAGAATTTGAAAAACCAAATTGCCGCGCCCGCGATAATTACGGCAGTAATCGCCAATAACCATGCGGGTAAAACAAATTTACTTACTTGCACACTTGGCGTCACAGAAAGTCCTGGACCAATCACAAAACCTTCCGGCAGCGGTTCGTCGAAAACAATTTTTACAGGAACGCGTTGGACGACTTTCACGAAATTACCGGTCGCATTTTCCGGCGGCAACAGACTGAACGACGCGCCGCTGCCAGCTTGGATGCTGTCAACGTGCGCGCGAAATTCACGACCGCCGAGCGCGTCAATTTCCACCATCGTCGGCTGGCCAGCGCGCATTTTATCAAGTTGCGACTCTTTGAAATTGGCGACGACCCAGACTTCCAACGGCACGATGGAAAGGATTTGCTGGCCGACCTCCAGATAATCGCCCGCTTCAACTTGTTTGCGCGTGATGCGGCCATCGCACGGCGCAAAAATTTTCGTGTAGGACAGATTTAATTTTGCGGCGGCAACATTTGTCTGCGATTCATTGAGCTGCGAAAATGCCATCTCCTTTTCCGCAAAGACGGCGTCCAGTTGCTTTTCCGCCTCATCCACTTTGGAAGTTTCTTCGTCCGCGTTGTCCTGCGCGGATTTGAAATCCGCCTGTGCCTTCGTGTTGGCGGCGAGTGCGGCATCGAACTCTTGCGAGGAAATAGTTTTCTCTTTCACCAAACCCTGCGCGCGGTCGAAGTCGGCCTGCGATTTTTTGGCGGTGGACTCGGCGGCGTCCGCGTCAGCTTTCGCCTTGCGCGCCGAGGCGGCAGCGGTGGCGACCTTTGCGCGCATCAATTCCACAGCGGCAATGACGGTGCGAAAATTGGCGTCTTGCGAGACGGCGGCGGAATTTTTCTGCGCAACGGTGATGGCGTAATCAGCGGGATCAAGCTCCACGAGCAAATCGTTCGAGCGAACCAACTGGTTGTCGAGGACGTGGACGGCGGCGACCTGGCCGGCGATGCGCGGCGCGATGGAAACGACGTGGCCGGCGATGAAGGCATCGTCCGTGGACTCGTGCGTAATAAAGTCGGCGATGGATTTTAGGCCGAAATACAGCAGCACTGCCAACGCGATGGCGGTCGGCCAGAGCACCAGCGACGTGTTGAATTTTGTTACCGGGTTGACGGTTACGATTGGAGTTGGCGTGGTGGAAGGGTTTTCATTCATGGGCCGGTTGGAGTTCCCCCAATTCTTTAGGCACTTCGCCGCCGTGGTCCTTCGCGATTAAAATGTATATGGCCGGAATCACCAGCAGCGTGAACAGCGTGCCGATGGCCATGCCGGAAACGACAATCAAGCCGATGGAATTTCGCGCCGCCGCGCCAGCGCCCGTCACCATTGTCAGCGGAAAATGGCCGGCGACGGTCGCGACGCTGGTCATCAGCACCGGGCGCAACCGCAGCAACGAGGCTTCGCGGATGGCCTGGATTTTGGTGCGGCCGGAGCGTTGCAGCTCGTTGGCGAACTGCACGATGAGGATTCCGTTTTTGGTGATCAGCCCGACGAGTGTTACCAGGCCGACCTGCGAATAAATGTTTAATGTGGTCGTCCAACCGTTCGTCCAGAAAGGCAGGTTGGGGTTGGGCATTTTAAGGAAGCAGAAGATGAGCGCGCCAAACATCGCGAGTGGCACGCAGCCGAGCAGGATGATCCACGGGTCGCGGAAGCTGTTGAACTGCGCGGCCAGCACGAGGAAAATCAGCAGGACGGACAAAATCATCGCGGGTAAAAATTTATTTCCTTCGGTGCGCAATTGGCGTGATTCGCCGGTATAATCAAGGCGATAATTGGCGGGCAAAATTTTTGCGCTCTGGGTTTCGAGAAATTTCAGCGCGGTATCGAGCGGCACGATGGCGACGCCGCTGAGCTTCACGGAGTTCAACTGCTGGAAGCGGTTGAGAGCGCGCGGCGTGGTTTTTTTGGCGAAGTGCGCGAAGGCATTCACGGGAATAAGCTGGTTGCCGGGGCCTTTGACGTAGGTGGTTTCGAGCTGTTCGGTGTTGAGCCGCGCGCCGCGCCGCATCTGGGGAATGACTTTGTAGCTGCGGCCGGCGAGATTGAAGCGGTTCACATAATTGCCGCCGACCAGCACGGCGAGGTCGGAGCCAACGGTCTGCAAATCGAGGCCGAGCGCGGCTACCTTGTCGCGGTCAATGACAAGTTCCACTTCAGGCTGGTCAATCTTGGTGTCAATAATCGGCGGGAAGGCGAACATGCCGTTCGTCGCGGCCATCGCCTGAAGCTGCTGCGCAAATCCCAAAATCTGTTCCGGCTCGGCGGTGGAGGACAAAACAAACTCGACCGGAAATTGTCCGCCGCCGGGCAACGCGGGTGGCGTGACCATGAGCAGCCGCAAACCGGGAATGGTATTGACCATTGCCTGAATGCCGGGCTGGATGGCGAAGACGGTGCGCTTCCGTTCGCCCCACGGCTTGAGCACCATGCCGCTGAAACCGCTGTCGGGAAACGTGAGTTGAAACGTGTTGCCGGTCTCGGGAACTTTTTCAAACAGCTTGTTCACTTCCTCCGCGTAAAACACCGTCTGCTCGATGGTCGCGTTCGCCGGGCCTTCGACGATGCCGAAGACGACGCCCTGATCTTCCGTCGGCGCGAGTTCGTTGGCGGACATCAAATACATCGGAATCGTCAATAACGACAGACAAACCCACACGACGTAAACCGTCGGGCGGTTCGCAAGTGTCTTGTCCAGCACGCGGCCGTAAAAAACTTTCAGCCGTTCAAAATCGCGGTTGATGCGGCCGGGCAGACCTTTGCCTTCGGTTTTGTGGCTCAAGAGCCGCGACGCCATAACCGGCGAAAGCGTCAGCGCCACGATGCCAGAAATCGTCACCGCACCGGCAAGTGTCAGCGCAAATTCACGGAACAATGAACCGGTCAGGCCGCCTTGAAACGCGATGGGCGCATAAACCGCCGCGAGCGTGATGGTCATGGCGATGATCGGCCCGACAAGTTCGCGCGCACCGAGCAGCGCGGCGTCGATCGGCGTGCGCCCTTCGCGCACATGGCGCTCGACGTTTTCCACCATCACAATCGCGTCGTCCACCACGAGGCCGACTGACAGCACGATGGCGAGGAGCGTCAGCAAGTTCAGCGAGAAACCAAACGTCTGCATCAAAAACACGCCGCCGATGAGCGACAACGGGATTGCCGCCAGCGGAATCAAAACGGAGCGCAGCGAGCCGAGGAACAAAAAGATGACGATGGAGACGATGAGCAGGGTTTCCGTCAGCGTCTTCAAAACTTCGTGGATGGCGTCGTCAATATATTTGGTCGCGTCGTAGGCGATGTGCGCGTTCAGGCCGACGGGCAGTTCCTTTTTGATGGCTTCCATTTCCGTGCGAACGCTCTTGATGACGTCGAGCGCGTTCGCGTTCGGCAGAACCCAGATGCCCATGAACACCGCCTGCTCCCCGCTAAACCGCACTTCGCTGTCGTAATCTTCCGCGCCGAGTTCCACGTCGGCCAGATCGCCCAGCCGCACGAGCTGGTCGCCGGTCTGGCGCACGACCAGATTTTTGAATTCATCCACCGAGCGCAAATCCGTGTTCGCCGTCAAATTCACCTGGATCAACGAACCTTTCGTGTGGCCGACGGCGGCGAGAAAATTATTTGCCTGCAACGCCGTGCGCACTTGGGCCGGGCTGATGTTGAATGCCGCCAACCGATCCGGTCGCAGCCAGATGCGCATCGCAAACGTGCGGCTGCCGAGCAGGTCCGCGCGCTGCACGCCTTCGAGCGCGGCGAGGCGCGGCTGCACGATGCGCACGAGATAATCGGTGATCTGGTTTGGGTCCAGCAGCGGCTTACTGTCCACCGTGCCGTCGGCATTGGTCGTCAGGATGGCGGAAGAAAAACTCAGATAGGCCGAGGCAAATTGCGAATCCGCCGTCTCCACATTGATTGTGGGAATCTCCGCTTCCGGCGGCAAATCGTTGCGGACTTGGTTGACCTTCGAGTTGATTTCGGACAACGCCTTCTTCGCATCGTAATTCAATTTCAACCGCACCGTGATGGTCGAGAGGCCGAGCTTGCTGGCGGACTCGACGTATTCAATGCCGTCCGCCGCAGAAATCGCGCGCTCCAGCGGCTGCGTCACAAAGCCGCGCACCAGTTCCGCGCTCGCGCCGACATAAACCGTCGTGACCGTGACGACGGCGTTTTCGTTGCGCGGATACTGCCGGACCACGAGCGTGCGCATCGCCTGCAAGCCCGCGATCAAAATGATCAGGTTGACGACGATCGCCAGAACCGGTCGCCGGATAAAAATGTCGGTAATGGATTTCATGCGCGGCGGTTAGCTGTTCGGCGGTGTCGGCGTCAGCGAATTTTCCGGCGTGGCCGCGTTGTTCTCCTGCACCGTCATACCGTTGCGCAATTTGAAGATGCCCGCCGTCACCACGCGGTCGCCCGCCTTCAGACCCGTCTCCACGCTGGTGAAATCACCGCGCGCCTTGCCCGTGCGGATGAATTTCTGCTGCACCAGAAAACCTTTTCCATTCGGCTCCAGCACGAACACCGAGTCGCCGTAGGGCGCGCTCAAAACTGCCGTGGCGGGAATGACGAGCACGGTTTTTTCGCCGGGCAAATGCACGTTCACCCGCACGAACATCCCGGCGCGCAGCCGGCCATCGGCATTTTCAAACTTCGCGCGCAGACGCACGTTGCGCGTGACACTGTCGAGGTCGGGGCTGATGACCGTGAGTTCGCCGTCGAAATGCGCATCGGGATAGGTGTCACAAACCGCGCTTACCTTCAGGCCGGTCTGGAGCTGCGCGAGTTCCTGCTGCGGCAGCGAAAAATCCACATACAGCGGCGCGGGCGATTGCAGCGAGACGATGGCTTTGCCCACGTCGAGTTGCTCGCCCAAATTCACGAGCCGGATGCCCAGCCGCCCGGCAAACGGCGCGCGAATGGTTTTTTTGTCAATCGTCGCGCGGATGTCATCGGCGTTCGCCTGGTTTTGTTTCAGCGTCGCGTCGGCCTGGTCGAGTTCGGATTGCGAAACAGTGTTGTCTGCGCGCAATTTCAACGTGCGGTTCAAATTCAATTTTGCCAGCTCGACTTGCGCCTCGGCTGCACGCAACTGCGCTTCCTCGGACGACGTATCGAGCTTCACCAGCAGGTCGCCCTTATTGACGTTCGCCCCGGATTCAAAGGCGATTTCGCTCACCGTCCCGGAAATTTCCGGCGACACCATCACACCCTGCGCCGGGCTGACGGAGCCGACGGCGGGCAAAACTTCCTGCCACTGCTCCTCATGCGCAATGGCGGTGGCGACCGTTTCCGGCGGCGGCTGAAACGTTGCGCCAAAGGCGATCATATTTTTAATCTGCATGGTCTTGACCACCACGAGCACGCCCGCGATGACCACGACCAGCACAATTCCAACAATAATTTTCCGCGTCATTTTTTCCTCCTGATTTTTGTTTTCGCCGTGGCCGGCTCCGCGCCGGCTCCCGCCAGAAATAATTCAACTACCTTCTTTGCCACCGTTTGATCTGGATTGCAATCGGGACAGACCAAATGGCCGACCAGATAAAAATTTGCCATGCCGTAAAAACCGAACGCCATGTCCTGACAATCAAACCGCCGCGACACGTCGCCGTTTTTCTGCGCCCGCTTGAACAGCGTGTGGATGAACTCAAAGTTGCGCTCACACTTATCCGAGTAGTCCAGATTTGCCGGAACCTCGCCCGGCGCGGCAAACATCGTCGCAAACGCGATGCGCATCAACTCACGGTGTTCGCGGAAAAAACTAAACAGCGCAACGAGGATGTTTTCCAGTTGCGCGGGCAGATTTTCCCCGTGCGCCGCCTCGCTCAATACGCGGTAGCGTTCGTCATGCGCCTGATGGACGAGCGCCTGAAACAGCCCGGCCTTGTCCTTAAAATGATAATATAGCGCGGGCTTGGACACCTGCGCATCGTCCACAATCTGCTGGACGGACGTGGCCGCATAGCCAGCGTCCGCGAAGCGCTTGAGCGCGGCGCGGAGAATCAGCTGGCGGGTGTCGGCAACGTCTTTGACCATGACCTACCGAACGGTAGGTAATAATCCGCCGCTTGTCAAACCTTCACTGCCGGACGACCGGGTTTTACAAGGCTTGAAACCGCAGGCCAAACCGTTACGCTGGCGGCAGTTTAAGGAATCGAACCCAGCTGACATTTATGAACATTTTGCGCCCGTCAATTATCTGCACCGTTGCCTTCACCATAGCCGGCCTTCTCACTGGTTGTAACAAACCGTCGTCCGTTCCCGGTGCGGGCGATGACACGATCAAAGTCGGCGAGTTCGCGTCGCTCACGGGTAGCGAGGCCACGTTCGGCCAGTCGTCGCACAACGGCACGCAGCTCGCGGTGGACGAAATCAACGCGGCGGGCGGCGTGCTCGGCAAAAAAATTCAACTGCTCACCGAGGACGATCAGTCGCAGGCCGGCCAGTCCGCGACGGTCGTCCGCAAACTGATTTCCAGCGACGGCGTCGTTGCGATTCTCGGCGAAGTCGCGTCGTCGCGCTCGCTTGAGGCCGCGCCCATCTGCCAGCAAAATAAAATCCCGATGATCTCGCCGTCCTCGACGAATCCGCGCGTGACCGAAGTCGGCGATTTTATTTTCCGCGTCTGTTTCATTGATCCGTTTCAAGGCACGGTCATGGCCAACTTCGCGCGCAAAACGCTCAAGCTGCAAAACGTCGCCGTGCTGACCGACGTGAAAAGCGATTACAGCGTCGGCCTCGCGAAATTTTTCAAGGAAGGCTTCACCACCACCGGCGGCAAAATTGCGGCGGAACAAAATTACAGCGGCGGCGACAAGGATTTCAACGCGCAGCTCACCTCAATCAAGGCCGCGAATCCCGACGGTATTTTTGTGCCCGGCTATTACACCGAAGTCGGCTTGATCGCGCTGCAGGCGAAACAACTCGGCCTCACCATCCCGATTTTCGGCGGCGACGGCTGGGAATCTCCGTCGCTTGTGCAGATCGGCGGCGCGGCGCTCGAAGGTGATTATTTTTCAACGCATTTCTCACCGCAGGCCAGCACGCCCGCCGTGCAAAATTTCGTAAAAAAATACGAGGCGAAATTCAAGGACGCGCCCGACGCCATGGCCGCGCTCGGCTACGACTCGGCGCTGATCCTCGCCGATGCGATCAAGAAAACCGGCTCGACGGACGGGACCAAAATCCGCGACGCGCTCGCCGCCGAAAAGGATTTTCCCGGCGCGAGCGGCAACATCACGATTGACGCGAACCGTAACGCCTCCAAACCCGCCGTGATTTTGGAAATCAAAAATGGCGCGTTCCAATACGTCCAGACTGTCGCGCCGTGACAGAATTTTTCCAGCAACTCATCAACGGCCTCGCGTTCGGTTCCATCCTCGCGCTCATCGCCATCGGCTACACGATGGTCTACGGCATTTTGCGGTTCATCAATTTCGCGCACGGCGACGTCTTCATGCTCGGCGCGTTCGCCGGATTTTATCTTGCGCCAAAAATCGCCACCGTTTTTCCGCTGCCTTCGATTGCCGGCGCGATTGCTGTTTTAATTGTCTCAATGCTCATTTGCGCCGCGCTTGGCGTGGCAATCGAACGCCTCGCGTATCGCCCGCTCCGCAAACGGCCGAAACTCACCGTGCTTATCACGGCCATCGGCGTCTCGCTGTTCATCGAATATGCCGGACAATTTTTCTTCGGGGCTGCGCCGAAAAAATTTCCCGACATCCTGCCCGTTTTGCCGATCACCAAAATCGGCGGCTTGAGCCTCAACAGCAACCAGCTCATTGTTCTCGCCGTCACCTTGATTTTATTGGTCGCGCTGCGGTTCATCGTGATGAAAACCAAGATCGGCACGGCGATGCGCGCCGTGTCGTTCAACCCCGAAGCTGCCGCGCTGATGGGCGTGAACACCGACGTCGTCATCAGCTTTACCTTCGCGCTCGGCTCCGCGCTCGCGGCGGCGGCGGGCATTTTGTGGGCCGTCAATTATCCGTCCATTGACCCGCTGATGGGAATCTTGCCGGGGCTGAAGGCGTTCGTCGCGGCGGTGCTGGGCGGCATCGGCAACCTGCCCGGCGCGGCGCTCGGCGGCCTCATCATCGGCGTCACCGAAACGCTCGTGTCCGGCTACATCTCCTCGACCTATCGCGACGCCATTGCGTTCGCCGTTTTGATTTTAATTCTGCTCGTGCGCCCGTCTGGTTTGCTGGGCAAAAAGGAAATTGAGAAGGTATGAATTTCCGCCACGCCAAAACTTTTTTGCTCGGCGCGATTGCGCTGGGATTTTTGGCGTCGCTGTTCGCGGATCGCATCAATCCCTACTGGCTCTTCATTTTTTACGACATCGGCATCAGCATCGTGATGGCCGTCAGCTTGAATCTGATCAACGGTTACACCGGACAGTTTTCGCTCGGCCACGCGGGTTTCATGGCCGTCGGCGCTTACAGTTCCGCCGTCATCACGAATCAATTTGGCGACTTGAGTTTCCTCGCCGCAAACGGAATTTTCGCCGTCGCGCTGCTCGCGGGCGGACTCGCCGCGGCGCTCGCGGGACTGCTCGTCGGCATTCCTTCGCTGCGGTTGCGCGGCGATTATCTCGCCATCGTTACGCTCGGCTTCGGCGAAATCATCCGCGTCATTTTGCAGAACATGGACAAGGTCGGCGGCGCGCGCGGCTTGAGCGTGATGCACGGCTGGACGAATCTATTTTGGACGTTCGGCCTCGCGGCGGTGACGGTTTATGTTGTCGCGTCGCTCGTCAATTCCACCTATGGCCGCGGCTTCATCGCCGTGCGCGACGACGAAGTGGCCGCCGAAGCGATGGGCATCAACACCACCAAATACAAAGTCACCGCCTTCGTCGTCGGCGCTTTTTTTGCGGGCATTGCCGGCGGACTTTACGCGCACTCGAAACAATTCATCACGCCCGGCGGCTTCGGTTTCATGCAATCCATTGCTTTCGTCGTGATGGTCATCCTCGGTGGCATGGGCAACACCATCGGCGTCATCCTCGCTGCAATTTTGCTGACACTGTTGCCGGAAGGTTTGCGGATGCTGTCCGGCATCGAGCATCTGCCCGGCTTAACCGCCGAACGTCCGCTTGGCTGGATCGGCGACACGCGGATGATTATTTATTCACTGCTGCTGATTGTCTTGATGCTGACGCGTCCTCAAGGTCTTTTCAGTTTGAAAAAATCTTCCGTGCAAAAATAAAAAATGTCCGCGCTGCTCCAACTTGAAAAGACCACCATCCGCTTCGGCGGATTGACGGCGGTTTCTGAATTGGATTTGCAAATTGGCAAAAGCGAACTCGTCGGGCTCATCGGCCCGAACGGCGCAGGCAAGACGACTGCGTTCAATCTCATCACCGGCGTTTATCAACCGACGAGTGGTGAAATCAATTTCGACGGCCAGTCCACTGTTGGCTGCAAGCCCTATCAAATCACCAAACGCGGCATCGCGAGGACGTTTCAAAACATCCGGCTGTTTCCGTCGCTCACCGTTTTCGACAATGTCCGCGCGGTGTTTCATCTGCATCTGCGCGGCGATGTGCGCCACGCGCTCTGGCGCGGCAAAGGTTATCATGCCGAGGAAAAATCCGTCGCCGACCGCGTGCTGGAACTGCTGGAAATTTTTCAACTCGGCAGATTTCGCGACGAGCCGGCGAAAAGTTTGAGTTACGGCGACCAGCGCCGCTTGGAAATCGTCCGTGCGCTCGCCGCGCAGCCGAAACTGCTTTTGCTCGACGAACCCGCCGCCGGCATGAACGCAACGGAAAAAGTGGAACTCACGCGCTTGATTCGTTTCATCAAGGATAAATTTCAGATTTCCATTTTGCTCGTCGAGCACGACATGAAACTGGTCATGGAAATCTGCGAGCGCATCGCTGTTTTGGATTACGGCGTCAAAATCGCCGAGGGCAAACCGGACGAAGTGCGCGCGAATCCGAAAGTAATTGCTGCGTATTTGGGCGATTGAATGAAAACGCATTTAAATTGGCCACAGAGGCACCGAGACACAGAGAAAACTATTCACAAGCTTTTCTCTTCTCTCGTGGTTTTTAACTCTGTGCCTCTGTGTCTCGGTGGCAAATAAAATGTTAGAGATAAAAAATCTCGCGGTCAGCTACGGCGCGATCAGCGCGCTGCACGGCATTTCCCTGTCCGTGCAAGCCGGCAACATCGTCACGCTCATCGGCAGCAACGGCGCGGGCAAGACGACGACGTTGAAAACAATTTCCGGTTTATTGAAGCCGAAGTCGGGTGAAATTTTTTACGACGGCAAAAACATCGCCGGCCTGCCGCCGCATGAAATCGTGGCGCGCGGTTTGTCGCACGTTCCCGAAGGACGGATGATTTTTTCAAATCTCACCGTGCTCGAAAATTTGCACATGGGCGCGTATCTCGTGCGCGACAAAAAAATCGTGCGGCGCGAACTGGAATTTGTCTTCGCCACATTTCCACGGTTGAAGGAACGCGAGCAGCAGATCGCCGGCACGTTGAGCGGCGGCGAACAGCAGATGTTGGCAATTGGCCGCGCGCTGATGTCGCAGCCGAAATTTCTGATGCTCGACGAGCCGTCGCTCGGACTCGCGCCGCTGCTGGTGAAGACGATTTTTGAAAAAATTGTGGAAATCAACCGGGAGCGCAGCCTGACAATTTTGCTCGTGGAACAGAATGCCAATCGCGCGCTGGAGATTTCCCACTTCGGCTACGTCTTGGAAACCGGCAAAATCACTTTGTCAGGCGACTCCGCTTCGTTGCGGCAAAATCCGCAGGTGAAGAGCGCGTATCTCGGCGGCTGATTTTACGCCGCCGCCGTTTTGCCGCCGAACAAACTTTTGAACCACGACCACGCAGCGCGCAGGCCGACATCCTGAACGCCGGTGAAATTGTAAATCTTCACGACCTCTTCCTCATGGCCGCGATAACGCGGCGGCAAAAGAAAGGTGGTTTTGGCGGATTCGCCTTCGACGCGCAGGATTTCAGAATAAAAAACGCCGCGACCGGCTTCGTAATTTTCAGCGGGCAAAACGAGCGTGCGCTTTGGCAGCACGAGCCACGGATGATAGTTGAATATGAGTTCGCCCTTATCGTTGCGCGACAATTTGCCGTAGGTGCGCGTGGGAACTTTTTCGCATTTGCGGCCGAGGAACATTTTATTTTCCTTCGCGTCGGGGTGAAAACGGTTCTTGCGGCTCGTGACAAAATCCCAGACGAAGGACATTCCAAAATGCGAAAGCCGGAATGACCAGCCCGCGATGAGCCACGAAATCAAAATGACGATGAGCGCCCACGCCGCGCCGATCCACGGATTGACGAAGGAAGTGCCGACGACGCTCGCGAGAATTGTCGTGCGAAAACCTTTGAGCGCGGCGTCCACGGTGGAGAACGGACTTAAAAGAATTAAATATTTATCTCCCGAACCGGAAGTGGTCGTGCGATCGTCGTGGAGAAATCAGCACCCCACTCCGGCTGGCGCAAAAGTTTGGTCGAGACATGGATTATCGGTAGATTGTTCTTCATCCGAGGTAAACCAACAATACCCCAATCGGGGTAGAAATCAAAAATGGCAATTGCGTGAAGCGGAGGCTATGCGTCCGAGACAACACCAGCCACCGCAGGAAAATTCAAATTTAAAAAATAGGAAATTGAAACTATTTTACCGGTGCCGGTTCTCCCGCCAGCAACGCCGCGCGCCAGACCGCAGCGCGGGCCGTGAACGGAGCCTGTGTGTTGTCATGCCCGAGATGATCGGAGTCCGGCATCATGACCAATTCCTTGGGCGCATGAATCTGGTTGGCCGCCGCCAAAATGCCGGAAGGCGTGGCGGTGGTGTCAATCAAACCAAAACCAATAAGCGCAGGGCATTTGATGCGGGCAGCAAAATTTACGCCGTCAAAATAGCGCGCCGTTTCCAATAGTTTTTGCGGGTCGCGTCCGGCTCCGTTGGCTATCCAATACGGCCAGCCGGGTTTTCGCCCCACGAGTCCGCCGGTGTTATCGCAGCCGGCCGGAACGAGTGCCAGCAGCGCCGTGACTTTGGGGTTGAGGCCGGCGGCAACAAAGCTTTGCAGACCGCCTTGGCTCGTGCCGGTGACAATGAGTGTTTGGCCGTTCCAATCTGGTCGTTCGGAAAGGTAATCCACGGCACGGCTGCACGCCAAAAACATCCGGAGAAAATAACTTTTCTCCCGGTCGTCGCTGCCGATGGCGGTGTAATTGGTGAGCGCGTGCTGCGTCAGGTCGTCATAAAAAGCCTTCGGTTCATCAATCGGCAAATCATGCGCCAGGATGTTCAACACCAGCCAACCGCTCGCGGCCGGGCCGGTGGCCCACGCTTTGTCGAGCGGGTAAACGCCCGCCGATTGCACGACCAACATCGCGGGAAATTTTTTACCACTCGTGGGTCGCGCCAACTGGCCTTGAATATGCGTGCCGCGAATGTTATCGAGCGTGATTTTCCAGTAGTCCACGCCGTTGCGGCCGCTGTTCTCCTTTTTCAAAACCGGATTTTCGGGCACAGCGGCAAGTTCCTTAAGTTTACCCGTCCAGAACGCGTCAAAATCATCCGGGCAAGGTGACGAAATGCCAATCTGGGCAGACGCGACGGCAGCACCCGCCAGCGCATGAATGAGATGGTGGCTGCCATTGGTCGCGGAAATTTCCGCCAGAATCGTGCCCGGCTCATTCAGAGTCGTTTGGAAATTTCCCGCTCCAGCTTGGAACGTCACCTCGCCCTGCCCGATGATTTTCCCGCCACCTTCCTTGAGCACATAGCGGGCCGTTTTAATGCCCGCCGCACCGTCGCCATGAACCTCCGCGTGCCAGCCAATTTTTTCACCCAGCTCGTAGCACGCGTTTTTTTTGTCAGTAGTGAGCGTTAGAGTTGGCCCAGCAAAAATTATTACCGGAAAAAAAATCCCTAACAGCACGCAGACCTGGAATAAGTTAATCAGTTGTCGTTTCATATTTTACGAGGCGTGCTGGTAAGCCATATTTTTTTATGAACAGGCACGACTAATTTTTAATGGAAAATTTTAACTTCACTCAACGCGTGTGGTGATGGACTTTATTCGGGATTTCCCATATGGTTTCTTGCCCACGACCAGCGTGGACTCTTTTTTGTAATTTTGGTCATTTTCGTCCTGCTTCATACTTTTGCAACTCATTTTTTCAATCCTCCATTGGGTTTTGTCCGGCGCGGGTGTTGTTTC
>CAIRJF010000036.1 GCA_903878805.1 uncultured Verrucomicrobia subdivision 3 bacterium
CCGTTCGCCGCCGGGCGAAAATGTCCGGCAGCGCGGCGCAAAAGCGCCACGGCTTTCAGTTTGGCAAACGATTTTCACGTTGAAAAATGCCGGTGACATCAAAACAAACAACTCAAACAGCCTTTTTCAGAGGTCACGAATAGTGACCCCACACATTATAATCAAAAACGGGATTGTTAAATTTATCTAAGTTGAATTGATTAGCCAAAATCGAAGCGAAATTTGTAGGCACTCTAGTGTCCGTCAACGAAGATAAAACGCTATTAGAAAATGCAATTTGAATATTTGTTTCATTGGGATAATGAGCATACATCCGTAACACCGCATAAATATCGGGAGCTAGGTCGTATTCGCCTTCAAATAACGTAGCTTTAATTTGTGCACCATCAGGTTTGAACCATTTGTAAACAGTGTGGATGCTTATAAAAATAGTAACTATGATTCCTATTTTTCCAATCAAAGCCCAGAGTTTGTTGGAGCCTGTTTCAATATGTGATTGGTTATTGGTGTCCATAAAATTATTTTGCAGCTTCCTTCGCCCACGTGTCTTTCAACGTGATGGTGTGGTTGAAAATCAATTTGCTGCCGCTGTCTTTATCCAGCGCAAAGTAGGCGAGGTATTTCATATCAACGGTAAACCTCGCGGCGGTGGCGCACGCGGTTCACGCGCACAATGCGGATTTCATCGGCAATCTCATAAACCACGCGGTAATCGCCCACGCGGATGCGCCAGTCGTTCTTGCCGCCGGAAAGTTTGCGGCAACCAGGCGGGCGCGGGTCGCCGGCCAGTCCGCGAATGGCGGTGATGACGCGGGCGTGAATCTCGGACGAAAGCCGGTTGAGGTCTTTCTCGGCGGCGCGTTCGAGGAAGACGCGATACATGGTCAGTTGCGGCGGCGGGCGGCCAGATAATCTTCGAGCGGACGATAATGCTGCGGCTTCTGGCGGGCGCGCTTCAACCAAGCCAAATCGTCGGTGTCCTCGGCACGTTCGAGCAATTCCTGATATTCCTTGATGGGCAGAATCACGGAGACGGGCTTGCCCTTGCGCGTGATGATTTCAGGTTCAAGCAGTGTCTTCATGTCTGGTAATTTATCAGGGTTAGCATTTTTTCGCAAATGGTGGATTCATCGGCTGACCGGGCGGGGCGAACCAGACCGGACGGCGCGGCGAGGAAAAGTTTTCGCCAGCCGGACAAGCTGCCCGACCTTTCGGATTTTTTCCGCGAACGGTTCGCGCGCGAGTTTTTGTCGCAGTTCCAGTTTCATGGCAGCTTCAATTTATGCCGTTGCAGGATTTTTTCCAACTGCATTTTGTCGAGGTCGGCCTGTTGCAGCATTTGTTCGATGCGCGCCTTGTCCTTCGCGCGGCCCACGCTGGGCATGTTGAAATTTTACGAGGCTTTGTGCGCTTCCTTCGCCCAAGTGTCTTTCAACGTGATGGTGCGGTTGAAAATCAAGTTGTTGCCGCTGTCTTTATCCAGTGCAAAGTAGGCGAGGCGCTCAAATTGGTAGCGCGTCGCCGCGGTGGCGTCTTTTAACGACGGTTCCAGTTTGGCGGTCAGCACTTCGAGCGAGTGCGGATTGAGGTGTTGCCGGAAATCGCCATCGGCATCCGGCTCGGGCACGGTGAACAGTCGGTCGTATAGCCGCACTTCGGCATCCACGGCATGCGCCGCGCTCACCCAATGAATGGTGCCTTTGACTTTGCGCGCGGAAGTTGCGCCGCCCGTCTTGCTGTCGAGGTCGGCAGTGCAGCGCAATTCAGTGATGTGGCCGCTGGCGTCTTTTACCACTTCGTCGCACTTGATGATGTAAGCGTATTTCAAACGCACTTCGCCACCCGGCTTGAGACGAAAGAACTTCGGCGGCGGAACTTCCTGAAAGTCGTCGCGTTCAATGAATAATTCGCGGCTGAAGGGAATCTTCCGTTTGCCGGCCGTCTCGTCTTCGGGATTGTTGACGGCATCGAGTTCTTCCACGTGGCCGGCGGGAACATTCGTGATGACGATTTTGAGCGGACGCAACACGGCGAGGCGGCGGAGGGAACGTTTGTTCAAGTCTTCGCGGATGGCGTGTTCCAAAACGGAAACGTCGGTGATGCCATTGTATTTGGTGATGCCGATGTTATACGCAAAGTTGCGCAAGGCTTCGGGTGTGACGCCGCGACGACGGATACCGCTGATGGTGGGCATGCGGGGATCGTCCCAGCCGGTGACGAGTTTTTCTTCGACGAGCTGCATGAGCTTGCGTTTGCTCATGACGGTGTAGCCGAGCGAGAGGCGGGCGAATTCGTATTGATGCGGCAGCGTCTTGGGCAGATCGAGATTTTCCAAAATCCAATCGTAAAGCGGACGATGCACTTCAAATTCCAACGTGCAAATGCTGTGCGTGATGCCTTCCAGATAATCGCTCAAGCAATGCGCGAAGTCATACATCGGATAGATGCACCACTTGTCGCCGGTCTGATGGTGGTCAGCGCGTTTGATGCGGTAGAGCAGGGGATCGCGCAACCAGATGTTCGGCGCATCGACGATGATCTTGGCGCGCAACACGCGCGAGCCGTCGGGGAACTCACCGGCTTTCATGCGCGTGAACAAATCCAGATTTTCTTCGACGCTGCGGTCGCGGAACGGCGAGGCTTTGCCCGCACGACGATATTCATCCGTCTGATCCGGCGTCAAATCGCAGACGAAGGCTTTGCCTTTTTTGATGAGCGCCACGGCAAATTCGTAGATCTGGTCAAAGTAATCGCTCGCGTAAAACGGCGCTTTGGCGGGCGTCAGACCGAGTTCTTTTTCTGCCCAACCACCGATGAGCCAGTTCACGTCGGCCTGAATGCTCTCGACGTATTCGATGTCTTCCTTCGCGGGATTGGTGTCGTCCATCCGCAGATTGCAGACACCACCGAATTCGTGCGCGATGCCGAAGTTGAGGCAGATGCTTTTGGCGTGGCCGATGTGGAGATAACCATTGGGTTCTGGCGGAAAGCGCGTGTGAATCTGCGGATATTTCTTCTCGGCAACGTGTCCGGCGACGATGTCGCGGATGAAATCGGAAGGTGCGGGCGCAGCCAAATCTTGTTTTTCCAAACTCATAAAAATGTGACGCAGCGTAACAAAGGATTTTGCCAATGTCCAACGACTAGCCGACAATGCGGTGCGATGTTCAAAGGGATTAGCAATATCGAAACCATCATCTGCCTGCTGTTGCTGTTGATGAGCGTGCCGGATTTGTGCCGCAAGCTCGGTCGCCCGGCGCTGGTGAATGTCGTGTTCGTTGTATTCGGTCTCGCGCTCGGCACGTTGGTGCAGACCGACGTGGCGACGATGATCAAGGAGGCGGGCGAAGTCGGTTTTCTCCTCGTGTTGTTTGAAGTGGGATTGGAAATAGATTTGCCGAAACTGCGCGAGCTGCTGCCGTCGCTGCGGTTTGCCGCGCTGTGGTCACTGGTGCAATATCCACTCGTCATTTTGCTGGCGCGTGTGTCCGGCTTGAGTTTTTGGGAAGGGATTTTGGCCGCGTCCGCCATCTCCGGCTGTTCGATGAGCATGGCGTATTATGGTTGGAAAGATTATCCGGGCTTTCCGGGAAACTCGCGGGCATTCGTATTGCAAATCATGATTGCGCTGGAGGTATTGACCATTGTGGTGTTAAGCCTCGGTTCGGCGGCGGTAAAAGACGGCATCAGCTGGATTCTACTGCTGAAACTGGTCGGCATGGCGGTGACAGTTTTTTTAATCAGCCGGTTCACCTCGCATTTCGTAAAGCTGTGTCAGTGGATCATCACAAAAACGACGCATTGGCGCGTGCATTTTCTCGTGCTGCTGGTGCTGATCATCTGCGCCATCGGCGAACGCCTCGGACTGGCCGCGGCCAAGACGGCGTTCTTCCTCGGACTGTTCATGAGTCGTTCCCAATTTGAAGGGCAGAGCGTCGAAGAATACATTGCGCCCATCAGCCGCCGGTTTTTGATCCCGATTTTTTTTATGTCGCTCGGTTTGCTAATAGATGCGCGGATGGTTATTTCCTACACTGCATTGCTGGCGCTATGCGGCGCGTTTCTACTCATCGGTTTCCGCGAAGTGATGCACCGGCACTGGCTGAAAACCGGCGGTGATGCGGGCGCTTATCTGTTACTGTGTCCGAATCTGACGATGACCGCGCTCGTCGCG
Organism: uncultured Verrucomicrobia subdivision 3 bacterium; assembly: GCA_903878805.1. Lineage (GTDB taxonomy): Bacteria > Verrucomicrobiota > Verrucomicrobiia > Limisphaerales > UBA11358 > UBA11358. The sequence continues at coordinate 4,175 of CAIRJF010000036.1, forward strand.
ACGACGTTGTTGCATGCCGGCAGTCGCGACGCGGCGACGTGGGTGGTTTTGAGCGGATTATTTATCTCCGTCATTTCGTTGCTGCTATTGCCGCGCACACAAAGTGAAACCATCCTGCGCGCGTCAGCCGAAAAATAAAATCGCATGGTCGCTTACGGCGAATACGCGCGGTAGAAACGGCTCGGATACGCCGCCGCGTTGGAATCCACCAGCGATACAATGCCGGTCGTGTCCGCGATGTTTGTGGAAAGCGGAATCCAATGCACCAAATCCGCCGAAGCCTCGACGACGTAAGTTTGTCCCGCCACACCGGAGAGCTGCGCGGCAACGATGCCATTCACAAACGACGGCGCGAGCGACAATTTGCTCGGCGGCGGCGGTGCGGTGACGACGACAATGGTCTGTGTCAGACTATTTGTGCTGGGACTAAAATTGCCAGCCGGGTCGGAATATTCCGCCGTGATGACGGCGTTGTTCTGGCCGAGGCTTGCGGCCATCACCGTCATGTTGGCCGCCCCACTCGCAACGGAAACAGCGCTGCCAAGTTTATTTGTCCCGTTGCATTTGAACTGGATGACGCCGACGGTCGGCAGCACGGTCGCCGCCAGCGGGCTGACCTTGGCCGCGAACGTGATGTTCTGGTTCGTGAGTGCGGGATTCAAAGTCGTAGAAATCAGCGCGGAGGTGCTGGCCGGCGTTACCGTCAAAACGCCATTGGTAAAACTCAATCTGTAATTCACCGAGGTGAGCGAGCCTTTGCCGAGCGTGATCGGATAAGAACCAACATTGCTGTTCGTTTTGGCCGTCGTCGCGAGGGCAGGTGAACCAAGCACGTCGCTGTTCGTCAAACTTTCGCCCGCGACAAAACCGGCAAATGTCGCTGTCAAAATCGGATTGGTAACGCCGTATGGCCGCGATAAATTGTCCGCCACTACGCTCAATGCCGCGGTCGTGATGTTCGCTGTCGCAGTCGTATTCGTCGCGGATAAATTATAATTTCCCGAATCATTGCCCGCGACGGCGAGGCCGGAAACATTGATTAAAATGTTTGTTGCAACATTCTTGTTCGTGAACGCGGCGGTCGTGTAACTATCCGTCACCGTATCGCCAGTCGCGCGGTTGTCCGTAAGCGTCACCGTCGTGTTGGTCGTGCAGTCGTAAATTTTGTTCACACCTTTCGCGGTGATGACGAGCGTGCGAGGTGTGATGTTGGCGGTCGTGGTCGGCTGTGTTAAGGCGTAATTGTTGGAACTCACGCCGCCCAACGTCAGGCCGGAAACAGCCACGGTTTTATTCGTGCCGACAGCTTTGCTGGCGAACACGCCTTTCGCCGCTGCGGTGTTCAGCGTCACCGTGTCGCCGGTGAAAACGGTGACGAGCGCGGCGTTGCTGAAATTCAGCGTGGCCGTTGTCGTCGCATCGTAAATTTTATTGTTCGCCGTCACGCCGGAAATCGCGAGTGTGAACTTCGTGATGTTGGCGGCAGCTGTGGTGTTGGTTGCCGTCAGGAAATAATTCGTCGAATCATTGCCGGCGATAGCGAGGCCGGAAACATTGATGGTAATCGCCGTCCCGACATTTTTATTTGTGAATGCGGCAGTGGTGTAGCTGTCTGTTACGGTATCGCCAGCAACGTGATTGTCCGTAAGCGTGATAGTCGCGTTAGTCGTGCTGTCGTAGATTTTATTCACGCCTTTGGCTGTGATGATGAGGCTACGCGCCATGATGCTCGCGGTTGTCGTAATCGGCGACGTCAGGGTGTAATTGCTCGCGTTCGTCCCGGCAAGCGTGAGACCGAAAATGGAAACTATTTTTCCGGTGCCGATTATTTTGCTGGCAAAAGTTCCTTTCGCGGCAGCAGTGTTCATCGTCACGTTGTCACCGCCGAGAATTGGGGCGAGCGTCGCGTTGCTGAAATTCAAAGTCGCTCCGGTCGTGGCGTCATAAATTTTGTTGCTCGCGAGGATGCCGGAAACCGTGAGCGGGGCGGGCGTGATGTTTGCGGTCGCCGTCGCTGTCAAGTTGCTCAAAGTATAATTGCCCGCGTCAGCGCCTATGCTGGCGAGACCGAGAACATTGATTGAAATTGCTGCGCCGACGTTTTTATTTGTGAACGTTGCGTTGGAATAATTGTTGGTGAAGCTGTCGCCCGCCAGCCGGTTGTCCGCCAGCGTGACCGTTGCGTTGAACGTGCCGTCGTAAATTTTATTCACGCCTTTCGCGGTGATGACGAGCGTGCGCGGCGTGATGTTCGCCGTCGTGGTGGGTTGCGTGACAGAATAATTTCCCGCGCTCGCGCCCGCGAGTGCGAGGCCGGAAATAAGAACCGTTTTGCCGCCGCCCACATTTTTGTCGGTGAACACGCCCTTGGCCGACGTGCTCGTCAACGTCACCACGTCGCCGGACAAAATCGTGGCGAGGGTCGCATTGCTGAAGTTCAAAGTGGCGTTCGTGCCGCCGTCGTAAATTTTATTGCTCGCGACAACTCCTGAAACAGCCAAGGCCAGTTTGTTGGCGGTGAGCGCAAAGCCGGCGGAGGTGCTGTTGGAAAAATTATTATCGCCCGCGTAGACGGCGGTGATGCTGTGGTTGGTGGTCGCGGCGGAAATGCGGTTTGTCGCAAAGCTCGCAATGCCCGCAGGATTGAGCGTGGCCGTGCCGAGCGTCACGGTTCCGTCCTTGAAAGTGACCGTGCCGGTCGGTGTGCCGCTTGCGGGAGTTGCTACGCTAATCGCCGCAGTGAAGGTGATGCTTTGGCCGTAGGTGAGAGCATTGGTCGAGGCTGTGAGCGAATTTGTCGTGCCGCCTTTGCCAATATTAAACGCGGAGCTGACCGTGCTTTTCATGCCGCTGGCCGTGGCGGTTAGCACGTCACCGTTGCCAGCGACAGAGATTTTCAAATTGGTGAAAGCCGCCTTACCGCTGGCATCCGTGACCACATTAGTTGTGCCGGTCAAGCCGGTCTTGCTTGATGTGAGCAGAATCGTGACGCCGCTTTGCGCGACGTTTGTGCCGTTTTTGTCCGCAAGCTGGATGACGACGTTGGTGATGGCCGCACCCACGAGCGCGCTTGGCGGTTGGGCGGTGAAAATAAGTTGTGTCGCGGTGGTTGCTCCAAGAACGGAAAAGCTGTTCATCAAGATAGTGATGAACAATGCCACCGCCCGTTGGGGCGCTGCTTTTAAGGGTTTCATTTTGCTTCTGAACTAACTACTCCGTTCGTTATCCGAGCGGACAACGGGGTTTAGCAACTGTTAAGCCATTTTTTACAAGCAGTTAAATTACCATTTATATGGTAAAGGCAGACCTGCAAAGTGGAGTATTGTCACTTTATGTGACAGCAAGTGTCCAGAAATCGGGACACAGCGGTGGGAAGAACGTTTGAATTCGTGGCCGTAGAACTGAAAAAACCGAAGAAATTATTTTTCGGTGACGAGCGGCAAAAACTGTCGCGATTCCGGGTCGTAGGCGAACAGTTCCGCCGTGGCGATTTTGAAAAACCAGCCGTGCAGCCGCAACGAACCGTTCATCAGGCGTTCTTGCACGCAGTGATAACTATGAAGATTTTCCAGGCCGAACAGGACATTTTCCTCGCCTGCGGTGTTGATGCGCACGGCCTCGTCACTGATCTGCGCGTATTGTGACTGGATGATTTCGCGCACGGGCGCGGCGAGCTTGAGCCATTCGCGCAAGTGCGGCATCGTTTCGCCGTCGGGCAGGTTGCCGAGCAGCGCGGACATCGCGCCGCATTGCGAATGGCCGCAAACCACGATGTCGCTCACGCGCAACGTCTCCACGGCAAATTCAATCGCAGCGGCGGTGGAATTCGTGCTGCCAGTGACATTGGACTGCGGAATGATGTTGCCGACGTTTTTGACGACGAACAAATCACCCGGCTTGCTCTGCGTGATGAGTTCGGCCAGCACGCGCGAGTCCGAGCAGGTGATGAAGAGCGTATGCGGATTTTGCCCCTCCTGCGAAAGCTTGCGGAATAGCTTGCGGTAATTTCCAAACTGGTCGGTCTGGAATTTGTGAACGCCTTCGATGAGCCTTTGCATGAAAATTATTTGAAATAAATCCCGCCGACCTTATCGTCCTTCAAGCTCATCGTCCCGAGAATGTCGTCGCCGCCATCCTTGAAACGCAGCCGATAAAGAAAGACTTGGTAACCACGCTGATTCAGCTCCCCGAGAAAAATTGTGTCATAGCCCCCCGCCGTCCGCCGGTTCAGCAGGTTGGACGCGGCTTCAAACTGCGTCTTCGTCAGCGCGGCCTTCAACTGATCGTCAGCGTCGGCGACAAACGCGTCGAAATCCTTCGCGGCCTGCGCCGCCAGCAGCCCCCGGAAAATTTTTTCCGCCTGCACGCTGTCCGCTGCTTGGAGCGAAATTGAAAAAAGGAAAATAACCACTGCCAGCCGCATAATCCGTGTCGGATGACTTCTCATGCCGCCACGCTAAAATTTCGATTTGAAAAAGTCCAGAAATCAATTCGTGCCATCGGCAGAAATTCCTGTCAGATTTTTCTGCCGATGGGACTGAAGCATATTTCCGAATTTCTCGCGCTGCGGCGCAACACCTCGCTGCTGCTCGTCGCGCTCGTGCTCGCGGGCACGGGCGAAAAACTCTGGCTCGGCTTCGCGCCAAAATATATCGAGGTGCTGGCGCACGGCGTCCTGTCGGCGGCACAAATTATTTTGGTCATCGGCATTTTCGACGCACTGCAAACATTTCTCGGCGCAATTTACGCCTATCCCGGTGGCTGGCTGACCGACCGTTGGGGCCAAAGAAAATCACTGCTGCTATTCAGTCTCATTTCCATTGCCGGTTATATTTTGGTTTTGGTCTGGCAAAGCTGGCTCGCGCTGCTGCTCGGCTCGTTTTTATTTCTTGCGTGGAGCGCGTTGTCGTTGCCCGCGACGCTTTCCGTCATCGCTACTTCGCTCACAAGCAACCGCCACACGATGGGCGTGGGCGTGCAATCCATGATCCGTCGCGTGCCGATGATGCTCGGCCCGCTCCTCGGCGGCTGGCTGCTCATGCGCTTCGGCTGGACGGACGGCGTGCGTTACGCGCTCACGCTGTGCATCGGAATGAGCTTGCTAACATTGGCGTTTCAATGGTTCATGTTCGAGCCAGACGGAAAAACTTCCGCGCAAAATAATACTTCAAACGAAGCGGCAATTTCATTTCTCGGCGTCGTCAAAACCTTCACGCCCGCGCTGCGCGAATTGCTCGTGAGCGATATTTTGATCCGCTTCTGTGAACGCATTCCTTACGCCTTCATCATTTTGTGGGCGATGGATCACGGCGGCGTCACGGCGCAGCAATTCGGTTATCTCATCACGTTTGAAATGGTCACGGCGATGTTCTGCTACATTCCCGTCGCACACCTTGCGGATAAATACGGACGCCGACCGTTCGTGCTAATCACGTTTGTTTTCTTCACGCTGTTTCCGGTGACGCTACTGTGGGCGCACGATTTCCGGTGGCTGGCGCTGGCGTTCGTCGTGCGCGGGCTGAAGGAATTCGGCGAACCGGCGCGCAAGGCGCTCATCATCGGCGAGGCCGCGCCGGAACTGTGCGCGCGGACTTACGGCGCGTATTATCTCATCCGCGACTGCACGGTGACGACCGGCTCGTTGCTCGGCGCATGGCTGTGGAGCGTGAGTCCGTCGGCAAATTTCATCGGTGCGGCCATCTGTGGCGCGCTGGGCACGGTGTGGTTCTGGTGGTTTATTTACCGGAAGAAAAGTTGAGACATGAATTCAATTCCGTTTCTGAAATCCGTGCAAATTAGTGAAATTCGTGTCATGCTTTTCCTGCCATGACGACGGCAAATAAAATTACGATTCTGCGCATCCTGCTGATTCCGTTTTTCGTCGTCGAAATGATTTATTACGTCCGCACCGGCAATGCCGCCTGCTGGCTGGCCGGCTTGCTTGCGTTCGCCATCGCCGCGATTTTGGATGGCGTGGACGGCTACGTCGCCCGGCACTACAACCAGTGGAGCGAGCTTGGCACTATTCTCGACCCGCTCGCGGACAAATTACTATTAGTCTCCGCAATTGTCCTGTTGAGCTTCGACAACGCGCCATATCTGCGGCAAATCCCGCTCTGGCTCACCGGCGTGATTATTGGGCGCGATTTGCTTTTGGGCATCGGCGCGGTGGTCGTTCGGCTAGTCGTCGGCAACATCACTGTGCGCCCGCGCTTGACCGGCAAACTGGCGACCGTTTTTCAAATGCTGGCGGTAAGCTGGATTCTCCTGCACTGGGATTTTCACCGCGGCCTACTGGAAATCTTGCTGCTGGGCGCGGGAATTTTCACTACCGTTTCCGGCCTGTTTTATATTTGGGATGGCATGAAACAACTCGGCGCGCATCCTGCCAGTTCGCCGGTAAAAAAATAAAACTCGCAGTTGCAATTTTTCCCAGCCGGTGTTTATTCAGGGACTTTTATGGCCAAAGCAATTGAACTCAAATTAAAGATCGGCGACATCGCTCCCAAATTCACCGTGGCGACGAGCGGCGGCGGCAAAATTTCTCTCGCTGATTACAAGGGGCAAAACGTCATTCTCTATTTTTATCCGCGCGACGATACGCCGGGTTGCACGAAAGAAGCCTGCGCCTTCCGCGATCATTTTGCGGACTTCAAGAAAAAGGGCGCGGTCATTCTCGGCGTCAGCACCGACCCGGTGAAGTCACACGACAAGTTCGTGGAGAAATTCAAGCTGCCCTTCACGCTGCTCGCGGATGAAGACAAGAAAATTGTCGAAGCCTACGGCGTCTGGGGCGAGAAAACTTTCATGGGCCGGAAATATCTGGGCACAAATCGCGTGACCTTTCTCATCGGACCGGACGGCAAGATCAAGAACATCTGGCCGCTAGTGAAGCCGGAAGAACACGCGGCGGAAGTGCTGGCGGCGCTGTGATTTGAATTTAGATTGATTCTAAATGGTTTGACACCGGCGGATTCAGTTTCCAGTATTTGCACCCGTTCGATTTAACAACTAAACCAAAGACAAAATAAAATTATGCCTATCTCCGTCGGTTCCAAAGCTCCAGATTTCGCGCTCAAATCCAAGACCGCCTCCGGCCTAGTGGACGTCAAGCTGGCTGACAACCTCGGTAAGACCAACACGGTGCTGTTGTTTTTCCCGCTCGCCTACACGAGCGTTTGCACGACGGAATTGTGCGATGTCACAAACGGCCTCAATTCTTTTTCCGGCGCGGACGTCGTCGCCATCAGCGTGGACAGCCCGTTCGCGCAGGAGGCCTGGGCTAAGACCAACAACATTCAGGTCAAGCTCGCCAGCGATTTGAACAAGGTCGTCATCAAGCAATACGACGTGGTGTTCCCGATGCTCGCGGGTGTGGGCGACACGGCGGCGCGTGCGGCGTTTGTCATTGATAAAGCCGGTGTCATCCAATACAGCGAACAGACGCCGACGCCAAAGGACCTGCCGAACTTCGACGCCATCAAGGCCACGCTGGCGAAGCTGAAGTAAGTTTCCTGCACTCGCAAACGCCGTCATCGAACGCAAGTTTGGTGGCGGCGTCAATTTTTCGTTTCCCATTCGTCACACGGATTTAACCTGTCCGCCTTTGTGTGTGGCGCGGGACAAGCTACATTGTCAGCATGGTGCCGCGTATCTTGATTGTGGATGACGAGGGCGATTTCATCGAACTGGTGAAATTTCGCCTCGCCAACCTCGGCTGCGAATTTCTCGTGGCAGCGGACGGCGTCCACGCCCTGAGCCAGGCGCGCGAGGGCAAGCCCGATTTGATTCTGCTGGATATTTTGCTGCCTGACCTCGACGGCCTGTCAGTTTGTGAAATTTTACGCCGCCAGCCGAACACCAAAAAAATCCCCATCATCTTCATGAGCGCGCTCTCGAGCGATGTGACCAAGCGCACGGCCTCCATGCACGCGGATGATTTCTTCACCAAACCGCTCGACCTGAACCGGCTCGAAAAACGCATCGCGGAACTGCTCCACCCGCCGGCTGCCGCCAACTGATTCGGCGCGCACTCGATTAATTCCACTTTTTGTTCACTCGCTTCGCTTGACACCAGCGGGCGTAAACTTCATTTTCTTGTGGAGGTTTTTAATCACACAAATAAATGAGCACATCACACAACTTGTTCGGCACGTTGCTAAACTTTGAACTCGGCAACGGCAAACCCGGAAAATTTTATTCACTTCCCGCGCTGGAAAAAGCCGGCGTCGGTCCCATCTCGAAGTTGCCCGTGTCCATCCGCCTCGTGCTGGAATCGGTGCTGCGCAATTGCGACGGCAAGAAGGTCAGCGAGGCGAACATCAACGAACTCGCCAACTGGAAGGCGATCGAGACACGCACGGCGGAAATCCCCTTCGTCGTCGCGCGCATCGTGTTGCAGGATTTTACCGGCGTGCCGCTGCTCGTGGACTTGGCGGCGATGCGCACCGCGGTGGCCAAGCTCGGCAAGAATCCCAAAATCATCGAGCCGCTTGTGCCGGTGGATTTGGTCGTGGACCATTCGGTGCAGGTGGATTTCGCCGGTGGTGCCGATTCGATGGCGAAGAATTTGGATTTGGAATTCTCGCGCAACCGTGAGCGTTATCAATTTTTGAAATGGGGCATGCAGGCGTTCGACACCTTCAAGGTCGTGCCGCCCGGCATCGGCATCGTGCATCAGGTGAATCTGGAATATCTCGCCAAAGGCGTTTTGAGCGCGGGCGAAGTTTATTATCCCGACACGCTGGTCGGCACCGACTCGCACACGACGATGATCAATGGTCTCGGCATCGTCGGCTGGGGCGTTGGCGGCATCGAAGCGGAAGCGGGTATGCTTGGACAGCCAGTTTATTTTCTCACGCCGGACGTTGTTGGTGTTCACCTGACCGGCGCGATTCGCGAAGGCGTCACCGCCACGGACGTCGCGCTCACCGTCACGCAGATTCTTCGCAAGGCAAAAGTCGTCGGCAAATTCGTGGAATTCTTCGGCCCCGGCGCGGCCGCGTTGCCGCTCGTGGATCGCGCAACCATCGCGAATATGGCGCCTGAATACGGTGCGACGATGGGCTTCTTCCCGATTGACGCCGAGTGCACGAATTATCTGCGCGCCACTGGTCGCAGCGATGAGGCCGTCAAGACCTACGAAAATTATTACAAGGCGCAAGGCCTCTGGGGCATTCCGAAAAAAGGCGAAGTTGTCTATTCGCAGGAAATCGAGCTCGACCTCGGCACGGTGTTGCCCAGCGTGGCCGGTCCGAAACGTCCGCAGGATCGCATCGAATTGCCGAAGCTGAAAAACGAATTCACCACGGCGTTCTCCAAGCCCGTCACCGAAAATGGTTTTGGTATGAAAGCCGAAGATCTTGGCAAAACGAAAGCCGATGTCGCGCTCAACGGCCACAAATCCACCATCGGCCACGGCTCCGTTTTGATCGCCGCCATCACGAGCTGCACGAACACCAGCAACCCGAGCGTCATGCTCGCTGCCGGTTTGCTCGCGAAGAAAGCGGTTGAACGCGGTCTCACCGTTAACGCCTCGGTCAAAGCCTCGCTCGCGCCCGGCTCACGCGTGGTCACGGATTATTTGGACAAGACCGGCCTTCAGCCATATCTCGACAAACTCGGTTTCAACCTCGTCGGCTACGGTTGCACGACGTGCATCGGCAACTCCGGCCCGCTCGCCGCGCCGATTGAAGAAGCCGTCGTCAAAAATAATCTGGTCGCCGCCGCCGTGTTGTCGGGCAACCGCAATTTCGAAGCGCGCGTGCACCAGAACATCAAGGCAAACTTCCTCATGTCGCCGCCGCTCGTCGTCGCGTTTGCGCTCGCGGGCCGAGTGGATATCGACCTCGCCAACGACGCGCTCGGCACCGGCAAGGACGGCAAGCCCGTTCACCTGCGCGACATCTGGCCGAGCCTCAAGGAAGTCCGCGACCTCATGCAGGCCGCATTGCAACCGGAAATCTTCCGCAAGCTCTATAAAGATTTCGCCGCGCAAAATCCGAAGTGGAACGAAATCTCCTCCAGCACCGGCAATGTCTATGAGTGGGATCGCAAGTCCACCTACATTCAAGAACCGCCGTTCTTCGAGAATTTCTCGATGACGCCCGGCAGCATCAAGCCCATCACCGATGCCCGCGCGCTCGGCATTTTCGGCGATAGCGTGACGACCGACCATATCTCGCCCGCTGGCTCGTTCAAGAAGACGACGCCCGCTGGAAAATATCTCGTCGAAAACGGCGTCGCCGTGGAAGACTTCAACAGCTACGGCTCACGTCGCGGCAACGACCGCGTGATGACGCGCGGAACCTTCGCCAATGTCCGCATCAAAAACCTCATGGTTCCCGGCGTGGAAGGCGGCGTGACCAAATTGCAGCCGTCCGGCGAACAGGTTTCGATTTACGACGCCTCGATGAAATATCAGGCCGAAAAAATTCCGCTCATCATCCTCGCCGGACAGGAATACGGCACCGGGTCGTCGCGCGATTGGGCCGCTAAAGGCACAAACCTCCTCGGCGTGAAAGCCGTCGTTGCGCAAAGCTTCGAGCGCATCCATCGCAGCAACCTCGTTGGCATGGGCGTGCTGCCGTTGCAATTCAAGGAAGGCACCACCGCGCAGACCTTGAAGCTCGACGGCACCGAGACCTACGACATCGTCGGCCTCGACGCGAACATCAAGCCGCAGCAGGACCTCACGCTGAAGATCACGCGCAAGGATGGTTCCGTGGAAAATGTCGCCGTCCGCTGCCGCATTGATACGCCCATCGAAATTGACTACTACCAGCACGGCGGCATTCTGCCGTATGTGTTGCGGCAGTTGGTCGCGAAGGCGTGAAGTGAAACCAAATTCAATCAAAGCGGTCTCTGGAAACGGAGGCCGCTTTTTGTTTTAACCGCGAAATACAAGAACTACGCGAACAGTTTGAAAAGAATTACGACAGAAAATGACTTTGATGCCACTCGAGAAATTGTTTCGCTGGGCGCTCTGAAAATTCTTTTGGCAGAACCTTTAACTCTTTGCCATGGTAGGCGTAGTATTCGCGTCCGTTCGAGAACTCTTCCTTGATTCGGCGACTGACTTCAATTCGCAAATCGCTTGTCACTGTTACATAATGACGGTCAAAAAGCGTGTGCCAATCCGATCGGAGCAGCAACCCGTTTGAAAGGTCATGCGGGCCATTTTCGGCGAATGGCTGAATATGTGCAGCTTCTAAAACTGGGAGTGTTTTTTCTCCGGTGATGGCGCATCGGCGCTCGTATCCTTCAAGCACAACAACTCGAAACCCACCTTGTCCGAGCCGTGGCTTCACTAGTTGTTCAGTTCCGTAACGCGGGGAATCTTCTCGCAGCAAGGCATCACTAAAATCCAGCTTCTTACTCATGGCGTGCTTGGCTTGCGCAAAAAGACGCGCGCCTTCCACAGTGGAAACATCATAAGATTTTCCAGACACAATATTTCGCGACCAATCTGATGGTGCCGGCCAAGTTTCTGATTCGGGAAGATAAAATGGATCGGTTAATACTGTGCAACCAATGTGAGGATTTCTTTCTTGATCGCCGCGAAGCGAGGAAATTTTGTGTCGGAACACGTTGAATGAATTACACCCATTTGCTTCGCCGAATACTTCCCATGCCAGATCCAGTGGAAGAATTGTATGACGGACAAAATATGCACCGCCGACGATTTTATTTTCTGGGAATTTTAACTTGAAAAGAAATAGTTCTCCCGGAGCAATCGCTTGGAACTCGGTTTTGTTGCGAGGCCGCCAAAAATTCATTTCCACCGCAGCTTTGGCTCGCAGAAACCTAAACCAATCTTGATCTGTGATTCCAACGTAGAGTTTCATTGAACGCTACGAGTTTGTTTGTGCGCCGAGTTTTAATCAATCGCAAAACCGACTTGATGACCAGATGAGCAAATTGCGTTAAATAAATTTTCAGAAACCGTTCGCGTATTTGGCGTAGTTCGCGGTTCGCCTCATGTGCGCGTTGTATTGTCACCGTCTAATCGCGTATGCTGCTGGAAATGATTCATGTTGTTCAAGCCATCGCGGCGGAAGTGATTCGCAAAACCCACAAGCTGGCGGACGCGGCGTTGCGCGAATTTCATCCCACAACAAAGCCGCTTGTCATGTAGCCCTGATAGGGCTACATTCAGCCCATGAGCAAAACCGCCAACATCCGCGCCCGCGTCGAGCCGGGGCTGAAAACCGAAGTTGAAAATATCCTTTCGGATTTGGGACTCACGGTTTCCGAGACGGTGCATCTGCTTTACCGGCAGATCAAGCTGCAACGCGGTCTGCCCTTTGACGTGCGGATTCCGAACGCGTTGACGGCGCGCACGCTCAACTCCAGCAAGTCGGGAAAAAGTGTAAAGCGGTTTGGCAGTAAAAAGGAACTTTACGCCGATTTGGGCTTGTGAGGACGTTCAGCCGCACCAGCCAATTCAAGAAAGATGTCAAACGCGCGGAGAAGCGCGGCAAGGACATGGCGCAACTCAAGGCCGTGCTGGAACTGCTGATTGACGGCGAGCCTTTGCCGCCGGAATACAAAGACCATCCCCTGCGCGGAAATTTTGCCGGCAGCCGCGATTGCCACATCGAGCCGGATTGGGTTTTGATTTACACGCTGGCAGAAAGCGGTTCGCACGTCCGCTTTGAACGCACCGGCACGCACAGCGATTTGTTTCGTTGAAGGAGTTTTTAATTCGCATTGATTGGTGTCAAAGTTTTCTCCATTGAAGCCGTTCGCGTGTTTGGCGTAGTTCGCGGTTCACCTCATGTCCGCGTTGTATTGTCACCGTCCAATTGCGTATGCTGCGGGAACATGATTCATGATGTTCAAGCCGTCGCGGCGGAAGTGATCCGCAAAACCGGCAAAGACAAGCCGGCGGACGCGGCGTTGCGCGAGGTGCTCAAGCAGATCAAAGACCTCGCGCCCTTCGACGCGACGGAGATCGCCAAGACGGTTTTTCTGTATTACCGCTGGCACGTCTGGCTGCGCGAGGAGCGCGGCGTGGAAAACAAGATGCGTCTCGCCATCCGCTTGAACCAGCGCTTTCAGGCCAACAACGCCAGTGTCCCGTTGGCTGAACTGCGCGAGAAAGCCGTGCCCGCGTGGACGGCGGAGGAAATGGAGGTCACCGATGAATGGCTGCTCTCCTTGCAGCGCGAACCGAAATTGTGGCTGCGTGCCAAACGCGGCACGGCAGAGTCGCTGGCGAAAACACTGTTCGCGGCGGATGTGAGTCCGTTGCTGCCGGAAGCAATCTTGTATCGCGGCGAGGAAGATTTGTTCAAGACGCCGGAATTTCACGCAGGCGAATTTGAGATCCAGGACATCGCGTCGCAAGTCGTCGGCTTGGTCTGCGCGCCGCAACCGGGCGAGACGTGGTGGGACACCTGCGCGGGTGAAGGCGGCAAGACGCTTCACCTGTCCGACCTGATGCAGAACAAAGGAATGCTCTGGGCGAGTGACCGCGCGGAATGGCGCCTGACCAAACTCAAACGCCGGGCAGGGCGGGCGAAGGTTTTTAATTATCGCTCGGCTCACTGGGATGGCGGCGCAAAATTGCCGACGAAAACGAAATTTGACGGCGTCCTCGTGGATGCGCCGTGCAGCGGCATCGGAACGTGGCAGCGCAACCCGCAGGCGCGTTGGACAACCGAGCCGAACGATGTGCGCGAACTTTCGGAAATCCAGAAGAAGCTGCTCACGCACGTCGCGCCGAGCGTGAAGCCGGGCGGTAAATTGATTTTCTCCGTCTGCACGCTGACGCGCGCGGAGACGACCGAGGTGGTGGAAGATTTTAATTCCAAGTTCGCAGCGGAATTTGAACCGATGGAGTTAACGAACATTTCTTCCGGCGGTCAACCGACCGCCGCTACAAAATTCATCTGGCCGCAAGACTTGAACGGCAACGGCATGTTCATCGCGGGCTGGCGGCGGAAGAAAGTTTAACGAGTCGTTTCCAAAATCTTGCCGAGAATTTTTTGGATGTCTTCGTTGTGTTGTTGCGAGGCGATGCCGAAGGCGTGAATGATGGCGAGCAGCAAATCGGAATTCGCGCGGGTGAAATCGTAATAAACCGTCTCTTTGGATTTGGCTGGTCCAGTCTTGCGCTGTGAACCATCCATCGCCAAAACTTCATTCATCGGCAGGCAAACATAAACCATCGCCTGATAACCGACCGCGCGCTGTTTCTGTTTGAGCTGGATTTGCACCCAGCCGTGCGGCGTCGTTTTGGTGAACTGTGGCAGCCGTTGAATGGCGCTTTGAAATCCGTCTGCGGCTGAGTTGGTTGAAACCTCCACTTGCACGGATTGGTTTTCTTCAAACTCGCTTGGAAGAATTTTCTTCAGCGAGTCAATTTCGCGGATCAAATCATTCGTGGAAATAATTTCCGAGCGCAGGGCTTCAAAAATTATTTTGGAAAGTTCGTGGCCGTATTTGGTTTCGCTGTTGCGGATAAATTTTATTTCGGGAACGACGCTCGGGCTGTTCGTGTTGGGAATGTCGTAGCCAATCTGCCACTCCAGATAAAATTTCTTGTTGAGGGAAGTTTTCATCGGCGCGACGGGCAAGCCAAAGCCGTCGGAAGATTTTTCTTTCACGCGCACTTTGCCGGTCACGTCGGTGAGCGGCAGGCGGACGCGCACGGCATTGTTCGTCATGGAAATCAGAACCAACTTGTAATCGGCGTTGGCAGCGAAGACCTGATTGGCGAGGAACAGGAGGCCGATGAGTGAGAGAAAATATCGTTTCATGCGCAGAATTTCGGCTGAAATTATTACGGCAGAAGCGGCGGCAGGGCAAGTGTTCCAAAAAAGCTGGAAAATAATGTTGCCACAATGAGCGGGTTTGATATATTCCGCGCTCCGTTTCTCCAAAAGCTGAAACGGTAATTTTTACCGCGAATTTAACGCAAATGCCGACAATCAACCAACTGGTCCGCAAGGGCCGCACTAAAGTTAAGTATAAATCCAAGTCGCCTGCCTTGGAAAATTCACCGTTTCGTCGTGGGGTGTGCATCCAAGTGATGACGCGCACGCCGAAAAAGCCCAACTCCGCGATGCGTAAGGTGGCCAAGGTTCGTTTGACGAACGGCTACGAAGTCATCGCCTACATTCCGGATGAAGGCCACAATTTGCAGGAACATAGCATCGTGCTCGTGCGCGGCGGCCGTGTGAAAGATTTACCGGGTGTGCGTTACCACATCGTGCGCGGAACGTTGGACGCCGCCGGCGTGGAAAAACGCCGCGTGAGCCGTTCCAAATACGGCGTGAAGAAACCGAAGGCCGCGAAAGCTGCCGCGAAATAATTTAAGGAATAAATAATCATGTCCCGCAGACATACAGCTACCAAACGGCCGATGGCCAAAGACGGCAAATACCAGAACACGCTGGTCAGCCGCCTCGTGAACACCGTGATGGTTTCCGGCAAAAAGAGCACGGCGCAACGCATCGTTTACGGCGCGTTCGAAACCATCTCGGCCAAGAATCCGGACAGCAACCCGATTGAAATTTTGCAACGCGCGGTGGATAACGCCAAGCCGCGCATCGAAACGAAAGCCCGCCGCGTCGGTGGGGCGACGTATCAGGTGCCGCTGGAAATTCCGGCGGAACGTCAGAACGCGCTCGCGCTGCGCTGGATTGTGGATTTCGCGGATGCCAAGAAGGGCACGCCGATGAAGGCTGCGCTCGCCACGGAAATCCTCGAAGCTTTCCAAGGTCAGGGCAACGCCATCCGCAAACGTGACGAGGTTCACAAGATGGCGCAGGCCAACAAAGCTTTCGCGCATTTCCGTTTCTAGAAATAATTTTGCAATCAACGCCGGAGTCGAAAGACTCCGGCTTTTTTATTTGCAAAATTAACTTGGCAATCTCGGTTGAAAGACTTAAATCTAGTTTGTTCTTTAACAAATCAAATTTGCGTAGCATTGGCTGCTACACAACTCCTGGAAAACGCCGACCAAGCTCCTCTCCTAAAAAGTGAGGAATTTCCCAAAACAACGAAAGCCAAGGCGCGCCCCACCGGGCGCACTCCTTGTGCGTTTCGTTGTTGGGTGCCTTGGTCGGCTACCCCTGGGAGGCGCGCGGGTGTGCGCCTTTCTGGTTTTCAGGGGAAAAATCAGCCAAGAGGAAAAATACTATGAAAGCCAGTGGGAAATATATCGGAAGGCTGATAGTAGGTTGCGTATTCACCTATTTAACTCGGGATTTCCCATATGGTTTCTTGCCCACGACCAGCGTGGACTCTTTTTTGTAATTTTGGTCATTTTCGTCCTGCTTCATACTTTTGCAACTCATTTTTTCAATCCTCCATTGGGTTTTGTCCGGCGCGGGTGTTGTTTC
>CAIRJF010000037.1 GCA_903878805.1 uncultured Verrucomicrobia subdivision 3 bacterium
ACGCTGGGCACGGCGCTGACGCCTTACATCAAGCTGAACTCCGCCGGCAGCCTCCCGGCCTGCCCCGCGAGCGGCACTTATGTGTTGAGCTCGGTTGGCACAAGCCCGACCTGCTCTTTGAGCACGCTCACCCCGGCGCACCGGATGCAATAAACGGCTGGCCGATTAACTAGGTGTGGCAAGAATCTGGACAGCACCGTCAAAAAATTAGACAGCGTGCGTTACCTGAAAAATCCGAATTAGGTTCTTGTTCACCGGCGGCGGAGTTCTGGCACGTTAGCGGTTGCGCCGCCGAACTTGCAAACCGCGCCTTTTTCAGCTTTCATGGCGGTGTGTCGCGACCATTTGGCCTGCTGATTTTAATCGGAATTTTGCTGACCGCGCGGGAAACCCTCGGCGCGGAATCCGCCGAGGTGAATCTTGATTACGTCGCGCAGCGCGCCCTCGAACGCGCCAAATCGCCGTTCCACTCACCGCGCGCCGATTTGCCAAAGGTGCTGCGCCAAGACAATCTGGACTACGACAAATACCGCGAAATCCGTTTCCGCCGCGAGCGCGCATTGTGGTCGCCGGATCAACTGCCCTTCCGCGTGGAATTTTTTCATCCCGGCTATCTTTATCAAGAGCCGGTTCATGTCAACGAGTTCACCCTCACGCACACGCAGCCCATCCGTTTCGTCCAGGATTTTTTTGATTACGGCAAACTCGACATCGCCGGCCAGATTCCGACCAAGACCGGTTACGCCGGCTTCCGTATTTTGTATGCGCTTAACGAGCCGGGGCAGCTCGACGAACTCGGCGCATTTCTCGGCGCGAGTTATTTCCGGCTGCTTGGAAAAAATCTGCGTTACGGCGAATCCGCCCGCGGCCTCGCGCTCGATTCCGGCGAAGGCGACCGCAACGAGGAATTTCCCATCTTCACCGACTGGTGGCTCGGCAAGCCGCAGAAGGACGACAGCGAACTCCGGCTTTACGCCATCCTCGACAGCGTGAGTTGCGTCGGCGCGTATGAATTTTTCATCAAGCCCGGCGACACGACCACTGCGAGCATCCGCGCCGTTTTATATTTTCGCGAAACGAACAACGTCATTGCCGTAGATAAAAATCGCAAGCCATCCAAAACCATCGGTCTCGCGCCGCTGACCAGCATGTTTTGGTTTGGCAAAGACACCGAGCGCAAGTTCGATGACTACCGCACCGAAGTTCACGACAGCGACGGCCTGCTCGTCCACATGGGCAACGGCGAAACTTTTTGGCGGCCGCTCGACAACCCGCCCGCCACGCGCCATCAGGTTTTTCACGCGCCGAACATCAAAGGCTTTGGCCTGCTCCAACGCGAAAGAAATTTCGCCGCGTATCAGGACTCGTTCAATTTGTATCACCAAGTCCCGAGTGTTTGGGTTGAGCCGGAAGGCAATTGGGGCGACGGCGATTTGCACCTCGTCGAATTGAGCACCAGCTACGAAGGCCTTGATAATATTGTCGCTTTTTGGGATCCGAAAAATAAACCCGCGCCGCTCCAGCCATTTCGTTTCGGCTACACGCTGCACTGGGAAGGCGGCGACGCCGATGTGAGGCGCTCCGAAAATCGCATCGTTTCCACGCGCATCGGACCGGACGCGCAATTTGGCGGACGGCAGTTCGTCATTGATTTCGACGGCCCAAAACTTGACGCCATTCCTGAAAATAAACCGCCGACGGTGGTTGCGAATTGCAGCGGCGGCGCGCGCATCGTAGACAGCTTTGTCACGCGTAATAATTTTCTCGGAACGTGGCGCGTGATTCTGAAAATGATTCCACCCGCCGGCAGCAAAGACGCGATTGACCTGCGCTGCTCGTTGCAGCAAGGCACAAACAAAGTCGGCGAAACCTGGGTTTATCAATGGAGCCCGCCCTGAAAATTCTGCCGGACGTTTCCGGCGAGATCGCCGGGCGTTCGCTGGAGGAATGGAACGCGGCATATGTGAAAGTGGAAAATTATTTTCACGCGTTGCGTATCCGCAACAAGCCATTGCTTGGCCAGCTTGTCCTGCGCGTGCTCGAACGCGCCCAACGTCGCGCGCCCGCAGAACCAAATCGCAGCGCCACGGAAATTGCCGCCGAAGAAATGGATCGGATCGTCACCGACTGGTTTGGCGAATTGCTGCAAACTTCGCCAATCGGCAGCGAACAAACCCTTTCCACGCGCGGTCGCCTTGCGCTATTGCTCGCAGACATGCCGGGCAAATGGCAGGATCAATTTCTGCGTCCCGGTCCGTGGCCGTCGGAATTCGTCGAATCCATGCGCGAAAGCTTCTTTCTTGCCGGCCCAGATTTTCAATTGTCCAAAATGACGCCCCGTCCGCTCGACCTCGGCCCGTTCACTACGCTGACTAATTTCAGCAAGCTACCTTACGTCCGCATGGCACTCGCGTGGGCATTTTTCGCGCTGCTGCTCATCGCGGTTTTCTGGCTCACGCACGGCGGCTTCGAGCAGGTGAAATCCTGGTTCGATTAAATGCCTGACGCACCCAACATTACTGCTGTAACTCCGCCCCGGCTCCGGCGAGGCTGGCGGTTGTTTTTATTTTTTTCCTCGGCGGTGCTGCTCACCGGCTTCGTCTCGATGCTCTTCGCCGATTTGCTCTGGCGCACCGGCTGGAGCGCGTCGCGCACCGTGTTGCTGGTGCTGTTCATCATTTTGTTTTTGCTCACGGCCATCGGCTGTATGCACGGTGTCTATGGGTTTTTCATCCGCACCTTCGGCACGAATCGCCGCATCACTGCGCTAAAAAATTTCAAGGAGCAAAAAATTGATGGCACGAGCACCGCCATCATTTTTCCGATTTACAACGAAGATTCCGTCCGTGTGCTCGAAGGTTTACGCGCGACCTACGAATCGCTCGAACGCACCGGCCAGCTTGCTCAATTCGATTTTTTTATTTTAAGCGACTCGACCAATCCCGACCGCTGGGTCGAGGAAGAAGCGCGCTGGTCGGAACTCGTGCGCGACCTCGACGCGCTCGGAAAAATTTATTACCGCCGCCGCCTGTTCAACGAAGCGCGCAAGAGCGGCAACGTCCGCGACTTTCTCAACACTTGGGGCATGCGCTACCGCTATTTTATTTGCTGCGATGCCGACAGCGTGATGCGCGGCGAAACGCTTGTGGACTTGGTGAAATTGATGGAGGCGCATCCGACCGTCGGCCTGATCCAGACCGTGCCTTCGCTTGTGAATGCGGAAAGTTTGTTTGGCCGCATCCAGCAATTTGCCAACCGCCTTTACGCGCCGGTTTTTATTGCGGGACTGAATTATTGGGCGCTCGATTTTGGAAATTACTGGGGCCACAACGCCATCATCCGCACCGAACCGTTCATGCAATTTTGCGATCTGCCGTCGCTGCCCGGACGCAAACCCTTCGGCGGACAAATTCTCTCGCACGATTTCGTCGAAGCCGCGCTGATGCTCCGCGAAAATTGGGCCGTCTGGCTCGCCTATGATTTGGAAGGCAGCTACGAAGAAGCGCCGCAGGCGCTCATTGAAAACGCCCAGCGCGAACGCCGCTGGTGCCAGGGAAATTTGCAACACGGCCTTGTGCTTTTTGCGAAAGGTTTGCGCGGCGTGAGCCGGATGCACTTGATTTTGGGAATTTTTGGCTACGTCGCCAGTCCGCTCTGGCTCGCGTTCCTCATCACGTTTGACTGGATTTACTTCGCCCAAAAAATGACCGGCCTTTCGGACATCACCGTGGATTCTTTCAATCCGTATCTGAAAAACTGGAGCGGCACGGCGCACGCATTTTTGATTTTCATGATTTGCATGGTCGTCATCATGCTGCCGAAATTTCTCTCGCTCATTGACCTCGCCAACGACTGGCCGCGCCGCAAACTTTTCGGCGGGTTGCTCAACGCCACCGGTGGCGTGATCTGCGAAACCATTTTTTCCACGCTGCACGCGCCGCTGCTGATGCTCTGGCACACGCGATTCGTGGTGACGAACATCGCTGGCATCAGCGTCGGCTGGACGACGCAAAAACGTTCCGCCGACGGCACCGACTGGTTTTACGCCGCGCAACGCCACTGGGGTCACACGCTCATCGGCCTCGTGTGGGGCTGGTTCACTTGGGAACTCGACCCCGGACTTTTTTGGTGGTTCACGCCGCTGCTGGCGGGGATGTTTTTCTCGATTCCTTTGAGTGTGCTGACAAGCCGTCGCGGTCTGGGTGCGCGCGCCAAAAGCGCCGGACTTTTTTTGACACCGGAAGAAACCGCACCACCGATGGAACTCATCTCCCTGCGCTCGCGCATGAAAATCCACGAGCTGACCGAAGACAAATCGCCGCGTTGCCGCGTTCACGCCGGGCTCGCCGCCGCCGTCCTCGATCCGTATGTGAATGCGATTCACGTCACGCTGTTGCGAGAAAAACAATTGAATCCCGTCTATGCGGAACATTTCACCAAAATTGGCGCAGGCACGGACGCGGTGCGCGAACTCGGCGAAAAACTTTTGTCGGGCGGACCGGAAAAATTAAATTCGTCCGAGCGCATGACTGTGATGGCCGACCAACGCGTCATGGTGTGGCTGCATCAACAAGCGTGGTTGCGGCCCGAAGAAAAACTAGCGCCCTGGTGGCGCGCGATGATCCGCGAATTCAGCCACCGGGAAAATTGAGCAGACGCTCCGAAATTTAGATTTGGTTTGCCAGAAGGCGCAACGCCTTTCTTGACTCGCGGCGCACGGCTTTTATCATGCGTTGCGGTTCGCGGTATTAAACAAGGAACCAAAAAGAATTTTACCATGACAAAAATCCAGAACATTGAGGCGCGCGAAGTCCTCGACTCGCGCGGAAATCCGACGGTGGAAGTTGACGTGACGCTCGAATGCGGCGCGGCAGGTCGCGCAGCCGTGCCCAGCGGCGCGAGCACCGGCGAACACGAAGCCATCGAACTCCGCGACGGCGACAAATCTCGCTATCTCGGCAAGGGCGTGCTCAAGGCCGTCGCCAACGCGAACACGAAAATCAAATCCGCGCTCATCGGTGTGGACGCGCTCGACCAGCTCACCGTGGACGCCACGATGCTCAAGCTCGACGGCACGGAAACCAAATCCAAGCTCGGTGCGAACGCCATCCTCGCTGTCTCGCTCGCGAACGCCAAAGCCGCCGCGACCGCGTTGAATCAGCCGCTGTTCAAATACATCGGTGGACCGAACGCGAAAGTTCTCCCCGTGCCGATGGCGAACGTCATCAACGGCGGCGCGCACTCGGACGCTCCGATTGATTTCCAGGAATTCATGATCCAGCCGCACGGCTTCGACACCTTCAGCGAAGGTTTGCAGGCCATCACGGAAATCTTCCACGCGCTCAAGAGCGTGTTGAAGAAGCGCGGCCTGTCCACCGCCGTCGGTGACGAAGGCGGTTTCGCGCCGAAATTGAACAGCGTGGAAGACGCGATTGAATCCATCCTCGAAGCCGTGAAGAACGCGGGCTACAAAGCGGGCAAGCAGGTCAACCTCGCGCTCGACGTGGCGGCTTCTGAATTCTACAACCACGACGGCACTTACACCTTCAAGAAATCCACCGGCAAGACCGTGACTGGCGCGGAACTTGTGGACTTCTACGCGAAGCTTGTAGCTAAGTATCCGATTGTCTCCATCGAAGACGGCTGTGCCGAAGGTGATTGGAAACATTGGAAGCAACTCACTGACAAGATCGGTGACAAAGTTCAGCTCGTCGGCGACGATTTGTTTGTGACGAACGTGAAGTTCCTGCAAAAAGGCATTGATACCGGCACGGCAAACTCGATTCTCGTGAAAGTGAACCAGATCGGATCGCTCACCGAGACGCTCGACGCTGTGCAGCTCGCGCAGTTCCACGCTTACACCGCCGTCCTCTCGCATCGCTCCGGCGAAACGGAAGACGCGACCATCGCGGACATCGCGGTGGCGACGAACTGCGGACAGATTAAGACCGGTTCGCTCAGCCGCTCCGACCGTCTGGCAAAATACAATCAGCTCCTGCGCATCGAGCAATTGCTCGGCAAGAACGCGGTTTACGCGGGCTTGAGTGCGTTGAAGAAAGCCAAGTAATGTCCTAGCGGACTGCCACTATAATAATAAAATTCCATACCGGAAGCCGTTCGTGGCTTCCGGTTTTTGCTTTGAGTCACGGCGGTGGCGAGATAAGGTGTTCACCTGATTGTTCACTCGAAGAAATTTGTTAAATTGAAACTCTAAAAATTAATAATGAAAAAATTATTCGTTGTTGCCGCTCTTGTTATCAGTGCCGCCAGTTTGCAGGCGGAGGAACATGGCTTTCAGGCTTCGCTCACGCCGGACATCGCGGTGCATCCGAAAACAGACCAGATCAACGGACTCGCGTTGAGCATCTGGGGGGAGAACCCGCAATCCGGCGTCGCGCTCGGCTTTGTCAACGGCAGCACGGGTGACAGCAAGGGTTTTACCTGGAGCTTGTTCAACTACGCTGATTCCTACACCGGCGTCGCATGGGGCTTGGTAAATTACAGCACGACGAGTTTCACCGGCTGGCAAGGCGGCATCCTTTTTTGTCCGTGTATCGTGAACGTCTCGAAAGGCACGTTCACGGGTTTTCAGGAAGGCGTGG
The DNA here is from genome assembly GCA_903878805.1 of uncultured Verrucomicrobia subdivision 3 bacterium. Taxonomy (GTDB): domain Bacteria; phylum Verrucomicrobiota; class Verrucomicrobiia; order Limisphaerales; family UBA11358; genus UBA11358. The sequence continues at coordinate 6,603 of CAIRJF010000037.1, forward strand.
TCAACGTCGCGCAGGAATTTCACGGCTTCCAACTCGCGCTGGTGAACTACACGGAAAAACTTCACGGTGTGCAAATCGGTCTCGTCAACATCGCGCTGAACAATCCGTGGTTCCATGATTTCCCGGACAAACTGGCGACAGGTTTTCCCATCGTGAACTGGTCGTTCTAAAATTTTTAATACGGCTAAATGAATTGCTTTGACGACTGCGTTGCCCTAAAACAAACGCGCAGTCCAAACTAAAAACCAACACATGAAAAAACTAATCCTCCTCGCGGCACTCGTTGCCGCCATCACCAACGTCAAGGCCTCCGACGAGCCATTCTTTCAGGCCTCGTTGACGCCCGACATCGCCATCCACAGCAAGACCACTGAAATCAGCGGCATCTGCTTGAGCATCTGGGGTGAAAATCCGCAGAGCGCGCTGGCGCTCGGTTTCGTCAACGGCAGCACCGGCGACAGCAAAGGTTTTACCTGGTCGTTCTTTGTCAATTACGACGAGACCTACACCGGGGTGGCTTGGTCGCTGGTGAACTACAGCAAGGTGAAATTCACCGGCTGGCAGGACGGCTTTGTGAATGTCGCCAACGAATTCCACGGCCTCCAATGGGGTTTCGTGAACTACACGAAAGAGTTGCACGGCGTGCAGATCGGCCTCGTCAATGTCGCGCTGAACAATCCGTGGTTCAAGGAATTCCCGGACAAGCTCGCCACGGGCTTTCCGATTGTGAACTGGTCGTTCTAAAAACATCTTCTGTTTTCAAAAACCCTGCTTGCACAGCCACCACACCGCGACCATGATCGCAATGCTGGCGAGCGACATCCAAAACCACGACACAACTATGAACGACACCGTCATCATCGCCACGCCGCCGATGAACGGCATGACCTCCCACTGCTTGCGCGCGTAAAGCAGATAACCGCCCGCCACCGCGCCCCAAAACATCGAGGCAAACAAAAAATGTTCATGCATCAGGCTGTCGGACTGGCCGCCATTTTTTTTCAACAACTCGGTCAACTGTTTCGTCGCCGGATTATCATCGGTGACGGTGGGGTCGGGAAAATTCGCGTCTGCCGGCGCGGGCGAGTTGGTGGCGAAAAGCGAGAAGGCGAACAACATTGACAGGCAAGTCAGGAAAAATTTGGGTAGCGCACTTCTCATCCGGCAACGATTCTCGCGCTGCTGGCACGCTTCGTAAAGAAAAACTGCGCTGCCGCGCGCGGCTTGCCACGGAAATTTTCTGTGGTAGATTTTGGCCGTGAGGAATTTTTTCCGCCCCAACCTCAAACGCACCGGCCGCATCGCCCGCGGTGTGATCGGGACGATTTGCCTCACCGTCGGCATCTTTATCTGCGTGGATAGCGAATTGTGGTTCGGCTGGATTTTCATCGCTGCCGGACTGTTTGCGATTTACGAAGCGTTGAGCGGCTGGTGCATCGCCCGCGCCTGCGGCATCAAGACAAAAATCTAAAGCAAATTTTCTTCAAGCAAAGGCGCAAAGATTTTCGGCAGTGATTTTATATAAGAATTTCCTTCGCGCCTTTGCGTGAATCACCGCAGCCGGAATCCTCCTTGGAAAATTATTTCCGCCGCCACGACCACTAGAAATATTACGCCGACCAACGCGTTCAGCCGAAAAAAAGCGTTGTTAATCCAATTCAAACTGCGACGGCGCGCAATCCAGTGTTCCATCACAAGGCAGGCGAGAATGACGAGCCAGCCGATGAGATACGCGATGCGAAAATGACATAGCAAACCGAAGCCGAGCAGCACGCCGCACATCGCGATGTGCGCGAGAAACGCCGCGCCCAAGGCGTTTTGCGGCCCCCACGCCACGACGAGCGAGCGCAGGCCGTGCGACTTGTCGAATTCGTAATCTTGCAGCGCGTAGATGATGTCGAAGCCGACGAGCCACAGCACGACGGCGACGGCAAGCAAAGTCATCTGCAAAATTTCCAGCGCGGAAACATTCGCTCCTTTCACCGCCAGCCACGCGCCGATAGGCGCGAGCGCGAGCGCGATGCCGAGAAAAACATGCGTGTAATCTGTGAACCGTTTTGTTAGCGAGTAAAAACAAACCAGCACGAGGGCGACGGGCGAAAAATAAAAGCAGACCGGATTCAGAAAATAACTTGCAGCAATCAAACCGGCGGCTGCCAAGACACAAAGTGAAACGGCGCTGAACAAGGAAATTGTTCCCGCCGGTAAATGACGGTTGGCCGTGCGCGGATTCAGCGCGTCGAATTTGCGGTCAACGATGCGATTGAACGCCATCGCACACGTCCGTGCACAAACCATCGCCGCCAAAATCAGTCCGAATACGCGCCAACCCGGCCAACCGCGATTGTCGCGCGCGGCCACGAGCATTGCCGCCAGCGCGAACGGCAGCGCAAAAACCGTGTGCGAAAAGCGCACGAAGCTGCCCCACTTTTGAATCACTGCAATCATTCTTTTTCTTCCGCCCAACGCGGCGCGATTTTGTTCGGCAACCCCATGTGATCAAGCACGCGCGCAACGACGGTGTCCACGAGTTCAACAATGGTTTTGGCGCCGGAATAAAAACTAGGATTGGCCGGAATCAACGTCGCGCCCGCCAACAAAAGCAGTTCCATGTTTTTTACCTGAATGAGATTCAGCGGCGTTTCGCGCGGGACGAGAATAAGTTTTTTCTTTTCCTTCAACACCACGTCGGCGGCGCGCTGCAAAACGTCTTCGCTGTAACCGTGCGCGATGCGGCCCATCGTGCCCATCGTGCAGGGAATCACGACCATCACGTCCGGCGGATTCGAGCCGCTGGCGAACGGGGCGTTCATGCTTTTCAAACTGTGCGGCGTCACGCCTTCAGGAAATTTCAATCCGCCCGGCAGTTCCTCGGCGACGACCTGCTGCGCGTAGTTGCTCAACACGACATGGATTTCATGTTCGCGCGGATTCAAGTTGTCGAGCAGCCGTTGCGCGTAAAGTGCGCCGCTGGCTCCGGTGATGGCGACAAGAATTTTCACTGCGCACAGTTTGCCGCAAATCGCCGCCGCAAACAAGTCGCGCGCAAAACAGCTTGAGTCCGCAATTTCGTTCCGCACAATTGGCGGGTGTTCCGATTTGTGGGAATCATTTTTGGCAGCGCGCTGATGTTTTTGGCGGGCTGCGCCAGCATTTATGACGGCGGCAAATCCGAACCCGTGCCGAAGGAATGGTCGGTGACAAACAAAGTCGTCCAGCCTTTGCCGCCAAAGGCAAATTCAACTGTGCGCCCAGGCATTCATCCTTTTCCCATCCCGGTCGTCCAAACAAACCTGCCGCCCAAAAAATTTCCGGCCGCACCGATCCTGACGTGGACTTCGCTCGACCGCTGGGCGGCGGAAAATAAGATCGCCGCACCCCGCCGGATTTCAAATGCGGCCGTCACCGCCTACGAAGTCAGTTCGGCACACGGAAGAATGATCTTGGAGATCGGCAGCCGCGAGGCGGTTTGGAACGGAATCGTGCTGCATCTCGGCTTCGCTCCGGAAATCATTGACGATCAGGTTTTCGTCCACGGCCTAGACTTGCAAAAAAATCTGGAGCCGCTACTGCTCGATGAACCGCTGGCCTTTGGCACCAATCGCGTGCTTGTGCTCGATCCCGGCCACGGCGGCGCAAACGTCGGCACGCACAGTTTGACGGACGGACGATTTGAAAAAGAATTTACGCTCGATTGGGCGCGACGCATGAAAATCCTGCTGGAGACGAACGGCTGGAAAGTTTTTCTGACGCGCACGAACGATTCCGAAGTGGCGCTGTCAAATCGAGTGAATTTCGCCGAGGCGCACCACGCGGATTTGTTTGTCAGCTTGCATTTCAATTCCGCCGCGCCGGACAAAATCCAAAACGGTCTGGAAACGTATTGTCTGACACCGAGCGGAATGCCCTCGACGCTCACGCGCGGCTACAGCGATTTGTGGAGCGACCATTATCCGAATAACGCCTTCGACGTGGAAAATTTGCAATTCGCCGTCCGGCTGCATGCGGCGGTGCTGCACACGAGTGGCGAGGAAGATCGCGGCATCCGACGCGCGCGCTTCATGGGGGTGCTGCTCGGCCAAAGACGGCCGGCGGTTTTGATTGAAGGCGGCTATCTTTCTAATCCGCGCGAGTCGGGAAAAATTGAAAGCGCCGAGTTCCGTGAAAAATTAGCCGAAGCCGTCGCAAATGCTCTGAAATGAAAAATGGAAAACATATTTTAATCACCGGCGGCGCTGGTTTTATCGGCGCGCATTTGGTTGAACGTCTGCTGAAAGATGGTAAAAGCGTTGTTGTCATTGACGATTTATCCACCGGCAGCCGCGACAATTTGCGCGCCGTGGCGCAGCAAAAAAGTTTTCGCTTCATCCAGACCAAGATTTCCAACTGCCCCGAATTGCCACAACTCGCGGGCGAATCGGAATTTATTTTTCACCTCGCCGCTACCGTCGGCGTGGAACTTGTCGTCAAATCCGCGTTGCACGTGCTCGAAGCCAGCTTCAATGAGACGCAAATTTTGCTGCGCGCTGCCGCGAAAAATTCCACGCCGATTTTGTTCACTTCCACTTCCGAAGTGTATGGCAAGAGCGCCAAGCCGGAATTCAGCGAGGAAGACGATTTGCTCATCGGACCGCCCGGCCAATCGCGTTGGAGTTACGCGTGCTCCAAGCTTACTGACGAATTTCTCGCGCTCGCCTACGCGCGCGAAAAAAATCTGCCGGTGACCATCGCGCGGCTGTTCAACACCGTCGGGCCGCGCCAGACTGGACGTTACGGAATGGTGCTGCCGCGATTTATTTCCGCCGCAAAAAATAGCGAACCGCTGCGCGTTTTTGGCGACGGCGCGCAATCGCGTTGCTTTTGTCTCGTCCACGATGTCGTGGAAGCATTGGTGCGATTGCAGAAAAATGACGCGGCGCGCGGCGAGATTTTCAACATCGGCGGCACGGAAGAAATTTCCATTCTCGATTTAGCGAAGCTCGTGGTAGCCACGCTCAACTCGAAATCTGCGATTGAACTGATTCCGTATGATCAGGCTTACACGCCGGGTTTTGACGACATGCGCCGCCGCAAACCGCTGGTGGAAAAATTGGAACGCTGCGTGAACTTCAAACCGCAGACCACACTCCGCGAAATAATCCAGCTTACGGCGGGTTAAATTATTTCAACCGCAACAATTTCAACGCCTGCTTGAAATCATCGGGCAGCGGGGCGGAAAATTTTAAGGTCTTCTGTGTGCGCGGATGAATGAAGCTCAATTCTTTCGCGTGCAGCAACACGCGCGGCGCAGCGTAGTTCGCAAGTTCCTTCAGCCGTTTATTTTTCGTCGAGCCGTAAGTGTCATCGCCCACGACCGGATGGCCGAGGTGCTGGAAATGCACGCGAATCTGGTGCGTCCGGCCGGTATGAATCTGCGCTTCGACGAGCGTGGCGTGATTCAATTTCTCCAACACGCGGTAGCTCGTGTGCGCGGCGCGACCGTCGCTGTCGTCGTGAACGGCCATGCGTTTGCGGTGCGTGGGATGGCGTGCGATGGCGGCGTGGATTTCGCCCGCTTCGCGTGGCACTTCGCCGCAGACGATGGCGTGATAAACTTTTTTAACGACGCGATTGGCGAATTGTTCTGAAAGTGCGATGTGCGTCTCGTCATTTTTTGCGACGACTAGGCAACCGCTGGTTTCCTTGTCGAGTCGATGCACAATGCCCGGTCGCGCGACACCGCCGATGCCGCTCAATGAACCTTTGCAATGATGCAGCAACGCGTTGACGAGCGTGTGTTCCTCGTGGCCGGCGGCGGGATGCACGACGAGGCCAGCGGGCTTGTTGACGACGAGCAGCGATTTGTCCTCGAACAAAATATCGAGCGGAATTTCTTCCGGCTGCGCGGCGGTGGGTTTTGGTTCGGGAAAGTGAATCTCAATTTTTTCGCCTGCGCGCGGCGAATGCGTCGGCTTGACCGTTTTGCCATCAACGCGGATGTGGCCTTGCTCGATGAGCCGCTGCATCGCGCCGCGCGAGACGGCGGGAAATTTTGTGCGCAGAAAAATGTCGAGCCGCTCGGAAGGAAGCGACTGTTCGACGGTGAAATGTTCCGTGCGCGTGGCCATGAAACTTAATTCGTCGGTGGCTGCGGCGAATGTTCGTTGCGCCAGGTGATGAGAAAAACCAGGCCGACGCCGGTGCAGATGGCGGTGTCAGCGATGTTGAACGCGGGGAAACCGATTTCGCCGCCGCCGCGTTGCTGCATAAAAAAATAAATGAAATCAATGACCTCGTGACGGCTCGGCAGCAGGCGGTCGGTGAGATTGCCGGCAATGCCGCCAAAGATGAGGCCGAACGCGATCTGGCCGGAGATGGTGTGGGAATTAAAATGATGACGCGTGAGAAACAGCACAAAGAATGCAGCCAAAGCGACGAAGGCGAGCGCGCCGTTGTTGCCGCGAAAAAGACTCCACGCCGCGCCGGTATTGCCCCAATGCACGAACTTAAAAAAGCCATTGATGATGATTTTTTCGTCGCCTTTTTCGAGCAGGTTCAGCACGAGCCATTTCGTGAACTGGTCGAGGATGAACACGACTGCCGCGATGACGGCAATGTTGCGGTTGGACTTTTGGAAAATGGAATTGGCGGCGACCATGTCAATAAATTCGCTGCATTAAACCGCAAGCGGCGGTAAAGCTAAAGCCATTTCACTGACGGGAAAATCTTTTGCCGATAACGGCGAAGCGTTATTCTGCGTGCATGGCATTGGTGCGAATTCTGGTTGATGGCTACTCGCTGCTCCACAGTTGGCCGGAGCTGGCGGAAGGTTTGCCGCGCCATTCCGAGGCGGCGCGCGATGCGCTGGTGGAAATGCTTACGCACTATCAGGACGCGTGTGGCACACCGGTGACAATTTTTTTTGACGGTCGCGGCGCGCGGCGCACGAAACCGAAAAATACTTCGGGCAAATCCGTGGAAGTTTTATTTTCCAACGCCGGGCAGACGGCGGATGACTTGATCGAGCGCGCGGCGGTGCGCTTTCAACCTTACGGCGAAGTGCTGGTGGTGACGGACGATTTTGCGGAGCGTGACACGGTGAGCGGCTTCGGCGGTTCCGTGGCAAGCTGCGGCAATTTCATCGCGATGATTCAGAATGCGCTGGCGAACCTGACGGAAAACCTGAACAATCACAACCGTTCCGAGCGGAACAAGTTTTTCCGCTCGCGCTGAACCATGAAACCATTGCATCGCCCAAAACTTTTTTCCGCCGTCACGAAAGGGTTGTTTGTGCTTCTGACCTTGCTGGCGTTGCCACTGAACGCGCCCGCCCAGCCGACCGCGCCGCAACGCTGGCTGTTTGTTTTTGATTTGTCCGCGACGATGAAGAAACGTTTGCCGGCGACGGAAGAGGTTTTAAAAAACTTTTTTGCGACCAGCGCCGAGGGACGTTTGCAAGACGGCGACAACCTCGCCGTCTGGACTTATGACCAAAAAATGCACGGCGGACAATTTCCGCTGACGATCTGGAAGCCGGAACAGGCCACGACGCTAGCGACGAATCTGGCCGCCTTCCTGCGTTCGCGCAATTACGCGGACGGCTCGCAACTCGCCGCGTTGCAGCCAGCGCTCAACAATGTCATCACCAATTCCGAGCGGCTGACCATCGTGATTTTTTGCGACGGCAGCAGCGACCTCGTCGGCACGCCCTACGACGGCGGCATCAGCCAAAGTTTTCTGGACGGCCGCGACGAGCGCAAAAAATCCCGGCAGCCGTTCATGATTTTAATCCGCACGCTGTCGGGAAAATTCATCGGCTGCACAGTTAATTTTCCGCCGGGTCCGATTAACATGCCGCTGTTTCTCGCGCCGCCGCCGCCCACCAATTTGCCGCCGCCGGTGGTGGTTCCGGATTTGGTGATTGTCGGAACCAAGGTCGGAACGTCGCTTAATGATTTGCGAGACAAAGCTCCGCCCGCGACCAATCCGATCGTCGTCGTGACTCCGCCAACCGTTGTTGCCTCGGTCGTCCAGCCGATTGCGAGCGCGCCAGTGATTCATACGAACGCCATGCCAGCCGCTGTGCCGCCGTCGGCAGCGACCGCGCAAATTTTACCGCCAGCGGCGGAGACCAATCTTGCGATTGCCGCTGCGGTTAACGGCGAGCCGAAACGCAAGTTCTCACCGTTTATTTATGTCGGCGCGGGTTTGTTCGCGGTGGTCGTGGTGGTGATTTTGATTGTGCGCGCCACGCGCCGTCCGCAGAGCAGCCTCATCTCAAGTTCCATGCATGATGATCTGCGCCGGAAATGATTTTATTCCGCGCGTGACTTTTGGCCGCAAGTCTGGAAAATTTTGCGCCAATGAAAACCTTTAATTTATTTCTCACCGGCGCAATGGCCTTGCTGCTCACCGCCGTTTGCGCCAACGCGGAACCGGTTGCCACGCCGACCAATTCCGTCGCGGCCACGACGAACACGCCGCCGCCCGCGCCCAGCACCAACGAAGTCGCCATCATCACGACGAGCTTGGGCGTGATGGTCGTGGAATTTTATCCGGACGTCGCGCCGAACCACGTCGCCAATTTCAAGAAGCTCGCGCGCAGCGGATTTTATGACGGCACGGCGTTTCACCGCGTGATTCCCGGCTTCATGATTCAGGGCGGCGATCCGAACACGAAGAACGACGCGGCGAAAGATTCTTGGGGCACGGGCGGTCCCGGCTGGACGGTCAACGCGGAATTTAATTCCAAGCACCATGCGCGCGGCATCCTCTCAATGGCGCGCACGTCGGATCCCAATTCCGCCGGTTCCCAATTTTTTATCTGCCACGGCGACGCCGGTTTTCTCGACGGCCAATACACCGTTTTCGGCAATCTCATCAAGGGTTTTGACGTGCTGGATAAAATCGCCGCCACGCCCACGGAAACGCCCGACCGCCCGATCACGCGCGTGAATGTGGTCAGCATCAAAATCGTTCCAGCCGACAGCGTGAAATAAATTTCAGTTCCAAATTCAAAAATAATTTTATGAGCGAAGTTGCCATCCTTACCACCAGCGCCGGCGAAATGATTCTGGAATTCTGGCCGGACGTCGCGCCCGGCCACGTCAAAAACTTCACCGACCTCGCGAAGAAAGGTTTTTACGACGGAACCTGTTTTCACCGCGTCATCAAAGGTTTCATGATTCAGGGCGGCGACCCGCTCACGAAAGATGATTCCAAGCAGCGCGCGTGGGGCACGGGCGGGCCGGGACACCAGATCAAGGCCGAGTTCAACGACAAGGCTCACACGCGTGGCGTGCTCTCGATGGCGCGTTCGCAAGATCCTAATTCCGCCGGGTCGCAGTTTTTCATCTGCCACGGCGACCCGCGTTTTCTCGACCGCCAATACACCGCGTTCGGCAAGCTCATCAAGGGCGACGACGTGCTGGAAAAAATCGCCACCACCGCCACCGTTCCCGGCGACCGCCCCGTGACAAAGCAAACGCTCATCAGCGTGAAAATTGTCCCGGCGGATTCGGTGAAGTGATTTTCACCAGTGGCGGAAAATAATTTATGAGCCAGCTTGCCAATCAAATCGCGGTGGTCACCGGCGCTGGTCGCGGCATCGGCCGCGCCATTGCGTTAAAATTCGCCAATGAAGGCGCGGATGTCGTCGTGGTCTCGCGCACGCAGGAAAATTCCGAGAAGGTCGCGGCTGAAATCCGCGCGCTCGGCCGCAAGGCGTGGGCCTTCGCCGTAGATGTGGCCGATGCCGCCGCCGTGAACGCCGCCGCCGAGAAAATTTTGGCCGAGACTACCAAGGTGGACATTCTCGTGAATAACGCGGGCGTGACGCGCGACGGCTTGCTGATGCGCATGAGCGATGCGGATTGGGACACGGTTTTGGACACAAATCTGAAAGGCGCATTTCTGGTCACCAAAAGTTTCAGCCGCGCGATGATCAAGGCGCGCACGGGACGCATCATCAACATTTCGTCGGTCATCGGCCTCATCGGTAACGCGGGGCAGTGCAATTACGCAGCGAGCAAGGCAGGCTTAATCGGCTTCACGCAGTCGTGCGCCAAGGAACTCGCGGGCCGCGGCATCACGGTGAACGCCATCGCACCAGGTTTTATCCAGACGGACATGACGTCGGAGTTGAAGGAAGAAATGCGCACGGCGTTGCTGAAACAGATTCCGCTCGGCAGTTTCGGCGAGGCGGACGACATCGCGGGCGCGGCACTGTATCTGGCGAGTCCGGCGGCGCGCTACGTCACGGGGCAGGTGCTGACGGTGGATGGCGGAATGGTGATGTAAATCTTCAACGGAAAATTGTTAAATCGCCTCAACCATGGCGAAGGCAACGACTAAATAAATTTTCGCGGAAATAAAATTTAAATCAGGGCTTGACGGGCATGGCGGTTGCAAGCTAGAAAGACTGTCAAATTATGTCAGACAAACCTATCGAACAGCGCGTAAAAGACATCATCGTCGAACAACTCGGGGTCAAACCCGAACAAGTTATTCCGGCGGCCAAATTTATTGAAGACCTCGGCGCAGATTCGCTCGACACCGTCGAGTTGGTCATGGCGCTCGAAGAGGAATTCGGCATCGAAGTGCCGGACGAACAGGCCGAAAAACTCCAGAGCGTCGGCGACGTCATCAAATACGTCGAAGAAGCCCAAAAGTAATTTGAAATTCAACGGCGGGGCAGTTTTAGCTGGACACAGCTCAAACTGCCCCGTTTGATTTTGTCATGGCAAACAACTATTCCGATCGCCGCGTCGTTGTCACCGGCCTGGGCGTCGTCACGCCGCTTGGCCACGACCTCAATTCCTTCTGGCAAAACCTGATCACCGGCCAGTGCGGAATTGATAAAATTACGGCCTTCGACGCGTCGGCGTATGCCACGCAAATCGCCGGCGAAGTGAAAAACTTCGACCCGACGGCCGCGTTTCCGTCGCCCAAGGAAATCCGCCGGACCGACCGCTACTCGCAATTCGGCATCTACGCCGCGTGGAGCGCGCTGAAAGATTCCGGCCTCGAACTCGAAAAAGAAAATCTCGACGAAATCGGCGTGTTCCTCGGCTCCGGCATCGGCGGACTCGCGACGACGAGCGAACAACATAAAATTTTGCTCGATCGCGGGCCGGGGCGCATGTCGCCGTTCACCATTCCGATGCTCATCGGCAACATGGCATCCGGCCTTGTCTCGATGTATTTCAATTTGCGCGGACCGAATTTTTCCACCTGCTCCGCCTGCGCGACGGCCAATCACGCCATCGGCGAAGCCTGGCGCACCATCAAAGCGGGCGACGCGCAAGTCATGTTTGCCGGCGGCAGCGAAGCCGCAGTCATTCCCCTCGGCATCGGCGGCTTTTGCGCGATGCGCGCCATGAGCACGCGCAATGACGATCCGAAAACGGCTTCGCGTCCGTTCGACAAAGACCGCGACGGCTTCGTCATGGGCGAAGGCGCAGGCGTTCTCGTTTTGGAAGAATTGGAACACGCCAAAAAACGCGGCGCGCGAATTTATTGCGAAATCACCGGCTACGGCAACACCGCCGACGCGCATCATCTCACCGCGCCGTCACCCGGTGGCGAAGGCGCGGCGCGCAGCATGAAGATGGCGCTTCGCACGTCGGGCCTCAACCCGACCGACATCACTTACATCAATGCCCACGGCACATCCACGCCGCAGGGCGACATCGCCGAGACGCAGGCCATCAAATCGGTTTTCGGCGACTACGCGAAGAAACTTGTCGTGAGTTCCACCAAAGGTGCGACCGGCCACATGCTCGGCGCGGCTGGCGCAGTGGAAACTGCCGCGTGCGTTCTTGCCATCAAGAACAGCATCGTCCCGCCGACCATCAATCTACAAAATCCCGACCCCGAGTGCGATTTGGATTATGTCCCGAACACCGCGCGCGAAATGTCCGTGAACGCCATCGTCAACAACTCCTTCGGTTTCGGCGGACACAACTCGACCATCGCGGCGAAGAAGTTTAACGGCTAATCTTGCGTTGAAAATTTATGGGAAGCACTGACGCCAGAAGATTGCCAGTTGTTTCTTTAGGTGCAGAACATCTCGTTATCGGTCATCTCATGCGCCGGAATATTCTAGCCTACAAAGCTCCACCGAATACAGAAGGCTACGATTTAGTTTGTATTCATCCAGATCCGAGAAAACGATTAAAGCCGATTTATGCTCAGGTTAAAAGTCGTTACCAAACTGACTGCGACAAAGCATTTCCGGTGAAAGACAAAACGTTTGGCGCTTTTGACTATTTGATTATTGCGTTCCTCAACATTGGTTTTTTTTATCACAAGAAGCCCGTGCGAGAAGGATTTTGTGACGCTATTTTCTATACTCTGAATCGCAATCAGATTGAAAAACTTCACAGAAAAACAAAGTCTGGTTGGGAAAAAGTTCATATCCGAGGCGAGAATCTTGAAGATTTCAAGAATGAAAGAGGATTTGAATTGATAGCAAACGACTTGGGAATTGATTATCCAAGTTGATGAACTTTCTCTCTCTAATCGAAGCGAAGCGCGAAGGAAAAATTCTCGCGCCGGAACAGATTCAAGGCTTGATTCGCGAATTCACCGCCGGAAAAATTCCCGATTACCAGATGGCCGCCATGCTCATGGCCATCTTTTTTCGTGGCCTGAACACCGCCGAGACCACCGCGCTCACCCTCGCCATGCGCGATTCCGGTCATGTGCTGAAATTTCCCAAGGACGAGCGGCCGGTCGTGGACAAACATTCCACCGGCGGCATCGGCGACAAGGTTTCGCTCCCGCTCGCGCCGCTGCTCGCGTGTCTCGGCTTCCGCGTGCCGATGATTTCCGGTCGCGGCCTCGGCATCACCGGCGGCACGCTCGACAAGCTGGATTCCATTCCCGGTTTTAAAACGCTTTTGCCCGCCGCGCAAATCATCAAGCAGGTTCAAAAAGTTGGCTGCGTCATTTGCGGCCAGACGAAGCACATGGTTCCCGCCGACCAGAAAAAATACGCCCTGCGCGACGCTACCGGCACCGTCCCGAGCATTCCACTCATCACGGCTTCGATTCTTTCAAAAAAATTGGCGGAAAGTCTGGACGCGCTCATTCTTGATGTGAAGTTTGGCGGCGCAGCGTTCATGCAGACCAAAGCCGAGGCGCGCAAGCTGGCGAAGGAGATGATTTCCCTTGGCCACGAATGCGGCATGAACACGCGGGCGATCCTTTCCGATATGAACACGCCGCTCGGCCGCGCCGCCGGCAACTGGCTGGAAGTAAAAGAGAGTGTTGATTGCCTTGAAAATAAAGGCCCGAATGATTTACGCGAACTCGTCATTGATTCCGCCGCGCATCTCCTCGTCCAGACGCGCAAAGCTAAATCGCTCGCCGCAGCGCGTGTGTGGGCGGAAGCGTGTTTGAACTCCGGCGCGCCGCGCGCGAAGTGGGACGAGATGATTGTCGCACAAGGCGCGGACTTGAAAGCGTTCAACAAGAAACTCGCGTTAGATTCTACTGCGAAAGCTGTCGGCGAATTGAAGGCGCAAAAGTCCAGCTACGTGTCCAAGTGCGACGCGCGCGTCATCGGCCAAGTCATTCGCGATCTCGGTGGCGGGCGACTGGCGAAAGATTCGCAAATCAATTACGACGTAGGCGTGGATAAAATCGCCAAACCTGGCGAGTGTGTGGAAAAGTATGGAACGCTGTGCCGCGTTCACGCAACGAACGCAAATCAGGTGGAGGCAGCTGTTGCCCAACTGAAAACTGCGTTTGAAATTTCCGTGCAGCGACCGGCGAAAACTCCGCTCGTCGCCGAAATCATTTTGCGCTAGGCGATCTGTTCCCAGATTCTGATTTCGGGAAACGCCACGCAAAGTTCATCCACGCGCGGTAGCAGCGCAGCGATGTGCGGTGTTTTCAAATGCGTGTCGAGGTGCGCCTTGCTGGTCCAATTTTCGTGGAACAGAAATTTCGCCGGGTCTTCGGGCGACGTGTGCAGATCGTAATTGATACAGCCCGCCTCTTTCCGCGTCGGCGCGACCAGTCCGATTAAAGCATTTTTCAATTCGGTTTCCTTGCCGGGACGCGCCTGAAATGTGGCGACGACGGTGATAGTTTTTTCGCTCATAAAATTAATTCAATGATTCTAAAATTTTCTCCGCGGCGAGTCGTGGGTTTTCGGCGGCGTAAATCGGGCGGCCAATCACCAACCAGCTTGCGCCAGCTTGAATTGCTTCGCGCGGCGTGAGTGTGCGCTTCTGGTCATCGGCTTTTTCCGCGCCGGTGCGAATGCCGGGCGTGACGAGTTGGATTTCCGGTGGCAGAAATTGTCGCAGGTCCGCGATTTCTAGCGGCGAGCAAACGAGCCCGCGCAAACCGGATTTCACCGCCAGTGTCGCGAGCCGTTCGACTTGCTGACCGACGTTCGCCTGACAACCGATTTCAGCGAGCGTGTTCGCGTCCGAACTCGTCAGCACGGTCACGCCGAGCACGAGCGGCGCGGCAAGGCCAAGTGATTTCGCTGTGTCTTGCGCCGATTTTTCCGCCGCGCGCATCATCTCGCCGCCGCCGCTAGTGTGAATCGTTAGCATCTGCACGTCGAGTCGCGTGGCGGTGGCAACGGCCTTGGCGACGGTGTTCGGTATGTCGTGAAATTTCAAATCGAGAAACACGCTCGCGCCGGTCGCACGCACGCGGCGCACGATGTCCGGTCCGGCGGAAACAAAAAGTTCCTTGCCGATCTTGAACGCGCCGACGGCGGGCGCGACGAGTTCCGCGAGTTTCAACGCCTGTTCCGCCGACGGCACGTCGAGCGCGACGATGATGGGATTACGCATGGCGACAGGATAGCAATCGCGACTCTGGGACAAAATCCAAAATTGCCATTCATCTCGACGAAAACTGGCGGTTGTGGGGCAATGTCTTTGTGAATCATTCAAAAAGCAGTTTGCTGGCGGTGGCGTGGCTTTTTGTCCTTGTGAGTTTTCAGCCAGTCAAAGGCGTCACGATACGCGATGACCAGCCAGATAGTGATTACCTGGCATTGGGCGCTTTATCCGACTTTTCCGCAGTCGGCACATTTGTTGGCGGCTTAACAGGCTCAGGCACACTCATTGCGCCGGACTGGGTATTGACCGCCGCTCATTTAATCCTTGGCGCCAGCTCGGGAACTTTCACTATCAACGGTTCTTCCTATACCTCGACAAAAATCATTACCGATCCAGCTTGGAATGGTAATGTATACGCTGGAAATGATTTTGCTCTGGTGCATTTAAGTTCGCCTATTGCCGCCATTCCTCCCGCGATGCTTTACACGGGAACTTCCGAATTCGGACAAGTTGGCACATTTGTTGGTAACGGTTTTACGGGAACAGGATTGACCGGATATAACACCGCGCTCGGCAATCAAAAACGTGCATTTCAAAACATGATTGATGGCGATTTCGGACTGCCACTGTTGGTGTATGCCGCCGATTTTGACAATCCCCACGACACCAATGCCAGCGGTTTTGGAAGCGTATTCCCTCTGACCTTGGAGGGTTGTGTGACGCCAGGTGACAGTGGCGGGGCCGTCTTTATCCAACAAGGTTCGCAATATTATATGGAAGGCGTTATCTCTACCGTTGGCTACTTGGATGGCAGTCCCAACGGCAGTTACAGCGACGCCAGCGGCTTTGGGCGCATTTCCGCCGCACTGCCCTGGATCAACAGCACGGTGAGCACTCCAGAGCCGTCTAGCTACGCGCTATTTATCACATCAGGCATCGCTCTACTTTGTTTTAATCGTCGGAAGAATTGACCTTTGGTTAACAGTATCACCAGAAAATCAGGCTTGGTTCCTTGGGCGCGGATTTTTGACTTCGCACCCCAATTACTTTAGCCTGCACGCATGAAGATTGTCCGCTACACCGACAAGGATTTTACTGCCAAGCTGCGCGCTGTCGCCGCTGACTCGAGTTTGTTCGACGCGGAAATTGAAGCGCGCACCAAAGCGATTTTGCACGACGTATTTGTGCGCGGCGACGACGCGGTGCTGGACTTCACCGAAAAATTCGATGGCGCAAAACTTGCGGCCGAACAACTGGCGGTGACGCAGGTGGAAATTTTCAACGCCTCGCTCACGGCTGACGAATCGCTGCGCGCGGCGGTGGCGGAAGCGGAAAATAACATCGCGCTGTTTGCCAAGAAATCTAAGCGCAAGGATTGGTCGGGCAAAAACTCTCACGGCGCGAGCGTGGGCGAAAAGTTTGATCCGTTCACGCGCGTCGGCGTTTACATTCCCGGCGGCACCGCGCCGCTCGTTTCCACCGCGCTGATGACCATCACGCTGGCGAAAGTTGCGGGCTGCAAGGAAATCGTCGTGACGACGCCGTGCGGCAAGGATGGTTCTATCAATCCCGCGATTCTCTTTGCGGCACGCGCGGCGGGCGCGACGGAGATTTATCGTATCGGCGGTGCGCAGGCGATTGCGGCGCTGGCTTACGGCACGAAGACGATTCGCCGCGTGCAGAAAATTTTTGGTCCAGGTAACGCATACGTCAGCATGGCCAAACGCTTGCTCGTCGGCCGCGTGGCGATTGATTTGCTTGCCGGGCCGAGCGATTTGCTCGTCATCGCCGACGACACGGCGAATCCCAAGTTCGCCGCCGCCGACATGCTCGCGCAGGCGGAACATGGTTCCGGCCACGAACGCGTCTGGCTCGTGACGACCTCCGCGAAAATTCTTCGCGCGGTAGAAAAAGAAATTTCCCAGCAGTTGCCCAAATTGCCGCGCCGCGAATTCATCAAGCGCGTCCTCGACCGCAACACTTGGTTGATTCAGGCGGCGAACGTCGCTGACGCCGTGGCGTTGGCGAATCAACTCGCGCCGGAGCATTGCGAAGTCATCACGCGCGACGCGCGGCACGTCAGCGGAGGCATCGTGACGGCGGGCGCGATTTTCCTCGGGAATTGGTCGCCGACGGTGCTGGGCGATTACATCGCCGGACCGAGCCACGTTCTGCCGACCGACGGCGCGGGCGCTTCGTTTGCTGGCCTGACGGTGGATCAATTCCAGCGGCGCACAAGCGTGGTGGAATACAATTGCGCATCGCTGAAAAAGGCGCTGAAGTCGGTGAAAAAATTCGCGGAACTCGAAGGTCTGGACGCACACGGCAAAAGCGCAGAAGTGCGGCTGAAATAATTTCAGCGCCCCAACACTTCGCGATATATTTGCAAGTGCGCCTGCGCGATGACCTGCGGATGAAACCGCGCCCGCGCCTGTTGCTTCGCGGTGGTTGCGATGCGACTCGCGAATTCGTGGTCGTCTAAGAAACGCGCTGCCGCTGCGCGAAATGTTTCCGGTTTTTGCGGGTCGCAAAGCAATCCGTTGACCTCGTGCTGAATCAAGTCAGGCACGCCGCCGATGTTGGAGGCAAAGACCGGCACGCCCGCCGCCATCGCCTCCAGCACTACCATCGGGCAGTTGTCCTCGCGCGTGGGCAGCGCGAGAAACGTGGCTGACTTCAACCGCAGCTTTAATTCCTCGCGGTTCACAAAGCCGATATGTTCGCACCACGCGCGTTCACGGATGAGTTGCAAAAATTCTCGCCCATAAGCGTCTTCCGCGACTTGTCCGAGAAAGACGAGGCGGAAATTTTTTCCCTGTGCCAGCGGGTCGAGCGCGCGGATCAAATCATTTTGATTTTTGTAGCCGCAGATGGTTCCCACGCATAATCCGATGGGCGGTGCGGAAAGATCCGGCGCGGCTTGCACGTCAAAAAAACTGGCGTCCACCGCATTCGGCAGAATCCACGTTTTGCGCGCCAGACTCGCCACCGCGCGTTGCGTGTAAGTGGTGATGCACACCACGCCATCCGTCCGCGGGAGGACAAAACCTTCCAGCCGTGCCGCCAGCCAGTTGTAGGAAAAGGGCACGTCGCCATTGATGCGCGCGACCGACCGCATATTGCCGTGCAACGTCAGCACGTTGGTAAAACCTGAGTAAATGGCGCTGATGCTGCAATCCGCCTCGGTGCCTTGGCCGTGGACGATGTCTGGCTGAATTTCTTGGATTTTTTTGCGCGCGGCGCGCACGCAACCTTGGAACAAGGTTTTCATCCACCCGATTTTAGGGACCACGAGGCTGTGGAAAAAAATGTTGGGCGCGATTTTTTCCGGCGATGTCACTGGCCGACGGATGCAGGAAACAACATGCACTTCGATTGCGGGAATCAGCGCCAGACCTTGCAGCAACGCGGCAGGCGCGGTGCCGAAGTGCGGCTGCGGATTCGCGTAATCCTTGTGCGGCTCGCGGTTATCTGTGGTCAAAACGACGATACGCATGGAAAATTATTTTGGCTGCGGACGCGACCGCAAATCGGCGAGCGCGGCAATTATTTTTTGCCCTACCGTTTCTGGCAACGGCGGCTGAATTTCATTGGAAACAATGTAGGTCGGCACGTGAAAAATATTCCAGCGCTCACAGTTGTCGAGCCGCCACTGGCCGGGCGCCCAAATGAGGATTGGCGTGCCGGCCAATTGCGCAAGGTGCATCGGCCCGCTCAATTCACCCGCGAGTAGCCGCGTGCTCCGGATGGCCGCCACGCTCGCGGCCAGATCTTCCGTGCGCCGGTCTTCCACACCCGCCGGACAATACGAGTAGCGCGGATGGCCGATGCAAAAAAAACTTACGCCCTGCGCGCGGCAAAATTCCACCACTTGATCGCAATGTTCCGGCGTATAATTCCGCGACTGATCCGGCCCGTCTTTTTTCACCTGCCGGAAATGAAACGCCACGTCGCGCATTTCGCTGGCGGCGGGCAGCGTGCCAAGCAGTTCATACTTAGCCGGCAATAGCAAACGCTGATGATAGCTTGTGCAGATATTCAGCGCGGTCATCAGGTCATAATTTTTTAAACCAAGTTCCGCCGCTTTTTTGTGTGCCATGGACGCGAGGTGCGCGGGGCTGAAGCGCCCGTGTTTGTAGCCGGCGGTTTCCAACGCGACGTCGTGATAGTGCACCGTGCAGCCAGGGTAAAGAAAATCGCGACCGGGATAAGTGATGACGTGGACTTGCTCATAGCGCGGAACTTGCGCGCGCACCCAAGCCTGCCAGTCCATCAGTTCGTGGCCGAATTCGCCGACATACGGCCCGGCCACCAGAATGCGACGCGGAAAAAACCGGAGCTTCAAATCCGCCAACGCACCGACGATCTTGTCGCGCAGCGTAAATTGATACGCCGCCGCACGGCCAGCTTCCTGCATGGCCACGCCGGAAAAATTATTCTGGGCCTCAATTCTTGCCATCCGTCAGATTACGGGAAAATTTCTGGGGTAACAGTCGCAAAATTAATTTACAAACAGAGGACGGCAGGTAGCTGGCGGCGATTTCCGCCGGCTGGCATTTTTGGCGGAACAGTTGCCTCTGCGCGGCGCGTAAGCTTTCAGGCGAGGGACGGGGCGCAATTTTTTTTGCATAGAACAATCCATTTTCACTGATGTCGTGCAGGCGGGATTCCCAGTTGTCCAGCCGAGTGATGAATGGCACCAGCCAACGGCCTTTGCGCATCTTGGCATCGTGCGTCAACAGTTGGCCGCCGACAGGAATCAGCGGGTCAAGCAGCTCAAATTCCTCAATTTGCTCTCGTGGATTGTTGCCACCGTCGAGAAAACAAAAATCCACAGTTGTATTCGCAGGTTGTTCGCGTTTCCATTGCTTGAGAATTTCCTGCGAAAAACCGAACAGCGGCGTGAACCGGTTGGCTTCTTGCGGGGCCGCTTCGCGGATATTGGCTATCATTCGCTCGTATATCGAACGGTCCACCTCGATGCCCCACAGGTGACCGCTACCATTCTGTTCCAGCGCTCGCAATATGTGCAGCGTGCTGCCGCCACCCAACCACGTGCCAACCTCAACGGCGACCTGCGGTTTTTTGGCCGCACCGGTGATGGCTTCGGTAATGAGTCGACGCTCGTCTGCGTTCAGTTGTCCGTCAATGGCCATAATGGGGAATGATAATTTACGATTGCTGCGTGAGTTTTGAAATTAGGCATACCTAGCGCGACTGGCAAGCCTCATCGCGTCCGGCTACAGCAAAAAATTGCTGACAGCACAAACGGTTTGTGAAATGGTTTGCCCGCCGCACCAGAAAAAATTACCCGCATGAATCTCTACCAGCACCTGTCGCGCGTGATGACGAAAGGGCGCGACTTCGTGCCGCAGATCGACGGCCTGCGCTTCGTGGCCATCATCGCCGTGCTGGCCTATCACATCCGCGCCATCATCGCTTGGCACTATGGTGTCATCGATACTCCGGCTGGCACGGACGGTCTGGCGAATTGGACGTTTGGCGCAGGCTGTAAAGGCGTGGAGCTTTTTTTTGCCATCAGCGGTTTCATTCTCGGCGTGCCGTTTGCACGGCAATATCTCGGTCAGGCGGAACCTGTCCGCCTTAAAAATTATTACCTCCGTCGGCTAACGCGGCTGGAACCGCCTTACGTCATTCAATTATTTTTTGTGCTGCTAGTAACGTGGCTTTTTCTGCGCCATCAGCCTAGCCACATTGAATTATATCAACAGCCTGACTGGCTCACGCACACACTGCGACACCTCGGCGTCAGTTTGTTTTACGGCAGCGGCTTGGTTTATCACGCCTATCCGCAACCTAACATCGTGCTGTGGTCGCTGGAAATCGAAGTGCAATTTTACCTACTCGCGCCGCTGCTCGCGCGCGTATTTCAAATCTCATCCGCACCCGCGCGACGCATGACCATCATGAGCTTAATTCTGCTGCCGATGGCGCTGGAGCCGGTCATGGCCGCCTTCCCTTGGCTCGGTTGGACACTGCTCGGCAAAGTGCAATTTTTCATGGCCGGCTTCCTGTTCTGCGATCTGTATCTCAACGGCCACGTGCGAACCGAAAATCGCAACCACCTTTGGGATTTTTATTTTCTCGCCGCAATCGCCGCCGTCGTGGGCTTTAGCCGCGCGCAAGCAAAATATCCATTTCTGCCGTGGCTGTGGCTGGTGATGTTTACGGCGGCATTTCGCGGAAAAATTATTTTTTGGCTACTCGGCCAGCCGTTGCTCACCACCATCGGCGGCATGTGCTACACCATTTACATGTATCACTGGCTGATGATTTTCGGACTGATTCGCCTGACGATAAAATTTTCCACGCACATTTTCTGGCTGGATCTGCTGATCCAATTTGTTGTGATGTCGGCAATCATTATTGCCGTGTGCGCCGTGCTGTTTGCGCTGTTTGAACGGCCCTTCATGCAGCGCGACTGGCCGCAAAAAATTCAGGCCTGGATTTCCCGCAAGACACCAGCAAAAGCCTGACCCGCCGAAAAATTTATTTTTTGCGCGCCCGGAAATAGGCGATGGTCTCACCCAGAGCGACGGAAAAATTGGAGCTGGCGGAAAATCCGGTTGCCCGCAGCCGCGCGATGTCCGCGCGCGAATGTTTTACATCGCCCGGACGTTCGGCGGCATGACGGATTTCCGAACGCGAACCTGTCAGCGCGCAAATCGTTTTTGCCAGTTCGTTGACCGTGATGGCTTCGCCGCCGGCCACATTGAAAACGCCGGCGGCATCTGATTGCGTGGCCAGAAATATGTTCGCCGCCGCCACGGTCTCGACAGGGACGAAATCGCGCGTCTGCTCGCCGTCGCCATAAATCGTCAACGGCTCGTTTCGTAAAGCGCGCTCGATGAAAGCCGGCACGGCGGCGGCATACTGGCTGCGCGGATCCTGCCTTGCGCCAAAGACATTGAAATAGCGCAGACATACCGTCGCCAGTTTTCCTTCCCGCGCAAACTGCGCACAAAAAACTTCGCCTTCCAGCTTGGTCGCGGCGTAGGGGCTGACCGGCGCGGGCGCCATCGTTTCCACTTTCGGCACGACCGGACTGTCGCCGTAAACAGCGGCGGAACTGCTAAACGTCAGTTTTTTAACGCCGGCGCGGGCGGCTTCTTCCAAGACGATCAATGTGCCGTTGGTGTTGATGGCCGCACATTCTTTCGGCTGCTGCACGGATTGCGGCACGCTCACCATCGCCGCGAGGTGAAAGACATATTCCACATCGCGCATTGCCGCGCGCACCACTTCGCGGTCGAGAATGCTGCCGGCGATGAATTCATGGCGCAGACCGTCAAGATTGTGCCGGAAGCCGGAACGCAGGTTGTCCAGCACCCGCACCTCGGCGCACGCGTGAAGCTGCGCGACGATGTGGCTGCCGATGAACCCCGCGCCGCCCGTGACGAGAATTTTCATTTGAAAACAGGTGCTGCGATGCGCCAAGGCTGGCCGATTCAATCCGGCCTTGCCATCAAAAAATTCCGCGTGCGCAAAAATTATTTTACTGCCAAGTCCGCCGATTTCTGCGAAATCTTGGCTGATGAATCTGCCGTCCGCCGCCGCACCAACCCATTTTCCCCGGATACTTTTCATCCACGATTACCGGCCGGAAGCGCGGGCGCTCATGGATTTGCTACGCCAACTTCTGCTCGGTTATCCCACGGAAAAACTGCACTGGTGGTATTGCCGCGAAACCCCGCTTTACGAGCAGCCGGATTTGCGCGCCGCCAGCCTGCACGGCTGTTGCCTGCCGGAAAAACTCGTTCCGCACCAGCGTTGGACAGAACCAAAGTCGCTCATCCTGGAAAATTTTTGGGCGCCACGCGCCGCGCGCCATTTGGAACGCACCATCGCCGCCGTTCAGCCCGATGTGATCTGGCTATTGTTGTTTGGCTGGACCATTCCCGTCGTGGAGCGCACGCGTTTTCCCAAGGGTGCACGCGTCCACGCCTCTCTGTGCGACATGCCCGACACGAATGGCATGAAACGCGTGATTGGCGCACCGCGCTGCCAGCGGTTTTTGGCAACGGCCATCCGCATCCTGACGCAGGCGGAATCCTGCTCCGGCGGCGGTCACGGCATGGTGGCTGAAATCAGCCGGCTCGCCCAACGCAAGGACGGTCTGGTGGTTCACTCCGGTTTTGAACCGCACCATCTCGCGGCGCTGGAAAATGCGCCAGCGGATTCGACGGACGCTGGCACGATTCGCATCGCGTATGTCGGCACGATCATTTCGGAAAAAGATTTTCTGGCGATGCTCGCCGCGTTGAAAAAAGTCCGCGCACAACTGCCGCAAAAAGTCGTGCTGGAATTTTTTGGCGGACGCAACTACCGCAGCCGCGCGTGGTTTGAGCCGGACTGGATGACCGAGCACGGAATGTTCACCGACGAAGGTTTGGTCGCGGCGCTGCGCCGCTGCGCGTGGGGCGTGGTGGTGATGGATTCCTGCGGCGAAGATTTGCAATACAGCCGCTTCAGTTTTCCGAACAAGGTGGGCACGTGTCTTTCCGCCGGCGTGCCGGTGCTGGGCTTCGGCCATCCGACGAGCAGCCTCGCGCACATCATGCAGGCGCACCGGTTGGGACGCTTCACGCCCGCCACCGCGTCCGCGGACTTGGAAAATTTCTGGCTGGAATCGCTGCGTCTGCCGTCGCCGCGCACGCTGTTCCGCGACGACATTTTGCGCTGCGCCCAAACCGAGTTCAATGCGGCGGAAATGCGCGCGAAGCTTTGGCAATTGTGGGGCGTGAAGTGAATGTCCTTTCAACCTTGACTCGATTCGATAAAGCCAATCAAACCATCCCGCTTCATTGAAACCGCTTCAAAAAATAATTTACGGATGGCGAGGATGGAAATGGTTTTACAGTATGGGCTGGCTCTTGGCGGCACTATTAAGCATATGGGCTGGGCCACGAATTTATCATCGCTTAATAACTTCTCTACCTGCTACCACAATGGCGAATTGGAGCCAAACGCTGGCTGAAAAGAAAAAGCATCTCGCATCGCGCTGGCAGGATCAGCGCCCCTTGATTATTTTAGCCGGGGACAGCCAAATTGAATATGGGGAATGGTATAACTTGTTTGCCGGCGCACGGGCAGTTCGCAACTGCGGATTGTCCCGCGCCAAAATTGCCGATGTTACGCAGCTTGTATTGGCGATGGGCGACTCGCATCCACAAACGGTGGTAACAATGTGCGGCATAAACAATCTTGGAGCCGACGAAAATCCCAACAACTGTCTCCGTACTTACGGAGAATTGCTCGAAGCAATCCATACCCATTTGCAACCGAAATCCGTCCTCGTGCTTTCCGTGATGCCGGTGCGCGAAACGGTGGTCGACCGAGCGAGTCACAAACTGAACATGGTTGTGAGACAGTTTAACATCGGGCTGAAAGCCTGCTGCCGACAACACCAATCTTTTTTTTGGACGTGAACCCGGCCGTCACTGCTGCAAACGGCGGCCTTGCTGATGAACTCACGATTGACGGCTTGCATCTGAATCCTGCAGGATACCAACGATTGGCTGGAATTATCGCCCCGCAACTTCCCACCGTTCACGCGCCTTGAAAAAAACCCAGACCCATCAACCAACCACTGGTTAGACTCGTGGCATGTGGATCCCACCGCTAACCGTAATTATGATTTCATTGATGGTCTGCGCGGCGTGGCCATACTGATGGTGCTGGTCTGCCATTCCATTTATGCGCGGGAACAACATGATTTGACTGGCCGTTTTTTGCTCAACTTTGCCGGCACACTCGGCAGCGGCGTCGGCTTGTTTTTCACGCTATCGGGATTTTTGATTTCCTGGCCGTTCTGGAAACGAAAGGTCAACCACATCGAGCCACTGATCCCACCCGGCTACGGCTGGCGACGGTTCTGGAAAATCTACCCGCCGCTGGCGCTTTCTATTTTGCTGCTGACGCCAATTTACATCTTATGGAAAGGCGATGCGCCGCTGTTTCTAAGCACGGCCGCCCAATGGCTTACGGGACTGGCATTTCTAACCCCGGTCAGCGGCAGACTAAATCCGGTGATGTGGAGTCTGGTTGTAGAAATTCATTTTTACCTGATCCTGCCGCTACTATTTCTCCTGACCAAACCATTTTCGGCTAAAGCGTGTTTCTGGATTATTTCAATTTTGCTGGTTGCTGTGCCAGTCTCCATTCAAACGATGACCGGATTAAGTCCTACATTTACGCCGAAAATTAGCGACCCATTTTTTACCGGGTTAAGTTCGTTCTGTTTTGGCGTTGCTGTCGCCGGCATTGACAATTTGAAGTTCTGGAATAAGCGCTGGAGCCGCTTTGGCGATTTCGGCTGGCTTTTGATGTTGGTGGTCTGGCGGGGCTGGCTTGGGTGCGTCTGGCTGAATCGTCTGATGCGGGGATACTGCCGTATGTTTTCGGCTGGTCATTCCTCCTCGGCACCGGCTGTCTGCTCTGCTACGCCGCTGACCCAAAAAACGGGCGGGCGCATTGGCTATGTGCCCCGGCATTACGCTGGTGCGGCATAATCAGCTACGAATGGTATCTGTTCCATCAGCCGATGATTCACTGGACGCGCGAATTGCTTGGTCCCGCAGGCGGAAATGTTTTCAAATACGGCTTCATCATCGTGATCCCGTTCGCGGCCAGTCTGGCCTTTTCGGCCTTGGTGTATCGGAAGTTTTCGCTGCCAATTTTGCAATATGGCCGCGCGAAAAAATCTGCCGGCAAATAGCGGCTTTGCCAAACCTGGTTCAAAGCCGCTGAAACGCGGCTAAATTATGGCAATTGTGGGGCGCAAAGTGACGCGCTTTAATTTTTTGCCGCCGGCAAATTTTTGAGGCAGGCGCGGAAAACTTCTGCCACCGAAATTTCCTTCAGGCAGCGGATGTCATGCGGACAGCCGGTCGTCCAATGCAAGCGCGGGACGCGATGGTGGCAACCCTGACATTCTACGCGACTAGTTACAAATGATTGCGTAAACGCAGGCGCGAACCGCAAGCCCGGCGAGGTCGGGCCGAAAATCCCCACCGACGTTGTCGGCACGCACGCCGCGAAATGTAGTAACCCCGAATCAATGCCGACAAACAGCCGCGCCTGTGCAATCAACGCAACCGATTCCTCGACGTTGAGTTGATCCACGAGCGACCGCGTTTCCGGCAACCGAGGAAATTCTTCCGCACCCACGTTGGTGTAGGTTTGGATGCCGGCACCGATTTGCACGATGTTGGTGAACCCGTGCGAGCGCAACGCCCGTAGCAACTCCAGCCATTTTTCATGCGGCCAGGTGCGAACGGGCCAGCTCGGGCCGGGATGGATGAGAATGAGATTTTCCAAGCTGGCACCAATCCGCAGCAGATAAGATTTTACCCGCGCCTGCACGTCGGCTTCGATGAGCAGCCGAGGATGGGCGTCGCTTGTTTCAACACCAAAAGGACGACCATATTCGCGAATCATGATTTCTGACGAGGCGGTTTCCCCAGCTTCATCGGCGTAGCGGAAATGGTAAAAGTTTGCGAGCAACCAGCGATACCAATGACCCACGATGCCAATGTCGCGAAAATGCGTCACGCATTCTGTCACACCACCGAGGCGCGGCAAGCAGGCGGAACCAGCGGCGCAGTTGTAAATGGAGGTTGCGCCCGGATGCCGTTTTTTCAATTCCAGTGCAGCGGGAAATGTGCAGATGATGTCGCCCATGCCGGCGAACCGCGAAAAAATCACCGGCCTTTTGCCCGTGCGCAGAATCACCGGCAGGAGGACGGTCAGCACATACCAGCCGGCAAAAAAATGTCTTTTAATCAAGTTCACGAAATCATTTCCGGCCGTGGGCACGTCCGGCGCGGGTTCATTTTCCGGAAGTCTGCCGCAGGACAGCGGCTCAACTCAAATCAATTGTTGACGCGGCGGGTTTCACCTTGCCCTCAATAAAAAATTAAACAAGAATGTTTTTTCCGCCAGTTATGCCGTCCGTCCGCAAGCGGGCGAGGTGTCACCGGCGGAGTTCAACACAGCAAAAACATCCATGAAATATCTTGTGCTCGGTTCGGCTGGCCAGATCGGCGGCCATTTAAGCAGCTTCCTACGCGCGCGCGGCGACACGGTCTTGGAATACGACCTCGCGACCTCGGCAGCGGAGGATTTGCGCCGACCATCGCCGTTGCTGCTGGAGCGGATGCAGGCGGCGGATTTCGTGATGTTTCTCGCCTTTGATGTCGGTGGCGCGCGTTATCTCAAGACCTACCAGCACACCTACGAGTTTGTTTCCAACAACGTGAAGCTGATGGATACCACGTTTGACGCGCTCAAGCTGACGGGTAAGCCGTTTATTTTCGCCTCCAGCCAGATGTCCAACATGGCTTATTCGAGCTACGGCATTTTGAAAGCGCTCGGCGAATACTACACGCGCTCGCTCAACGGCCTGATTGTTAAATTCTGGAACGTTTACGGCGTGGAGCACGATCCCGAAAAATCACACGCCATCACCGATTTCATCCACAAGGCGCAAACCAAGGGGCGCGTGGAAATGATGACGGACGGCAAAGAAAGCCGCCAATTTCTTTACGCGGATGATTGCTGCAAGGCGCTGCGTCTGCTCGCCCAGCCGGCGACCTACGCAACGATTCCGCGCGATGCCAACCTCCACATCACCAATTTCGAATGGGCCACGATTCTGGAAGTGGCGCAACTGGTCGGGGAACTGCTCCATGTGCCCGTCGTGCCCGGCCAGTCGGCGGATGTGGTCCAAAAAGATTTGCGTAACGAGCCGGATCCGTTTCTGCAAAAATACTGGCAGCCGGAAACTTCCCTACGCGCCGGCATCGCCAGCGTCATCAAGGCGATGACGGCGAAGTGAAACGGCAGTTCCGTTGAATCAACCCAGCAACTCGCGCACTTTCGCGCCGATGTCGCCTTGCTTCACAAGCGATTCGCCGACGAGAATCGCGCCCGCGCCGCACTTCTGGACGCGCGCCACATCGGTATTTGTGTGAATCCCGCTTTCCGCGACGAGCAGAGAACCGCTCTGGATTATTTTGGGTGCAAGATTTTCCGTCGTGGCCAAATCTACCTTGAAAGTTTTCAGGTTGCGATTATTCACGCCGAGCAACGCCGGAGAAATTTTCAACGCACGATTCAATTCTTCCCCGTCATGGACTTCCACTAAAACGGCGAGTCCGGCTTCAACCGCAAGCGAATGGAATTTTGCCAGTTGCTCGTCCGTCAAAATGGCGACGATGAGCAGGATGGCGTCTGCGCCCCATTCGATGGCTTCGAGAATCTGGCGCTCATCAATGATGAAATCCTTGCGCAGCAACGGCAGTTTCACGGCGGCGCGAATTTGGCGGAGATAATCGAGCGAGCCTTGGAAGAACTGTTCGTCGGTCAAAACGGACAGGCAGCTTGCGCCGGCGGCTTCGTATTCCTTCGCGATGCGAACCGGATCGAAGTTGGGACAAATCACGCCCATCGAAGGCGACGCTTTTTTCACTTCGGCAATTAATCCGATTTTTCCGATGCGCGGATTTTTCAGCGCGGAAATAAAATCACGCCGCTCGCCGTGTTCCAGCATCGCATCACGCAAATCACCAGCGGCAATAATGCGCGCGGGCAGTTGCGCGACTTCGCGTTTTTTTTGCTCAACGATTTGGTCGAGAATGTTCACAAATTTATTTTACCGCAGAGATGCAGAGAAGAAATCAATCAATTTTAATTACTTGTTTTTTGGGGCGCAAATTTGAATATCAATCTCAAGAACTTTTCGCAACTCCAAGTCCGTTTCAGATGCAAGGCGTTGCTTGAGAAGTTCAAATGCTTTGCGTCGAACAGATTTGTCTTTTGCGTGGTGAGCAAAGCTGCTCATGCACTTTTCGACACGTCTCCGAATTTCAACATCCGCATGAACCATCAAAGGTTCAAGCACTTCATAACCTGCTCCTTCAAATTCTGGAAGGTTATGCCAAGATGAGTTAGGGTTTTCGCCTTTTGAAAAGATAGAATCCAACATCGGTTTAATTGCTCGAATGTCGCCGCGTTGCGAGAGAACATATCCAGCTTGGCTGGCGTTATCACCGCCACCTTCAAGTGTCTTCAAAAGAAACTGTGCAGTTCTTTCATCATTATAGCTTTTCAAAGCATCAATAGCACTGGTGTTGACGCCACCAAGCGAGCCATCGGCCGCTTTGATTAAGGCCTCGATGGCTTCCGGCGAATGTAACAAGCCCAATGAACTAGCAGCGTGCCAACGCACATACCATTCTGGATCGGTCAATGCTCCGATAAGTGCATCAACGGCTTGCTTTCCACCCAGCCAGCCAAGTTGATCAGCAGCCTTGGTCCGTTCCGGTTCCTTTGGTGATTTAAGTTTTTTCAGCACTTGTTCCAGAACTGGCACTTTCTGACGTGGGCGAATCCGGCGATTTTCTTTGCCGGGTGCGTCAAGATAAACAGTTGGCAACTCGCCAGAATTTTGAAGCGGCTCGGAGCTTTGATTCAATTTGTCATTTATCCAATCAGCAAAAGAGCGATAACGAGTTGCTCCCGGACTTGAGTTTGAAAAACACCAAGTTTCCCATTCTCCGTCCGGCCAAACGACCATCGGATTAAGCAAAAGGACTGCGTCGTCAGCGATTTCGCTGATGCAAAGAGTTTGGGCTAAATGTTTGATGTCAAAAACAGCGCAGTCTTGTTTAGTGTAATCAAAATAATCTTTTTCAAAAACGCAAAGTGGTTCAGCAGTCATTTGATAGGCTTCATACCAATCTTTGTGTTCTTTACGAAACCAGCGAATGTTTTCAACGGCACGAAGGAATAAATTTCCAGATGAAAGTTGCCAACCATTCCTGGCACTCAAAAACGCCCGATATGACGGTGGTAATTTTATTTTAAGCTTTGCCTCAACCTGGACCAATTGCTGCTCGGAAGCGCCAGAATTTTTGGAAACAACATTCTTTAGAAACGACAACTGCGTTTCAGAATTTGATGTTGTGCTCATAGAATTTTTTTCTTTGCGCTTCTGCTTTAAAAATTATTCCTCTTCATCCTTCACGCCCTGCATCCGCTTGAGCGGGCAGCCAGCGCGGAGCCAGGCGTTCACGAACGGGTCGAGCGCGCCGTCCATCACGGCTTGCACGTCGCTGGATTGCGCGCCGGTCCGCAAATCTTTCACCATGCGATACGGCTGGAAAACGTAGCTGCGAATCTGGTTGCCCCACGAGATGCTGCCTTTGTCCCCGTAAAAACGTTCCATTTCACCTTTCGCCTGATCCAGTTTGAGCGCGTAAAGTTTGGAGATCAACATCGCCAGCGCCGTGGCTTCGTTCTGCACCTGACTGCGCTGCGCCTGCGAGGCGGCAACGAGGCCGGTCGGGATGTGCGTGAGGCGCACGGCGGTTTCAACTTTGTTCACGTTCTGGCCGCCTTTGCCGCCGGAACGATAAGTGTCACGCCGGATTTCGGTTTTCGGAATGACGATGTCCGTCTCGACGAGATCGCTCAATTCCGCGACGGTGTCCACGCTGGAAAAACTCGTGTGCCGACGCTTGTTGGAATCAAATGGCGAAATGCGAACCAAGCGATGCACGCCGCGTTCGGCCTTGCAAAAACCGTAGGCGTTTTCGCCCTCGACGCGGAAGGTGACGGTCTTTAATCCAGCGGTGTCTCCTTGCAACGCGTCGGTGACTTCCCATTTCCAGCCGCGCAAATCGAACCAGCGGCCATACATGCGCGAGAGCATTTCCGCCCAATCCTGCGATTCCGTTCCACCGGCGCCGGAGTTGATGGTGAAGATGCAATTGCACTTGTCGTGCGGGCCATTTAGAAAAGTTTTCAGCTCGAAGGTGTCGAGGTCGGCAAAAAGTTTTTTGACGTCCGCCTCCATTTCTTTTTCGAGCTTGAGCTGCATTGCTTCCGGCTCGGCGGCGGCGAGTTCGAGCATGACTTGCAAATCTTCGACCTGCTTGCCGAAGCGCGTAAGCGGCTCGATTTTATTGCGGATGTCGTTGGTTTCGTTGATGACTTTTTGCGCGGCTTCCTGATTGTTCCAGAAAGTTTCGCCCGTCATCTGGTTTTCGAGTTCGGCAAACCGTTGGTTCAATTTGGCGACGTCAAAGAAACCTCCGCAGGTGGGAAACCTTGTCGGCGGCGACGGCAATTTGCGGGCGGACGATGTCGAACATGCCGGCAAGATAAAGAATTCAGGAGCGAGAATCCAGCAGGGTTTTGGCAACGGAGCCGGACCGATGAAGAACGGATTTTTTACTTTCGCAAAAAAACTGCTTTCAGATCGCCCCGGCTCGTTCGTCACTTGGCTGAATTGAATATGCTCCCGAGTAGCCAGCCGAGCCACACGGCAATCATACACAGCACGACGGATAAAATGATGTTACCGCCGGCGTAAAGCCATTCACGGTCGCGGAGCAGATTCAGCGTCTGCAGGCTGAATGAAGAAAACGTGGTGTAGCCGCCGCACACGCCGATCATGAGAAACTGCGTGGCGAATTGGCGCGACGGCGAATCCAGCCGGCCCTCGGGAATCGCCAGCGCGCCGATGACACCGATGATGAACGAGCCGGTGACGTTGATGACGAGCGTGCCCCACGGAAAGGTCGCGCTGGTTTTCTCAATGACGAGGCCATTAATCCAGAACCGCGCCACACTGCCGAGCGCGCCGCCAAGCGCAACCCAAAGATAAGTCACCATGAAACTATTTGGCCTGAAAACCACCGGGTTTGTCAAACAACTTGGCGCAAATTATTTGGCCGGCGGACGCTCGGCGGCGCAAAAATGCTGAATCAAGCCTGCGCCTGCGGCGCGTGATTCGCGTTGGTGGTGGTCGAGCGGGTGCGCGGGTAGGTGGAATGACGCACCAGCGACTCGGCGCGCTTGATGTTTTCAGCGATCAGGAGCAGCTCCGGGCGCAAGGCCGGGTTTTCGCCATGCTTGATGAGCATCCGGTCAGCATAGCCGCGGATGATGGTGAAGATGTTGTTCAACTCATGCGCCACGTCGCGCCCGACCTGTTTTTGCGCGTCAGGGTGCGTGCCTTCATGGTGCATGCTCGCCAAAGACGCCGGCTCCAGCGTCGGCGACATTTTCATGTAGATATTTTCGAGAGATGACATTCGAGCATCACAAAGCAAAACGCTTGCCAAGCCGTATTTCTAAACAATGCAAATAAATGC
The DNA here is from genome assembly GCA_903878805.1 of uncultured Verrucomicrobia subdivision 3 bacterium. Lineage (GTDB taxonomy): Bacteria > Verrucomicrobiota > Verrucomicrobiia > Limisphaerales > UBA11358 > UBA11358. The sequence continues at coordinate 38,575 of CAIRJF010000037.1, forward strand.
CCATCGCGCGTGTCCAAAATACACACGCGCGACAGAAAAATGGACAACCATTCGCCTCCGAATTCGCGGCTGGATTCCCACCGTTCAATTGCTAGACTCCCCGTCCAAATCGCATGAATCTTGCGCCCGAATCCATCGGCCTCATCGCCGGCAGCCGCTCGCTGCCGCTGGATTTTGCCCGCCTCGCACGCGCGGCGGGCGTCAAGCGCATCGTCTGCACCGCCGTCGAGGGCGAGACCGATCCCGCGCTTGCGGCGCTCGTGGACGACATCGTCTGGCTCAACGTCGGCCAATTGGGAAAAATGATTTCCGCGTTCACCTCACGCGGCGTGAAGCAAGTCGTCATGGCCGGCCAGGTCGCGCCGAAAAATCTTTTTGATTTGCGCCCCGACCTGCGCGCGCTCGGCGTCCTCATGCGTCTGAAAGAAAAAAATGCCCACTCCATTTTTGGCGCAATTGCAACCGAACTGCAAAAAGACGGCGTGGAACTCATCGAGGCAACACCGTGGCTTGCGCCGTTGATGCCGCAAAATGGATTTGCGCTCGGACCAAAGATTTCCGACGCGCAAAAGGCGGATGTGGAATTTGGTTTCAAGATTGCCAAGGAAATTTCGCGCATGGAAATCGGTCAGATTGTCGTCGTGAAAGACGGCGCCGTGCTCGCCGTGGAAGGTTTTGAAGGCACGGACAAATGCCTCGCGCGCGGCGGCGAACTCGCCGGCAAAAACGGCGGCGCAGTCGCCGTGAAAGTCGCCAAGCTGAATCACGATATGCGATTCGACATCCCGTGCATTGGCGCGCAAACATTGGAGGTTTGCGCGGCGGCAAAAATTTCCGTGTTGGCACTGGAATCCGGCAAATCACTTTTACTCGAACGCGAAGCGTGCGAAGAACACGCCACGAAAAATAAAATTTCCGTCACGACTATTTCCTGATCTAAATCAAACTCACACCTACAAATTTACGATGCTAAAATCACACGAACTCCTCGGTTTCATGTCGCCCGCGCTGGCGAAAGATATTTTGTCCTTCATCTTTGAATCGGACAAGCCGGCCTACAAAGCCACGCTCACCGCCGTCGCGGAGGCCAAGCACGTCCGCCCGGTTTTCCTCGAACGCCAGCCGCGCGACGCGCGCCACACGGCGATGCTTTCCGCGCTCACCAAGCCGAATCTCGATCCCGCCGCCGCCGCGTTCATCCGCGCGTGGCTCGTGAAAAAACACGCGGCGATGCTGGTGGATTTCATGAACGCGCTGGAAATCAAAAACGAAAACGGCGTGGTGGAAGATTTGCCGACGGCGGTGGACGACGCGAAATTGAAAGCCGCCGTGGAAATTTTGCTGGGCAAATATCCGCACGAAACCGTGGCCGTTTATCTGAATGCGTTCAACGACATGAACACCGCGAACTGGCCGAATCTCAAGGCGCTATTGGAATCGGATGCGCGGTTGCAATTGGGCAACCACGCGTGAACAGCGGCCCGATTCATGGAAAGCATAAATTAATTTCATCACGAAACTGCTGGCGTGGCCGAAAGGCTTTTGTATTGTTGGATTGGCTTAACTAAACAAAATTATGGAACAACCCCAAGGTGATATCGCATTGATCGGTCTGGCCGTGATGGGCCAGAATTTGATTCTCAACATGAACGACCACGGCTTCGTCGTCGTCGCTTACAACCGAACCACGGATAAAGTGGATCATTTCCTCGCGAACGAAGCGAAGGGCACCAAAGTCCTCGGCGCGCATTCCATCGCGGAAATGGTTTCCAAACTCAAGAAACCGCGCCGCGTGATGATGCTCGTCAAAGCTGGCAAGCCCGTGGACGAATTCATCGAGCAGCTCATCCCCGTGCTCGAGCCTGGTGACATCATCATTGACGGCGGTAACTCGTTGTTCGACGACACGAATCGCCGCCAGAAATACGTCGAAAGCAAAGGTCTCCTCTACATCGGCACCGGCGTTTCCGGCGGTGAAGAAGGCGCGCGCAAAGGTCCTTCAATCATGCCCGGCGGTTCGCCTGCCGCGTGGCCGTTCGTGAAAGATATTTTCCAAGCTGTTTCCGCGAAAGTGGAAGGCAATGTTCCCTGCTGCGATTGGGTTGGCGAAGCCGGCGCTGGCCATTACGTGAAGATGGTTCACAACGGCATTGAATACGGCGATATGCAGCTCATCTGCGAAGCCTACAACATCATGAAGAATGGTCTCGGCATGAGCGCGCAGGAGATGAGCGAAGTCTTCACCGAATGGAACAAAGGCGATCTTGATTCCTATCTCATCGAAATTTCCCGCGACATTCTCGGCACCAAAGATGCCGATGGTTCCGCGCTTGTGGACAAGATTCTCGACACCGCCGGCCAGAAAGGCACGGGCAAATGGACGGTCATCAATTCCCAAGACCTCGGCATTCCAATCACGCTCATGGCTGAAGCCGTTTATTCCCGCTGCGTTTCCGCTTTGAAAGACGAGCGCGTTAAAGCCGCGCGCAAATTGAAAGGCCCGCGTCCGGCGCTCACAAGTATTGCCGCGAATGCTGAAAAGAAAAAAGCGTTTATCGAAGACATCAAGAGCGCCCTCTACGCCTCGAAGATCGTCAGCTACGCACAGGGCTACATGCTCATGCGCGAGGCGGCCAAGCAATACAAATGGAACCTCAACTACGGCGGCATCGCCCTTATGTGGCGCGGCGGTTGCATCATCCGCTCCCGCTTCCTCGGCAAGATCAAAGAAGCCTACGATAACAATCCGAAGCTCTCGAACCTGCTGCTGGATGATTTCTTCCGTGGCGAAATCAAGAAGTCCCAAAAGGGCTGGCGCAACATCGTCGCCACCGCCGCGAAGAAGGGTATTCCGACGCCGGCGTTCAGCACCGCGTTGAATTTCTTCGATCAATATCGCTCGGCGGTATTGCCGGCGAACCTGCTGCAAGCACAACGCGATTACTTCGGCGCGCACACTTACGAACGCATCGACAAACCGCGCGGCGAATTCTTCCACACGAACTGGACTGGTCGCGGCGGCACGACGGCCAGCAGCACTTACAACGTGTAAGAAAGATTAAAACAAAAGCGCGCAACGTTTGTTGCGCGCTTTTTTGTTTCCGCAAAAGCAAAGGTTTATTTGACGACCGGATTGGCAACAGTAAAAATGGCGCATGGCAAAACCTGAATTGAAAATTGAAAAACTCGCGACCGGCAAAGGCGCGGCTCCCCAAAAGGGCGACCTCGTGACCGTGCATTACACCGGCACGTTTCTCGATGGCAAAAAATTCGACAGCTCCGTGGATCGCGATGATCCATTCGCATTTGTGCTGGGCGAAGGTCAAGTTATCGCCGGCTGGGATTTGGGTGTGGCCACCATGAAAATCGGCGACAAAGTAAAAATGACTATTCCGCCGGAACTCGCCTACGGCCGCGACGGTTATCCCGGCGCGATTCCGCCGAACTCGACTTTGATTTTTGAAATCGAACTACTCGGCATCGGCTGAAATTGTTTCCCAAATTTCGGTGGCGCGCATTTGACAAGGCCGCCTTCTGCCGTTAACTATATTTCCACAAAAAATCATTTCAAAACTATGTCCACCGAATCTAAATGTCCCTTCCACCAAGGCGCCTCGCTGACCAGCGGCACGACCAATCACGATTGGTGGCCGAACCAGTTGAAGCTTGAACTGCTCGCCCAACATTCCGAAAAGTCGAATCCGCTGGGTGAAAAATTCGACTACGCCAAGGAATTCAAGAGCCTCGATTACGCGGCGTTGAAAAAAGATTTGGCGAAGTTGATGACCGACTCGCAGGACTGGTGGCCGGCGGATTTCGGGCATTACGGCCCGCTGTTCATCCGCATGGCGTGGCACAGCGCCGGCACATATCGCATCCAAGATGGTCGCGGCGGCGGCGGACGCGGGCAGCAGCGGTTCGCGCCGCTGAACAGTTGGCCGGACAATGTCAGCCTCGACAAGGCGCGCCGGCTGCTCTGGCCGATTAAACAAAAATACGGCCAGAAAATTTCCTGGGCCGACCTGATGATTCTCACCGGCAACGTCGCGCTGGAAACGATGGGATTCAAGACCTTCGGTTTCGCCGGCGGACGCGAAGACACTTGGGAGCCGGATCAGGATGTTTATTGGGGCAAGGAAAACAAGTGGCTCGAAGACAAGCGCTATTCCGGCGAACGCGATTTGGAAAATCCCCTCGCCGCCGTGCAGATGGGTTTGATTTACGTCAACCCCGAAGGCCCGAACGGCAATCCCGACCCCGTCGCCGCCGCGCGCGACATCCGCGAAACCTTCGCCCGCATGGCGATGAATGACGAGGAAACCGTCGCGCTCATCGCCGGCGGCCATACGTTCGGCAAGACGCACGGCGCCGCGCCCGCAGCGCACGTCGGCCCCGAGCCGGAAGCCGCCGGCCTCGAAGCGCAAGGGCTCGGCTGGAAAAATTCTTTTGGCACCGGCAAGGGCGGCGACACCATCACCAGCGGCCTCGAAGTCACCTGGACAACGACGCCGACGAAGTGGAGCAACAACTTTTTCGAGAACCTGTTCAACTACGAATGGGAACTCACCAAGAGTCCCGCCGGCGCGCATCAATGGGTCGCGAAAAACGCCGACGCGACGATTCCCGATGCGCATCATGCGGGGAAGAAACATTTGCCGACGATGCTTACGACGGACTTGTCGCTGCGCTTCGATCCGGCTTACGAAAAAATCTCGCGCCGCTTTTTGGAAAATCCGGCGGAGTTCGCCGACGTTTTTGCCCGCGCGTGGTTCAAGCTCACGCACCGCGACATGGGGCCGCGTTCGCGCTATCTCGGACCGGAAGTGCCGAAGGAGGAACTGATCTGGCAGGATCCGATTCCCGCGCGCAAACACAAATTGATCGGGCCGACGGAAATTGCCGCGCTGAAGAAAAAAATTCTCGCTTCCGGCCTGACCGTTTCGCAGCTCGTCGCGACCGCGTGGGCCTCGGCCTCGACCTTTCGCGGCTCGGACAAGCGCGGCGGCGCGAACGGCGCGCGCATCCGCCTCGCGCCGCAGAAAGATTGGGAAGTCAACCAGCCCAAGCAACTCGCCAAGGTGCTCAAGACGCTTGAGGGCATCCAGGCCGCGTTCAACAAATCGGCGCAAAAGAGCGGCAAAGCGGTTTCGCTCGCCGACTTGATTGTTCTCGGCGGCGGCGCGGCCATTGAGCAAGCGGCGAAAAAAGCGGGCCACAAAATCACGGTTCCGTTTAAGCCCGGCCGCACGGACGCTTCGGCGGAGCAGACCGACGTGGAATCCTTCAAGTTGCTCGAACCGATTGCTGATGGTTTCCGCAATTACATCAAACCCCGGCACGCGATGCTCGCGGAGACGTTGCTCGTGGACAAGGCGCAGTTGCTCACGCTCACCGCGCCGGAAATGACCGCGCTGATCGGCGGCCTGCGCGTGCTCGATACGAATGCCGACGGCACGTCCCACGGCGTTTTCACCAAGCGCGCTGAGACGCTCACCAATGACTTCTTCGTGAACCTGCTCGACATGGGCACGGAATGGAAGCCCACCTCGGAAGCGCGGGATTTATATGAAGGCCGCGACCGCAAGACCGGCAAGGTCAAGTGGACCGGCACGCGTGTGGATTTGGTTTTCGGCTCCGACGCGCGCCTGCGGGCGCTCTGCGAAGTCTATGGCAGCGCCGACGCGCAGGAAAAATTCCTGCACGACTATGTCGCCGCGTGGGACAAGGTGATGAACCTCGACCGCTTCGACCTCGCGAAATAAATTCTTCGCTTCCGCATCGTGCCGCCCGCGAGCTTTCTCAAAGAAACCGCCGGCGGCACTTTGCTGTCCGTGAAACTCCAGCCGCGCGCTTCCGCGAATGAAATTTGCGCACCGCTCGGCGACGAATTAAAAATCAAAGTCACCGCGCCACCCGTGGACGCGGCGGCGAATCAAGCGCTGTTGGAATTTCTGGCGGACAAACTGGATTGCCCGCGAGGCAACGTGGAATTGATCCGCGGCCAGACCTCACGCCACAAAACCATTCTGCTGCACGGCTTCATGCCGGAAGAAATTCTTCAGCGCCTGCTCTGAATTTGTTCCGCCAATTCCTCCGCTGGATACGTCCAGATTTCCGCGAGCGTCGGATGATAATGTGGCATCGCCGCGAGCTCATGAACCGTCATGCGCTTTGACATGGCAACCACGATTTGATGGATCAGTTCGCCGCCTAGAGGCCCGACGCACGCGCCGCCGATGATTTCACCCGTCTTGGCATCCGCCAGCAATTTCACGAAACCGTCTTTCGCCTCCATGATGAGCGATTTGCCGTGGTCGTTGAACGGATAACTCGCCGCAAGAAATTTGTTGCCACGCGCCGTCGCTGCCTTTTCCGTCAAGCCCACGCACGCCACTTGCGGCTCGGTGAACACGACGGAAATCAGCAGGCGATAATCCATTCGGCGCGGCGACTTTGGCTTTAAGATATTATAAACCGCCGTTTCGCCCTGCTGGATCGCGATGTGAACAATTTCATGTGGCCCGGTGCAATCGCCCGCCGCGAAAATGTGCGGCGCGCTCGTCTGCATTTTTGCATTCGTCACGACGCGGTCCGCTTCCGTTTTCACCCCAGCGTTTTCCAGCGCGAGCGACGCCGTGTTCGGCACGCGACCGAGCGCAAACAAAATTTCCTCGGCGGAAACAGAAAGGAGTTTTCCGCTCTGCTCAAAAGAAATCGTTTTGAATTTCCCTTTGCGCTTGGCATCCACAAGTTTTGTGCTGGTGAATACTTGCATTCCTTCGCGCCGGAAAACTTTTTCAACTTCCGTTCCGGCGTCCGCATCAAATTCTTTTAACAAACTTTTGCTGCGTTGAATCAAAGTCACTTTCACACCGAAACGCTGGAAAAATTGCGCGAACTCACAAGCGATTGCGCCGCCACCGAGAATAATGAGTGACCTCGGCAATTTTTTCAGCGCGACCGCATCGTCGCTCGTGATGAAGCCAACGTCGTCAAGTTGCGGCAGCGGCGTGGGCGCGACGCGCGAGCCGGTGGCGATGACGAAACTTTTCGACGTAATTTTTTTGCCGTTGTCCAACTGAACCGTATGCGCGTCCAAAAATTTTGCGTTGGCACGGATGAATTTGAAACGTCCGTCGTTCAACTGCTGCTCACGGAAATCAGCAAAATCCTTTATCTGCGCGCTTTTCCGCGCCATCACTTTCGCGAAATCGAAAGACACTTTGCCCGCACGCACACCCCAAGTCAGGGCGTGTTCGGCGAGATATTTGACCTCCGCCGCGTAGAGCAAGGCCTTTGTGGGCATACAGCCACGCAGGATGCACAGGCCGCCAACCTCCGCGCCTCCTTCGATGACCACGGTTTTCAGTTTGGCCGCCGCCGCCGTGCGCGCCGCCGCATAGCCGCCGCTGCCGCCGCCAATCACCGCCACATCAAAATCAAATCGTTTCATACCGAAGAAAGATGCGCGTCATTTCAAATTTGACAACTCGATTTAACGGTTCAACCATTCAACAAATTATGAGCGAACTCATTTATCCCCGCAGCCCGCGCGAAACCATGGACGGCTGGCATTATCTGCCGCGTTACGTTGACAAAATCCGCCTGCACCTCGCGGGCAAACTTCATGCCGACTACCACGAAAATCTGGGCAAAGCCTTTGACGGCTTCTGGCTCAAGGCCGCTGGCCTGACGCATGAACAATTCGTCGCGGTCGTGAAAAATTCCCTCACCGACGGCGAGGTTTGCGACTGGGTGCGCGTGAATGTGAAACGCACGCAGGCCGAGAAAGACGCCCACTGGGCCGATATCCTGAGCCGCCCGCTCGCGCATGACGCGGCGGCGCTTGGGCGGTTGAAAATGCGCAAGGAGCAGGCGGGCATCGGCCACCGCGACGACGTAAAATGTTTTGTGGACATGTTAGATGCGGACGAGAAGCGGATCTAGCCGCCAACCAGAAGCTGTCCCCTGCGTCAGGCGAAATTGCTTGCCGCTATTTTTGATGCGGGCATAATGGTTGCCCAACGGAAAATTCTTGGCGGAACAAACTTTGCGCGCTTAGCTCAGTGGTAGAGCATTACCTTCACACGGTAGGGGTCGTAGGTTCGAAACCTACAGCGCGCACCATTTTTCCACAACGGCAATTCTGACGCTTCAAAACTGCTCCTCCTTGTCCTTGAACAAAATGTTGAACGTCGTCAGCGAACCGTAACTCCTCGTGATGTATTGCTGCATCTCCACCTTTTCGCCATCGCTCAACTGCACATGCGCATTGATCTTCTGCTCCAGCACCCGGAGATTATTTCGCACCATCACAATCTTGTGAAAGAAAGTTTCCAGCGGCACCTCCTTTGACTGCAACGTCGCATCCGCCGGATGCATCACCAGCTTGCCGCCGTGCCAGCGCAGGCCGAGTTGCGTCACGACCGCATCCGGCTTTTCCAAACCCAGCCTGGCCACCGCCGCGTCCAACGTCTGTTCCACAAATTGTTTCAACGGCATTTCCAATCCATTTGCCGCCAGCTGCGGCTCGGCGGGTTCGAGCCCGGCGGCGTTCGGCTCCACCGCGCGCTTGCCGTCGTTGAACTGGATATCCGCCGTCAGTTCAGAAATCATTTTGACCGTGCCCAAACCATATTGCGGATGACGCACACTCATGCCGATGCGAAGCGATTCGATTTTCATAAAGTCAATTTAGCCACAGCATGCCGCGCCAAAGCAAGCAGCGAAGCCGGTTGGTCGCGGATGAAAAGCATATTTTAAGAAATAAAAAATCGTGGCGACATGGTTGTTAAACCAGTTAGTCTGGAAACAGAATGAGAAAGACCAGTATAATTTGGGGGACGATGGTTTTTATATCACTCGTCTTTTTTAACGGTCCTCTTGCAAAGCAACTAATCGAACAGTTTTTTTCGCGCTATTATTCAAGCACTACAGGGCAAGTTATTCAAAGCGAGGTGGGCTCCTATGTCACTTATGGCGGCAGGTCGAGCAGCCACGTTCATTATTTCCCAAAAATCAGATACAGCTACAAGATTAACGGTCAGACAAATGAAGGTAGGCGTTATTGCTGCACTCATTATTATGGTGAAGATTTTTGCATCAAAGTAGTCATGAATCATCCGGCAGGTTCGTCAATTCAAGTTTTCTACAATCCGAAAGATATTCACGATGTGCTTTTGACATCGGGTTTTCAAAATGTAGATGCCGCCGCTATAATCAGAATGTTGATTCAAGCCAATGTTGTCGTTGTATTTCTAATATTTCTTTGGTGGTTTCAAATACGCAAGCGATCAAAAATTCCGTTATAGCTTGAGTTTTTGATTGCTAGATATTTTGTTTCAAATGTCCACCAAACTCATTGACCGTTTTGAATTCGAGCGCGTGCTGTGGTCGCAAAAAATCGCGCGCGTTGCGGGCGTGGACGAGGCCGGGCGCGGGCCGCTCGCCGGGCCGGTCGTCGCGGCGGCGGCGATTCTGCCGTCGCGCTGGGCGGACGCCGGTTTGCCCGCCGAACTCACCGGCCTGAACGATTCCAAGCAGCTCACCGAAACGCAGCGCGAAAAGTTTTTTGAATTTCTCACCCATTGCGCCGAAATCGAATTCGGCATCGCGCTCGTGGACGCCGGTGTGATTGACGAAATCAATATTTTGCAGGCGACGCATTGCGCGATGAACGATGCGCTGGCGAAATTAAATCCGTTGCCGCCGCACGCGCTCGTGGATGGGCGGCCGGTGAAGACGTTGCGCTTGCCGCAGACGGCCATCGTGAAGGGCGATGCGCGGAGCTATTCCATCGCCGCCGCGAGCGTTCTCGCCAAAGTCGCGCGTGACCGGCTGATGCTGGACGCACACGCGCAGTGGCCGGAATATGCCTTCGCGGAACACAAAGGCTACGGCACGGCGAAACATCTGGCGGCCATCGCCAAACACGGCGCGTGTCCGATTCATCGGAAAACTTTTGCGCCGCTAAAATCGGTAGGGCGGGCAGCGTTTTGACCACCATTTTTTGAGGTCGGAACTGCGGAAATTTGAAATGCCGGCCGCGTAGTGTCTCCGAATTGCAGGAGCGGATTGACTTGATTGCGTCCCATGCCAACATGTTGCGCCGCTGCGATGCACTCAAACCATGCCGGCGTTGTCACAGCCATGAAATTCAGAAATGAACTGCAAAAATTTGCCTTTCAGCGCTTCATGCAACGGCTGGGGCTGCGGATTGATTCCGCCAAGGGCGCGCCGTTTTCATACGACGCAGGCAACTATCCGGGCGTGAATAGCGCGGGCGGAGCGGTGATTTTTGATGTGGGCGCCAACATTGGCCAGTCAGCCATCTGGTATGCCAAAAATTTTCCTCGGGCGGAGATTTTCAGCTTTGAACCGTTTCATTTAATTTATCAGGAGCTTGTTCGCAATGTTCAGAACCATCCGCGTATCCGGTGTCAAAACCTGGCGCTGTCGGATCACGACGGGGAGATGCTGGTTCCGACGGTGGCCGACGCGCGCTGTCAGACGGGCAAGGTGATTGCACCAAGCGCCGGCGAGGCGACGGAGCGCATCAAGTTGCGCACGGCGGACTCGTTTGCGGAAGAAAACAAGATTGACCAGATTCATATCTTGAAGACGGACACCGAGGGGTTTGACTTGGCGGTGCTGGCAGGCGCAGCTGGAATGCTTCGCCGGAGAAAAATTTCCCATGTGCTGGCCGAGGCGACGCTTTTTGCGAACGATGCTGAACACACCAAGCTCTCCGCGCTCACCGACGTGCTGGTTGGACATGGCTTCCGACTGCACGGACTTTACGATCTGCACCACGACATGGCCGACGGCCGGCTGCTTTATTTTAATGCGCTTTTCAGCCTCGGACGCAGCTGACCCATTTCACGGCTTGCTCCATGCGTGTTTTCAGCTATAAACCACGGTTTCATGCATCAAATCATCCAGAGCTTGAGCGATTGGTATAATCACGCGCTACAAACTGGCGGCTATACCGCCGTCGCGCTGATGATGGCGGTGGAAAGTTCGCTGTTTCCGCTGCCGAGCGAAATCGTAATCCCGCCCGCCGCGCATTGGGCGCACACGGGACAAATTCCGCTGACGCTCTGGGGCATCGTGCTGGCGGGCACCATCGGCTCGTGGCTCGGCGCGACGGCGATGTATTGGGCGTCGCGGCTGGCGGGTCGTCCGCTCGTGCTGCATTTTGGGAAATATTTTTTTATCTCCGCCGAGAAAGTTGCGGGTGCAGAACGCTGGGCGGCGCATTACGGCGCGATGGGAATTTTCATTTCGCGCTTGCTGCCGGTCGTGCGCCATCTCATCGGCATTCCGGCGGGAATTGTGCGGATGAACTACTTGAAGTTTTCGCTTTTCACGCTGCTTGGATCGGCAATTTGGTGTTCGGTGCTATGCTGGCTGGGCGTGAAGATGGGCGAAGATAAGGATTTGCTGGCGTTGAAATACAAGCACGTCACGCTCTGGCTCGCGGGCGCGATGTTGGTCTTGGGTGGACTTTATTATTTCTTCGTTCACCAGCACATGAAGCAGAAGCCAGAAACCGTAAGTCTGAATTCGAAATAAATTTTCTTTGCGCGCCTAGCGCCTTTGCGTGAGATTCAGCGCGTGCCAGTCTCCGAAGCCATCCGCAAAAAGTTAAGCGCCGTGCCGCACAAGCCCGGCGTCTATCTGCACAAGGATCGTTTCGGCACCGTCATCTACGTCGGCAAGGCTTTGGATTTGCGGAAGCGCGTCAGCCAGTATTTTCAAAAATCCCGCCGCCACGGCTGGGATTTAAAATTCAACACGCTCGTCGAGGCGATTCACGACTTCGACATCCATGTCGTTCGCAGCGAACCCGAGGCGTTGTTGCTCGAAAGCAAACTCGTGAAGGAATTCAAACCGCGTTTCAACATCAGCCTGCGCGACGATAAAAGATTTTTGATGTTGAAAGTAAATCTGAACGATCCGATTCCGAACTTCACTTTCACGCGGCTGAAAAAGGATGACGGCGCGCGCTACTTCGGGCCGTTCGTGAATTCCCTCGCGCTGCGCAGCACCGTCGCACTCGCGCGGAAACAATTCAATCTGCGCGGCTGCCGCGTGTTCACGCCCGGCGAGGCCGATTACAAACACTGCCTCTACGCGCATCTGAAAAATTGCACCGCGCCGTGCGTCGGCAATGTCACGCACGAGCAATACTTGGAGCAAGTGAAGGCCGCGTGTGATTTTCTCGAAGGCCAATGCCGTGAAATGCAGCCGCAGCTCGAAGCGGAAATGAAAAAAGCCGCCGCCGCGCACGATTTTGAAAAAGCCGCCGACTTGCGCGACCTCATCCGCGACTTGAATGACACTTGGAAAAAAATAGAGAAGTTTACCCGCGTGCCTTACAATTTGCCGCTCGCCATCAATCCGGAAAGTGATTTGGTTGCGCTTGCGAAGATTCTTGATTTGCCAGCGCCGCCAATGCGCATCGAGGGCTTTGACATCTCGAACATCAGCGGCACGTTTGTCGTCGCGTCGTGCGTGAGTTTCAAAAACGGCCGGCCGGATCGTGCCAATTACCGCCGTTTCAAAATCAAGGGCTTTGCCGGCCAGGACGATTTCGCCAGCATCGCGGAAGTGGTGCGCCGTCGCTATTCGCGTTTGAAAAATGAAAACGAAAGCGTAGTCGCGCCGGAGCAAAAAACGAAGGATGAAGACAGCGGCCAAGCGATTCCGCAGGAATTGCAAAAGCTGGTGAACGAAACCGCACGCAAAGTCCAGCGCGGTCACGCGGTGAAAAATTCGCCGACCGCGCTGCCGGACTTAATTTTGATTGATGGCGGCAAAGGTCAGCTTGGTATGGCGTGTGCCGAACTAAAAAAACTTGGCCTCGAAAAAATTCCCGTCATCGGTTTGGCGAAAGAGTTCGAGGAGATTTATCTGCCGGACAAGAGTCTGCCGCTGCGCCTCGGTCTCAATCATCCAGCGGTGAAATTGTTGCAGCGTTTGCGCGACGAATGTCATCGCGTGGCGAACAGCTACAACGCACAGTTGCGGCTCAAAAAAATTTCCGAGAGCGTGCTCGACGATTTCCCCGGCATCGGCGAACAGCGCAAAAAGGCGCTGCTGAAAAAATTCGGCTCGGTGCAACGCTTGAAAATGGCCACGCTTGAGCAACTCGCCGCCATCCCCGGTTTCGGCGGCAAGGCGGCGGCGGAACTGAAGACGTTTCTGGAAGCGCGCACGCGCACGGCTGTCTGATGGCGGTTTCTCCCGCTGCGCTGTAACTTTCAACGGGCGCGGTCAGACGTTTGGAAAACTTTTCTTAATTCCCCGACGATTGAGCAGCCGACTTCCGATAATTCCGGAGATGACGGTAGCCGACGAGTTTGCGGTTCTTTTCATCCCAGAGGCGGAAAGTGATGGATTTAAGGCTCGAAATAAAGGTGATGGGTTTGACTTGTTGAAACAGCGGATTGGCGCGGTGACATTGTTCGAGATTGTAATTGGGGATGCGCGGGCTGAGGTGATGGATGTGGTGGAATCCGATGTTGCCGGTGAACCATTGCAGGATCCGGGGCAATTTGTAAAAGGAGCTGCCTTGCAGCGCCGCTGCGGTAAAACTCCAATTCTCACCGCGCTCCCAATAAACATCCTCGAATTGATGTTGCACGTAGAACATCCACACACCCGCGCCGCCGGCAACCATCATGATAATCAATTGAATTACGGCATAAGTCCCGAAGCCAAACACCAGACTCAAGGCCGCCGCCATGGCGAGAATGCCCACATTCGTCGCATATACGGAATGGCGTTCCCGCGCATTTGCCGCCCGCGCTGGGAGCCGTTGCAATACCAAGAACAGAAACAGCGGGGCGATGACGAACAGCACCACCGGATTGCGCGCGAACCGGTAGGCGAATTTTTTCCAGCGCGAAGCTTCCAGATATTCCTGCACCGTCATGGTCCAGACATCGCCCGTGCCGCGCTTGTCGAGATCGCCGGAACTTGCATGATGGATGGCATGTTCCCAGCGCCAGTGATAATACGGCGTGAACGTCAGCACGCCAGAAACAAAGCCCACCGCGGCATTGGCGACGGGAGATTTGAAAAACGAGCCGTGACCGCAGTCATGAAAAATGATAAACACCCGCACCAGCAACGCCCCCGCCAGCACCGCCAGCGGCACCACCAGCCACCACGAAATCGGTCGGCAGACATACATCACATACCAAAGGAACGCATAGGGAACGAGCGTGTTCAGAATCTGCCACGTCGCCTTCCACGGCGAAGGCTTTTGGTATTTGATGACGATTTCCTTCCACCGCACATCGTCTGCGACGGGCGCAGATTCCTCCGCAATTGATTCATGTTTCATAACGCGTGTGACACTAACCAAGGCTTTATACCAACCAGTCTAACAGAGATTTCCCCGCTGGCAATGCGCCGGTATCGGAAAAATCTAAAATTATGCCGGACAGTAGGCTGGGAATGGCGCAGGTATTGCAGAAAATCTTCGACGAGCGTTTGCATAGTGAATGCGAATATTGGCTATTGGCCAGAGTATTCTCCGGGATGTTGCCATGCCGGGTATTTGAAAATCCTTTTTATATTTAGCGCTTCGATTTTCTTGAAAAAGTCCTCGCTGTTAAGATTAAGACCGGATGAAATCTGCATTCCAGTAGATTCAGAAGCTAATACGCAACCATTAACACCATCTCTAACAAATGTGATCGCCCCGTTTACAAATAAATGAGTGTCATCCTTATAATACATTTGAAAGATAGGAACCTGTTTCTCGTTCACAATTTCAATACCTCTTGCGCTATGGTTACAATCCCAATTAGCCGGCAAGCCGCTTAATTCGTTATTTGTTATCTCTAAAGACGGCATTCCAAATATCGGTGCAAATTTAATGTCGAGAATGATTTGATTTTCATCAGCTAGTAATTGGATTTGCGAAGGATGTTCATGCGTTCCAGCCATTAAAAATGCACGTCCTATGTCCTTGACTCCACGTTGACCCGGCGGAACCGCTGGCAACCCAATTGTATCGTTCCCCATAACTATGAATACACCTTCGTGCTTTTGTCTAAATTCCAATGGTTCTATCGGCATTTTTTGCACTGCAACTGGAACAACGACAACCGGAGCAACATTCACATCTCGAGACCTCTGCAAAACGTTTTTGAACGGATGATTTGATGATGCGTCAGAGAACCATGCAAACGACGACCAACGCACAGATGGGATTGCTGGACAGCCTGATGATTGCCACACCGACCAACGAATTTCTGGAACGGCTGG
>CAIRJF010000038.1 GCA_903878805.1 uncultured Verrucomicrobia subdivision 3 bacterium
AAGCGGTTTTCAAGACCGCCGCGATAGACCACTCTGCCACCTCTCCACTTTAGCAGACTGGCACGGCAGGCAGGACTTGAACCTGCAACCAATGGTTTTGGAGACCACTACTCTACCAATTGAGCTACTGCCGTAACCGTCCAAAACACCGCCGCATCTTCGGACAAAAAGGGAGCACGGAGGTTAAAACTCCGCGCTCCCGAAACTGATTCGCAATTAAGCGATGACTTCCACCACGATGCCGGAACCGATGGTGCGGCCACCTTCGCGAATCGCGAACTTGAGGCCTTTTTCCATCGCGACCGACTTCTGCAATTCGATTTCCACCGAGACGTTATCGCCCGGCATCACCATTTCAACGCCCGCCGGCAGCGTGAGCGTGCCAGTGACGTCAGAGGTGCGGAAGTAGAATTGCGGACGGTAATTGGTGAAGAACGGCGTGTGACGGCCACCTTCATCCTTGGTCAAAACGTAAACTTCCGCCTTGAACTTCGTGTGCGGCTTGATGGTGCCCGGCTTGGCCAAAACCATGCCGCGTTCCACTTCGTCCTTGGTCGTGCCGCGC
This sequence comes from uncultured Verrucomicrobia subdivision 3 bacterium, assembly GCA_903878805.1. GTDB lineage: Bacteria > Verrucomicrobiota > Verrucomicrobiia > Limisphaerales > UBA11358 > UBA11358. The sequence continues at coordinate 566 of CAIRJF010000038.1, forward strand.
AGCAGCACACCGACGTTGTCGCCAGCGCTCGCCGAATCCAACAACTTGCGGAACATTTCAATGTCGGTCGCGACCGTCTTACGAGTGTCTTTGAGACCGACGATTTCGACTTCTTCCATCTTTTTGAGGATGCCGCGTTCCACACGACCGGTCACAACCGTGCCACGGCCTTCAATGGTGAACACGTCTTCCACGCACATCAAAAACGGCTTGTCAACTTCGCGCGTAGGGTCAGGAATAAAAGAGTCGAGCGCGTCGAGCAAAGCAGCGATTTGCGCCTCGCCTTCAGGCTTACCCGCCAGAGCCGCCGTGGCGGAGGCGCGAACAATCGGCGTGGTGTCGCCAGGGAAACCATATTTCGTGAGCAACTCACGGATTTCCATTTCGATGAGTTCGAGCAAGTCAGCGTCAGCCAAGTCAACCTTGTTCAAACAAACGATGATGCTCGGCACACCGACCTGGCGGGCGAGCAAAATGTGTTCGCGCGTCTGCGGCATCGGGCCGTCAGCAGCACTCACCACGAGAATCGCACCGTCCATCTGCGCGGCGCCCGTGATCATGTTCTTCACATAGTCAGCGTGGCCGGGGCAGTCAACGTGCGCGTAATGGCGTTTGGGAGATTCGTATTCGACGTGCGAGACCGCGATGGTCACGGTCTTCGTTTCGTCACGGACGGTTCCGCCTTTGGTAATCGTCGCGTAGTCAATCGCCGGTGCGAGACCTTTGCGGTGCTGCACGGCGACGATGGCGGCGGTCAGGGTGGATTTGCCGTGGTCAACGTGACCGATGGTGCCGACGTTGACATGCGGTTTCGTTCTTTGAAATTGCTCTTTGGCCATGTGATTTCGTGTGTTGCTGTTTTCGTTTTTGTTTAACTGGAGCCCAAGATCAGGATTGAACTGATGACCTCGTCCTTACCAAGGACGTGCTCTACCAACTGAGCTACTTGGGCATCCAAAAATCTTTGTTCAAGCCCGAATCGTAAAGCGACAAAAAACCAACCCTCTCAACTTTCTTCCGAAATAGAGAGGGCTTCGGTAATTGAATTTTACGGCTCTGACTGGCGCAAGTTAGGTAACTACAGGCTGCGAGTCAATAAATTTTTTATTTTTATTTTGATTGAGCAGCACCTGCGCCCGCGCCAAGGAACTTTCCATATCACCGCATACGTTCGCCTCGCCAATCTTTTCCATAAAACCCGCTCGCAGCAAGGCAAATAGCGGCTGTGAATGCGGTCCGCACAAAACCAAATCCTTCCGATCGCGCCGCAATTTTTCCAGCAGATCTTCAAGCGCGTCCAAGCCCGTCGCGTCCAGCGCCAGCACGTCACGCATCCGCAAAATCAAAACCTCAGGCAACTGCCCGGCGTCGCGCAACGAAGTTTCTAATTTGTCCGCTGCGCCAAAAAAGAACGCGCCAAAAACACGGAACACCATTACGCCTTGCGGAATAATTTTTCCTTCCGTCTGTTGCCCGACTGAATTGCCCTGTGTTACTTCCGCGTCCGCCTCGACATGTGCGGTTTCCGCCAAACGTTTTACCATCAGCGCCGACGCAAGAATCAGCGACGCACCTACCGCCGTCGGCAAATCCACCGCCACCGTCAAACCAAATGCGCAAAGAAAAACCATCGTGTCGCTCTTCGGCCATTTGTTCAATCGCTTGAACTGATGCCACTCACCCATGCGCAATGAAACAACAACCAATACTGCGCTCAATGCCGCCAGAGGAATGTGTTTCGCCAGCGGTGCAGCTACGAGCAAAATCACGAGCAAGGTAAGGGAGTGAATCATTCCCGCCACCGGTGTTTTCGCGCCGCTGCGCACATTGGTCGCCGTGCGAGCAATCACGCCCGTCGTCGGCATGCCGCCAAAAATTCCCACGACGACATTCGCAATCCCCTGCCCCATCAATTCCTGATTCGAGTCGTGCCGGTCGTCAATCATGCCGTCCGAAACCACCGCGCACAGCAGCGATTCAATCGCCCCCAACACCGCGACCGTCAGCGCTGCCGGCACAAGCGCGCGCCACGCGTCGAGCGACAGCGTTGGCCAATGCGGCAGTGGCAAACCGCGCGGCATTTCGCCGAACTGCGAAAACAAAGTCTGAACACCCGCCTACTCGTCCCAATGAAAAAACTTCACCGCGAGCGACGCCAGCACGATGACCACAATCGAACCCGGCAGCCGCCTTCCTAATTTTTTTGGCCAGAACCAAATCGCCAGCGTTGCCGACGTCGCCAGAAAAACCGTCGGCCAGTTTGGTGAAAAATTTTCCACCAGCGCGCGCAACTTGCCAACGAAATCTGGCGGCAACTTTTGGGGCAACCCGAAGAAGTCCTTTATTTGCGTGCTTAAAATGATAATCGCAATGCCGCTTGTAAAACCGGTCACGACCGGAAATGGAATATATTTGATCATCGTGCCCAGCTTGCATGCGCCGAGCACAAATAAAATAACGCCCGCCATCAGCGCGCAAACCACGAGCGCTTGCGGTCCGTGCAACAAAACAATCGGCGCGAGCAGCGGCACAAACGCACCCGCTGGCCCGCCGATTTGCACGCGCGAACCACCGAGCGCGGAAACTAAAAAGCCGCCGACGATGGCGGTAAAAATTCCAATTTCCGGTTTTAGTCCCGACGCAATCGCCAAGGCAATTGCTAGCGGCAAGGAAACAATTCCCACAATCAAACCCGCCGTGAGGTCGGCAAAAAAGGTCTGCGCCGAATAATTTTTCAGCGCGTCAACAAGTCTCGGTCGAAATGAAAAAGCAAAGTTCACTTTCAAGGGAACGGGAAATATTCCTTGAATTTGATTGTGCGCCGGAAACCGAAAAACTCAAAGGAATTTACTTTGCAGAAATTGGCCGAGTTATTCCGCCAATTTCACGCGCGCGGATGCGCCGCATCGTAAGCTCGCTTCAAGCGCTCCGTCGTGACGTGCGTGTAAACTTGCGTGGTGATGAGGTGCGCGTGGCCGAGAAGTTCCTGCACGCTGCGCAAATCCGCGCCGGCGTCCAGCAGATGCGTCGCGTAGCTGTGCCGCAATTTGTGCGGCGTCAAACTTGGATCAAGTCCGGCGATGGATAAATATTTTTTCAGCCGCCGCGAAAGTTGCAACGACGACAGCGGCGCGCGTTTTTTTGTTTCCGAAAAAAACACCGGTGACGGTCCGCCCGGCGGTTGCTTGAACGTGTTCCAATAATCTTGAATCGCCATCAACGCCGGCTTGCCCACCGGCACAAGCCGCTCCTTCTTGCCCTTGCCGCGCACGCGGACGATTTGCTCGCTCCAATCAATGTCCTCCACGCGTAAACCGCACAGCTCGCTCACGCGCAATCCGCAGGAATAAATCATTTCGAGCACCGCCACGTCGCGCAACGCAGCGATTTGTGAAATCGGCCGACCGGCTTTTTTCTCCTTTTGAATTTTCAAAAGCTCGAACGGCGCAATCAACAAAGCTTCCATCTGCGGCTTGGTCAAAAATTTCGGCAACCGCTTTTCCGGTTTTGGCAACGACAGGTTTTTAATCGGCGAACTTTCGGCTGCGCCATGTCGAATCAGAAATTTGTAAAACGTCCGAAGTGCGGAAAAACGAAGTTGCGTCGCGGCGCGGCTTAAATTATTTCGCCCAAGAAAACGCACGAAGCCGCGGAAGTCGTCGCGTTGCATTTTTTCCCAAGCTGGCGGCGACTTGCGCTCTTCCACATGCCAGCGAAAAAATTCTGTCAACGCCTGCGAGTAATTCCTTTGCGTGTAAACCGAAGCGCCGCGATCCGTTGCTAGGTGCGCAAGAAATTTTCCTATCCACTTGTCGCGGACTTCCGTTTTTGCGCCGGTGGGTTCGGGATTCAAATTCAAGCGCGACAGGTAAGCCGAAATTTCCCCGAAGTCAACGGCGGCAATTTTTTAACTGCGCTGACGGCAATTTTGTTTTTCAACTGTAGCAGGCCTTCGATTTGAACAGTCACTTGATTTAATTCTTTAGCGCTAGGAACTTCACGGTCGGGGATGAATTGCAAATCGCAGTCACCATTTTCGTTTTGCCGCAGTTGATAATGCGCGATGCCGCGCACATCACTGAAACAACGGTCAACTTCCAAAGTCGTCACGCGCCAGCCATCGCCGCGCAGCAACGCATCCCGCGCGCGGCCGTGCACAAAATAATGACTTGCGTAAGGTTGCTCGACGCGCTCGACCAGATCGCCGATGCGATAGCGCACGAGCGGCATGATTTCGTTTGTCAGCGTCGTCACCACCAAATCGCCGATGCCGCGTTCGTCCGGCGCGATAATTTCGTAGTAAACATCGTTGTGGCTGGCTTTCATTTCGCCGCTTTCGTTTTCCATCAACAAATGGCCGGTCTCCGTCGAGCCGTATAAATTAAAAACCGGCACGCCAAAGACGCGCGACAAAATTTTCCGGTGAACCACGCTGACAAATTCGTAACTGCACAAAATAAATTTCACTGACGGAAATTTTATTCCGTTGCGCTCACAATACAGCGCGAACCACGCGCCGTGGACTGGATCCAAATCCAGAAACACCGGCGACCATTCCAAAATTTCTTCGACCATGCGTGCAAACTCTGCTTCCGTCAGCAAAAATGGAATGCGCGCCTGGTTCACAAATAGTGTCGAGCCAACCGTGCGCGCCAGCTTGGAGGTGTAGTTAGAAAAACAGACCAGTCCGTTGCATACCGGCGGCACGAGCGTCGCGCGTCGAGCATGCGGATGCGCGTCCAAAATTTGCGCGACAAATTTATTCAGTCGCAACACGCGCGCTTCCTGATCGTTCCACCAACCACGACCAAACAACACCGCCGTGCGCTCTTCCGAACTACCGGACGTATGCTCTAACTCCACGGATTTACTTTCCAACAGCGCGTCGAGATTTTGGTCGGCGCGAAGAAAATTGTTCGGGAAGTTTTCGCGCAACTCTCTTTTGCCAATCAGCGGCAGGCGGGAAAAATTATTTTCCAGCCGCGCGTGATAGATGGGAAGCTCACGCCAGCGTGGAAGAAATTCTTCCACCCGCGCTGACTGTGCAGCCTCACGCATGATTTCAGGGGTTGCCAACATTGTGCCAATACCAATGCACCAAGTTTAAAATTTTTCCAGTCCGATGTGGATTTATTTGCGGGAGTGACTCATAAGAAATCCAAAACCAGCCGCAGAAATTCCGTCGGCTGGTCGGCGTGAACCCAATGGGCCGCTTCCGGAATCGTCTGGATTTGCGCCGCCGGAAACGGCCGCCGGATTTCATTTTCATCCTTGGCGCCGATGTAATCCGACTTGCCGCCGCGAATGAAGAGTGCCGGTTTATCAAACTGATTTTGCGCGCTTAATACCTCGCCCAGACGCGAATAATTTTCCGCCACACTGCGCAGGTTCATTTTCCAAAAGAATTTTCCGTGCTCGTCGCGGCCGAGATTTTTTAACAAAAAACGCCGCAGGTTTAGTGAGGGGATCTCCGGCGCAAGCGATTCTTCAATTTGCTGGCGCGTTTGAAACAAATTTAAATCCAGCGCCAGCAGCGCGGCGAAAATTTTGTCGTGCGTCCGTGCGTAGGCGCGCAGTGCCATGTCCACGACGACGAGTTTTTTTACGCGCGCCGGAAAATCCAGCGCGAATTGCATCGCCACCTTGCCGCCCATCGAATGACCGATGACGTGGGCGCATTCAATTTTTTGCGCGGCAAAAAATCTCTCCACGTCGGCGGCCATGAGCGGATAATCCATTTCCGCATGATGCGGCGAATGGCCGTGGTTGCGGAGGTCGGGCGCGAAGACGTGAAATTTTTCTGCCAGCTTCGGCGCGACTCCGAACCAGTTGTCCGCCGAGCCAAAAAGTCCGTGCAACAAAACCAGCGGCTCACCTTGCCCGAGTTGTTTGAAATGAAGCTGCATCATTCATCGTCGCTCGCCGGGAACTCGAAGGTGATCTTACCCTTCTTGTCCATCACAAGAAACGCCGGGAACGGCTTGCCGGATTTGGAGATGAATTTTTCCATCACGTCACTCTTTTTGTCTTTGAGAATTTTCGCCGCCTGCACCGCGTCAATCGGCTGCTCCAAAATCGTCTTGCCGATGGGCTTGAAGGTGCAGCGCTTCTCGGCGCGCTGCGAGTTCTCGCAAATATATCCAGCCTCGGTGTCGAACACCTGACCGCCACACTTCGGACATTTGCCCACAACGTCCTTGCCGGTAAAATCAATCTTCGGCGGCGGCTCGCTGCTCTTGGTGCGCGCCTTGCCTTCGCGCGGCGGAAAATCAAACGCGGTCTTTCCGTCCTTCACAATCAGAAACGCCTTGAACGGACGATTATTTTTCTTGGAAATAAATTTCGTCAGCAAATCCGTTTTGCCATCGGCCAAGAGTTTTTTGATCTGCTCCGGCGCAATTTCCTGCTGCAAAATAATTTTGCCGGAACGGAAATCGCACGTCGGCGTCGGGCCGGTCTGTTTTTCGCAGACGTAATTCATTCCGTTGTCGTAAACATTTCCGCCGCACTTCGGACATTTGCCGAGCGATTCCTTGCCGGTGAAATCCACGACCGCCGCCGGTTCGCCGTCCTTGCCGCCGTTACCGAAATCAAATTCAACTTTGTGTTCAGCGGTCATTTTCAAAACCGCTGCGAACGGAAAACCCTGCTTGCTGCGGAAACCTTGCAGCGGGCCGATGACTTTGTCCGTGATGATTTTTTCGACTTCCTCCGGCTCAAACATCCGGCTGCACAGCGTTTTCCAAAACGCGAAGTCGCACTTCACGCACTGGAACTGTTTGTAGCGCTCGTGGATTTCGCCGCCGCATTTCGGGCACGGCACGTTCAGCGTGCCGAAGTCGCCGGGGATGGTGTCGTATTCAAACTTCTTCGCGCTGTCCACGATCTTGCGCGTCATCTCCGCGATGCCCGCCATGAACTGTTCACGGCTGACTTTTTTTCGCTGCATTTCCTTCAACTGAAATTCCCAATCGCCGGTCAACTCTGGCTTGGTCAATTCCGGAATGCCAAGACCATTCAGTAATTCCATCAACGAAAACGCCTTCGCCGTGGCCTGCAATTCGCGACCGTTGCGGTGAACGTATTCTTCGTAAATCAAACCTTCGATCGTCGCCGCGCGCGTCGCGGGCGTGCCGAGACCTTTCTCGCTCATCGCTTCGCGCAATTCGTCGTCGTCAATGAGTTTGCCCGCACCTTCCATCGCCGAGAGCAACGTCGCTTCCGAATAACGTGCCGGCGGTTTCGTGACGTTTTCTTTGACCTCGATGTTCGCGGTCTTGACCGTTTCGCCCGCCTTCACTGGCGCGAGGCTCGGCGTCTCGTCGGAGTCTGATTGCTTGCCGTAAACCGTCAGCCAGCCGGGCGACACCAAAACTTTTCCTGCGCTCTTGAACGGTTCGCCTTCGACGCGCGTGATTCGATTGGTTTCCAGAAATTCCGCCGCCGGATAAAAGATCGCAAGAAAGCGTTTTGTGACGAGGTCGTAAAGTTTCTGTTCCGGCTCGCTCAACGATTTCGGCGCAAGCTGCGTGGGAATGATCGCGAAGTGATCCGAAACTTTCGCGTTGTTGAAAATGCGTTTATTCGGATGCACCCAGCCGCTTTTCAGAATCTGATCTGCAAAAGCAGAATAGCCCGTGACTCCTTCCAGCATGCCCAGCGTGGTCTTCACCGTGGCAATATAATCTTCCGGCAACGCCCGCGAATCCGTTCTCGGATATGTCAGAACTTTGTGTTTTTCGTAGAGCGCCTGCGCCAGTCCCAAAGTGTTTTTGGCGCTGAAACCGAAGCGCGAGTTGGCGTCCCGCTGTAAGCTGGTCAAATCGTAAAGCAACGGCGACATCGAAGTCGTCGGCTTACTTTCTTCGGTGACGATGCCGGGTTTGCCAAGGCATTTGGCTTTAATTTCCTCCGCCTTCGCCGCGTCCCACAGACGTTCCGCTTTGAGTTGTTCGTCGTCGTCGGACTTAGAAAATTTTTCATCGAACCAACGTCCGACGTATTGTCCCGCCGCCGCATCGAAAGTGCCAAGGACTTCGCAGTAACCTCGCGGCTTGAATCCGCGGATCTTAGCCTCGCGCTCCACGAGAATCGCCAGCGTCGGTGTCTGCACGCGACCCACGGTCGTCTTGAAAAACCCACCGAGCTTGGAATTGAAAGCTGTCATCGCTCGCGTGCCGTTAATGCCCACGAGCCAGTCGGCTTCGCTGCGGCTCGTCGCGGCGTCGGAGAGCGGTTGCATGGATTCATCGCTCTTCAATGAAGCAAAACCTTCGCGGATCGCGGCCGGCGTCATGGATTGTAACCAGAGTCGCGAGATGGGCTGTTGCGCTTTGGTGTAGCGAACGATGTTGCGGAAAATCAATTCGCCTTCGCGTCCGGCGTCGCACGCATTGATGAGCCGGTCAATGTCCTTGCGTTTGATGAGCTTCGCGACCGCTTTCAACCTTGGCGCAGTTTTTTCAATCGGCTCCAAATCAAAGTGCGGCGGGATGACCGGCAGGCATTTGAACGTCCATTTGCCGCGCGCGGCCTCGACGCCTTCCGGCGGCACGATGGTTAACAAATGGCCAACCGCCGACGTCACGACGTATTGGTCGTTTTCGAAGTAGTCGTCGTGCTTTTCAAATTTGCCGAGCGCCTTGCTGATGTCGCTGGCGACGGACGGTTTTTCCGCGATGATGAGTGCTTTGCCCATGCGTTGTGCTCTTCTTTAAGCCGCGAGCCGCCCGTTGCGCAACTTAATTTTTTTTGAACGGAATAATTTTCACGGCAGAATTGCCAGTGCTTTATGCAGTAAAAAAACTGGTGCCCCCGCCCGGAATTGAACTGGGATCAACGGTTTAGGAAACAGTTTAGCCTTCTCCATAACGGTTAGCAGAAAACCGAACAAACATCGGTGTTTTATGAGATTGTAAAGATTTCATTACACACCATCTGCTACCGGAATGTGATACTGTTTCCATGAAAGCTGAAAATGCTGAATCGTCAAGCCTTTGGACGAAAGCCCCGGTCGCAAATCTTGTCCGTTATGAACCTTCTGGCATTTATTTTGCCCGCGCTAAGGTGCGAGGCAAGCTCGTCCGAAAATCGCTCGACACCAACATTCTCTCGGTTGCCAAGCTGCGTTTGGCAGACGTGTTGGATGCTGAACATCGCGCCGTCGCACCGTCGCAAACCAAGATTGTTGGGAAAATGACTTTTGGCGATGCTCTCGCAATTTTCAGAGAACGTCAGAAACACGCTACTGATGTTAAGGACAGCACGAAAAGATACAACGAACGAGCGGCCATTGATCTTCTCAAAACTTGGACTGGCTTGGAGCAGATGGACGTGAAACGCATCACGAAGTTTGATTGCCTCGAATGGCGGTCGCGGTTTGGCAAAATGTATGCTCCCACGGTAATAAACGGAACGCTTTCGGTTCTCCGGCGGATTCTGGACATCGCTGTGGATTCTGGTGTGCGTTATGATAACCCCGCCAAAGACAAGGACGTGAAACGCGCGCGTGTGCGCCGAAAGGAATTGAAACTGCCAGAGCCAGACCAGTTCGTCGCGCTGCTTGCCCATGTTCGCGGAAATGGTAGCGGAAGGGGCGGGCATTCCGCAGACGCGATTCAATTCTTTTCGTATGCTGGCCCGCGATTGAATGAAGCTGCACGCATCTATGGGCGAGATTGCAGCTTTGTTAAAAACGAAATTGTCATCCGTGGCGATCTGATAACAGGAACGAAGAATTGGGAAATCCGCCGTGTGCCAATGATTCCCGAAATGAGAAAACTTTTGGAGCGTCTAAAGGCAGAGTGCAGCGAGCAGGAATTTTTGAACAATCCGGTTTTAAGGGTTCGCAAGTTTAACCGCTCGCTAAAAAATGCCTGCACGAAATTGGGATTGCATCATCTAACCCACCACGACTTGCGCCATTTGTTTGCGACCCGCTGCATCGAATCCGGCGTGGACATTCCGACTGTTGCAAAATGGTTGGGACATAAAGACGGCGGGGTGCTGGCGATGCAAACCTACGGACACTTGCGGGATAACTCGTGGCCGCTTTTGAGAAAGGCGACCTCATCACCATCCGCGAGCATGGCCGACGCACCAAAGACACCGCCCGAATCTATGACGTGCTTTGGTGGATGAAGCGCAGCAAGGCTGCAAAAATCCAGATGGAGAAATTGCGCGAGCGCAAGGCGGCGAAGGCGGCGCGGCTGGCCGCGCGGCGGCAACGCGCCGCCACAAGCCGACTGTTCAGCGAATGACAAGACATCCGCGCGGCTCGCTCACATGGAGCGAGCCGCTGGAATTTTTCCCCTTCAATAAAAATTCCGTGACCGCATCGCCGATTAGTTTTTCAATCGCGTCGCGCATCGGACGCGCACCGAGCTTCGGATGAAAACCGCGCCGCACTAAAAACGGCAGCACCGATTCAGTCGGCGTTAATGCGTGTCCCTTGTCGCGTAAAAATTTCAATTCATTTGCCAGCAGGAGGCTGGCGATTTCAAGCTGGTTGTCGTAGCTCAAACGATTGAAGACCAGTTTTTCCGTGATGCGGGCAAACATTTCAGGGCGCAAGGATTGTTGAGCGCGCGTGAGAACGTGCCGCTCCATCGTCGCCTGGGTGGAATGTTGAATGTGCAGAATTTCCGCCGCGCCGATGTTTGAAGTCAGCACAATATAGTGCTTAGAAAAATCCAGCGTGTCCCCGCTCGCCATCGTCACGCGAGCCGCGTCCAGAATTTGCAGGAACACATCCAGCACGCGCGGATGCGCCTTTTCAACTTCGTCAAAGAGCAATGTGCCGCAGGGTGATTTGTCATAAGCCATTCCCAAAGTGCCGCGTTCGCCCAGCCGCGCGCCGAGCAGAATGCCGAGCGATTCTTGCGTTTGGTATTCGCTCACCTGAAATCATTCGCGGTTATATCCAGTCGCTCGAATCCCTCGGCAAGCAACTGTCACGCGCAATTGATGGTGATGACATTACTGTCGTGCGGCTGGCTTTGGAAGAAATCCAGCAGACGCTTCGCCGCATCCAAGCCGACTTGGACGAGACGCACCGCTCTATTCTCACCGAAGTTGCTCGATACAAAACTGAACGCCAAACAATTTCCGTGAGGGATAAGTTCCGGCGCATCGTTCACTGGATGGATCGTTACGTTGATCCGATGGTGGAAATTGTGCGCGAGGATGGACCGTTGCGCGCCACGTTTGATGAAGTTGAGCAATTGCTGCATCGCGTCCGCGAACATGGATTGTTCAACGACCTGCCCGCACTGGATCGTAACACGCGGCATCTGCGGCTGGTGTCACGTCACGCGCTTCGTGTGTTCCAGCAATGCCGTCGTGAATTGCAGCCGCTTTACGAAACTTTGCGTCGCTCGTCATTCATCGCCGAAGGTGCGGCATTGGCACTCGAACGATTGCAGCGTGAGGGACTGGACGGCTGGATTGAGAATCATGTCATCGCATCGTGTTCAGTTCGTTTGCAGGATGTGCCGGGAGATGGGGCGATTGAACGTGCGTTGCGGAATGTTGTTGAACACCCGCCCGAAGCAGCACCAGTGCTGGTCTTGCATACCCGCCACAATGAATGAAGCCGGCTTTGCCGGATAAAAAAGTGCGCTTACTGCCAGTAGGAATGATAGGCCAGCCGTTATGTAATTTGCCAAACGCATAATCAGAGCAGAAATGTTCCAATCAAAATTCCAGCCAAGAGCGAAGCGATTGCCACGCACAGGAAAGCCACTGTGCGACCGGCGGAAAGCTGTTTGGTGATTTGGGGGACGCTGCGAATTTCCTGCTTCAGCTCTCGCGCCTCCTTTGAAAAATCTTTGGTCAGTTGTGTCAGCGTTTGGAGCGAGACGCGGACGGTTATCAACTGGATTGAATCCGTATCGGGCGGAATTTCAATTTTGACGTTCTGGAAAAAGATTTTCAGCAATTCCAGCATCTGCAAAACGGAGTCGTCGTCCCGAATCCCGTTCTTGAGCCGCCATTCAGAAACCGCCTCGTCAAAGCTGTTCTTTTCTTCGTTCACAAAAGCGAGTCGCCGGATTTTGTTTCCTTTTTTGGCTTCTGAATCTTCGGCGGTGGCGGCAGTAACATTCCGCGCACGGTATCCAGTTCGTCATAAAACTTGTGCAACCAATTTTGAAGGCGTCCGCGGTTGAAAAAGTCAAAGGCAGGATTTTTGATGGCGGCGGAAATGGTCAGGTCGTGCTTGTTCAAATCGGCGACGATCCAATCGTAAAGTTTCGGCATTGTGATTTCCTTGGCCGCAAGTTCCTCCATCAGCCGTGTTCGAGTGGCGCTGCGTTCGTAATTGGCGAACCGTTCCGACAACACCTCATTTTTGACAACCAGGTATCGCGCATTGTGGTTGAGCCGGTCGGTGATGTTGCGAATCTGCTCCAAGCTGTCGGTTTCGTGATTCACCGGCATGATGAGATTCAAGGAAGCTCCAAACTGTTTGAGTAAATCGAAGATTCGCACCTCGTCAAAATAATCGAGAAAAATGTCGGTCGAGGCCGCGCGGCAATCCATGACAACCAAATCCGTTTTGTCCAACATTGCGAAAACAGAATCAATGTCCGTCGGGTCGGCGATGTTGAGAAACCGGGCTTCAGGATGGAAACGCTTCAGCGTTGAATTTTCATTGTCGGTATCAACGGCAATGTGGGCGATGCCGTTGTCTTTGAGATACTGGACGAAATTGACGGCGAAAAAACTTTTGCCTACGCCGCCCTTGCCGTTGATGACGGCGTTGAATTGTTTTTGCATATTTGGTTAAAGGTTTTTTGAATCGGCGATGCGTGGGCCGGGCTTGCGCCGCGACCAAGGGCCGGGGATGATTGGAATCGTCCAGAATGACGTGACCCGGCGGGCAAGTGCGTCAGAATTGCTTGCAGTTATTATTCACTGCCGTCTTGAACATGGCTATCCAACAAGTGAACCGATTCACCCTGACATCAAAATTCTCAAGCAAATTTCGACGCCTTGGGAATTGATTGGTTAATTTTTGCCGCTGTAAAATGTTTCAGCAGAAATACGCTGCGGAAAACGTAGAATATGCTCATCAAAACTTGAAGGCTGGAAAAAAAGAAGGTCAACCGATACTTGTGAGGAATGGGAAATATCGCTATTTTACGACTTGTTTAGACGCTCCCGTAGCTCAAATGGATCAGAGCGGCCGTTTCCTAAATGGCAAATCCCGGTTCGATTCCGGGCGGGAGCACCACTTTTTCCAGCCAAATTTCCACCGAATTCCGAGCCTCAAATCTGATACCGCATTTGATACCATATTGAGTTTTTAGAACAAATCAGAACCAAAAACAACCAAAGGTCAGGTTTTGAAAACTGCAGGCAAAAGTAAAAAGCAGCCAATAGAATCAATGAGAAAATACGAAAACCTATCAAAGCAAAAATTCAAAAAAAGTGCTTGCCTAGATTTAGGAAACCGCTGCTCTATCCATTTGAGCTACGGGGGCGCAAACTGGAAACACAATAACCGCTCCCGTTTTTTTGCCAAGACCGCATCGCAGGCAACGCCACGAATTTTGTGCATCGGCGGCGGCCAAAGAATTTTTTCCCTGCGCGCTTGCGTTCGCATCACCGCAAATTAAACTCCGCGTCCCGATGGTAAACCTATCCGCGCTCAATCCGCAGCAACGCCTCGCCGCCGAAACCATTCGCGGCCCGGTGTTGATTCTCGCCGGTGCGGGCACGGGCAAGACGCGCGTCATCACGTTCCGCATCGCGCACATGGTGGATCGCGGCATCGCGCCCGCCAACATCCTTGGCGTCACCTTCACCAACAAAGCCGCGCGCGAAATGCAAGAGCGCGTCCGCAAGCTGCTGCCCAAAGTAAAATCAGACGACAAAAACAATCGCCCCACCATTTGCACCTTCCATTCCTTGTGCGTGCGGATTTTGCGGCAACACATTGACAAACTCGGCTACAAAAAGAATTTCGTCATTTACGATTCCTCCGAGCAACTGGCGGCAGTGAAAAAAATTCTTTCTTCAATTTCCGCGAAAGGCGAGAAGACCGATCCGGGCGCGGTTTTGGGCATGTTGAGCAAATTCAAAAACGGCGGCGAAAATTCGGAAGCCTTTGGCGACCCCAGTATTCGCGCCCTCGCGCAGCACATCGCCAAGCGCTACGAATCCGCGCTACACGCCTGCAACGCCGTGGATTTCGACGATTTGATTCTGCTCACGTTGCGTTTGTTTCGCGAACATCCTGACGCGCTCGAAGCCTGCCGCGCCAGGTATAAATACGTCATGGTGGACGAATATCAGGACACCAACGCCGCGCAATTCGAGCTCGTGCACGCCATCACGAAAGAGCACCGGAATTTCTGCGTCGTCGGCGATGATGACCAGAGTATTTACGGCTGGCGCGGCGCGGAAGTCGCCAATCTGCTCAATCTCGAACAACATTTTCCCGAAGTTAAAACCGTCAAGCTGGAACAGAATTACCGGAGCACGTCCAACATTCTGAATGCCGCCAACGCCATCATCAAAAACAATGTCCGGCGGCGCGGCAAATCGCTTTGGTCGCAGAAAGGCGCGGGCGCGAAAATTCTGTTGCAGACTTACGAGAACGACGAAGCCGAGGCGCGGGAGACCGTCGCGCAGATTGAATTCAAGCGGCTCGCCTACCGCGTGCCGTGGCAGGATTGCGCGATTTTGTTCCGCACCAACCAGCAGTCGCGGCCGATTGAAATGGAGCTGCGCAAAGCCGGCGTGAAGTATCATTTGGTCGGCGGCCAAAGTTTTTTTGACCGGCGCGAGATCAAAGACTTCCTCGCCTACACCAAAACTTTCCTGAACCCCAACGACGACATCAGCCTACTCCGCATCGCGAATGTGCCCGCGCGCGGCCTGAGCGATGTCACGATGGAACGGCTGCTCGGCGCTAGCCACGAGCGCGGCTGCTCCGTTTTCACCGCAATGAAAAATCCGCTCGTCACCACGACCTTTCAGACCGCGACGCGGAAGAACATCGAGGCGTTCGTTGAATTTATCGAACGCACCCAACAGGAATTGCAGACCACCGACCAGAATTTCCGGTTGCAGGGCTGGGCCGACACTTTCCTCAATGAAACCGGCTACTTGGCCGAGTTGCGGCGGCTCGATAAAGATCCCGAAGTTGCCGAAGGTCGCATCCGCAGTTTGCGCGAACTGATGGCGACGATGGATGGCGCGGGCAACGCGCCGGCGGAACGCTTGGAGAATTTTCTCGAGAACATCACGCTCGATAGCGACCGCGCGGAGGAAAAAGAAAACACCAGCGACGCCGCCACGCTCATCACCATGCACTCGTGCAAAGGTCTGGAATTTCCGCACGTCTTCATCGTCGGGCTGGAAGACGGTTTGCTCCCGCACTCGCGCTCGAAAGCGGAAGGCACGATGGACGAGGAACGCCGCTTATTTTACGTCGCCGTCACGCGCGCGATGCAGACGCTGACCATATCGCATTGCGGCGGTCGGAAAAAATACGGCCAGGTTCTGCCCTGCCAGCCGTCACCGTTTTTGAAGGAACTGCCGGAGGAACTCGTCGAACATTCGGATTCAAAATCCAAAACGCTGGTCGCACAGGAATCTGGGAAGAATCTGTTCGCCGCGATGCGCGAGGCAATTTCCTGACAACCAAGATTAACGACCTTCCAAGTGCTTCAACAACTGCTTGTGGGCTGTCAACGGTTGATGACGAGATTTTTTGGCGGCAGTTGGTCTAAAAACCAACGATGCCGCCATTTTTGCCGGTTCAAATCCTGCCCAACGCCATTTTGACACCGGAGGTGGGGTGAACACCCCATGTCACATATTCGCGTGGCAACGTATCGTCAGAAGCATGAGCTACCAAAGCGTCAATCCCACCAATGGTAAAGTGCTGAAGAAGTTCAAGGAATTCTCTGACGCGCAGCTTGAGAAAGCGATTAAAACCGCCGCAACCTGTTTTGAAACGTGGCGGCACAAAACTTTTGCCGAGCGGGCAATCATCGTCACGAAAGCCGCCACGATTCTGCGCGAGCGCGCGGATGAATTTGCCAAGCCGGTGACGCTTGAAATGGGCAAGCTCATTGCCGAGTCGCGCGGTGAAGTGGCGTTGAGCGCGGACATCCTTGATTACTACGCCTGGAACGCGGAAGATTTTCTCGCTCCGCAAATCCTCAAGCCGAAGTCGGGCGAAGCCGTGATTGAAAGCACGCCGATTGGCGTGCTCTTCGGCGTGCAGCCGTGGAATTTTCCTTACTACCAGCTTGCGCGGTTTACCGCGCCCAATTTGATGGCAGGCAATGTCGTGATGGTGAAGCACGCGGGCTGTGTTCCACAGTGCGCCATCGCGTTTGAAAAACTTTGGCGCGATGCGGGCGCGCCGGCCGGAACTTACACCAACCTCTTTGTTTCGCACGAGCAAGTGAACCGCGTGATTGATGATCCGCGCATCAAGGGCGTGGCGTTGACCGGCAGTGTGGAAGCGGGAAAAAGTGTTGCGGCGAGAGCCGGAAAAAATCTCAAGAAGTCCACGATGGAACTCGGCGGCAGCGACGCCTTCATCGTCCTCGACGATGCCGACCTCGACGCGACAGTGAAGTGGGCGGTCTGGGCCAAGATGAACAACATGGGCCAATGCTGCGTCGCGGGAAAGCGTTTTATTGTGGTCGAAGAATTGGCTGACAAATTTCTGGAAAAATTTCAGGCGGCTCTCTCCGTATTCAAACCCGGCGACCCGATGGACAAAGCCACGACGCTTGGTCCGTTGTCAACAGAAGGCGCATTGGTGCAACTGCTCAGCCAAATCAAACGCGCGGTCGCCAAAGGCGCAAAAGTGGTGATGGGCGGCAAACGAATTGATTGCCCCGGCTCTTACATGGAGACGACGATTTTGACGAACATCAAACCGAGCAATCCCGCCTACCGCGAAGAATTTTTTGGTCCGGTCGCACTTTTCTTCCGCGTGAAAAATGAAGACGAAGCCATTGCTCTGGCAAATGATTCTGATTTCGGTCTGGGCGGTTCGGTTTTCACCAGCGACATCGCGCGTGGCAAACGCGTGGCGAGCCGCATTGACACCGGCATGGTCTTCATCAATCACCCGACGTGGACGGCGTGCGACTTACCATTTGGTGGCATCAAAAATTCCGGTTACGGCCGGGAACTTTCCAGTTTGGGTATCCAGGAGTTTGTTAATAAAAAGTTGGTGCGCGTGAGTTCCATAGACGCGGCTGCCTGACGACGTCTTCGCCGACTCATTTTGAAAAAAATTCCATGACTGCAAAAAATAAAAAAACTTCGTCTGTCACAAAACCTGTTTGGTTCATCACCGGTTGCTCGACCGGCTTCGGACGCGAACTGGCAACCCAGACTTTGGCGCGCGGATTTCGCGTGGTGGTGACGGCACGGAAACCGGTTGAAGTGGAAGCGTTGGCGGCCAACGGCGAGGCTTTGGTGCTCAAACTCGATGTGACGGATCAAAGCGAGATTGACGCCGCCATCAAAGCCGCCGAGAAAAAATTTGGTGGCATTGACGTGCTCGTGAACAACGCGGGAATCGGTTATTTCGCGGCGATTGAAGAAGGCGAAGACAAAGAAGTGCGACGGATGTTCGAGATAAATGTGTTCGGCATGAGCCGGATGATTCAGGCGGTGTTGCCGGGAATGCGCGCGCGCCGCACCGGTTGCATCGTCAATGTCTCTTCGCTCGCCGGTCTGCGTTCCGCGCCCGCGCTGGGATTTTACAACGCCACGAAATTTGCCGTCGAAGGTTTGTCCGGCGCGCTGTTGCAGGAAGTGGAACCGCTGGGCATCAAAGTCATCGTGGTTGAACCGAGCGGATTTCGCACCGATTGGGCCGGGCGTTCCGCGAATGAAAGCAAAAAGCAAATTGCCGATTACGCGAAAACTGCCGGCGCGTGGCGCAAAGAAATTCGCGCCGATTCGGGCAAGCAACCGGGCGATCCGGTGAACGGCTCAACCGGAACCAAAGCGCGAGTCGCTCCGAGCGAAGATGAAGACGAAGAAGGCCGCAGTGATAACGAAAGACTGACCGAAGGCGGCATGGCCGAAGCCGAGATTGAGCAAAGTTTCCAGGCCACGCAATCGGCGGCCAAAAAAGATTTATGAATCCACCGGTAGCAAGCGCCGCGCCAGCGGGTGAAGTGACCTTGGTTTCTACGTTATCCGAAATCAGCGAATCATTTTCGCCGGAGCTTTATGCGCTGATTGCACAACAGCCTTTTTTTAAGGCATTAAATTCCCAGCAACTCAAACTTCTCGCGACCTCGGCTTTGGAGATGAAGTTTGAAACTGGCGCAACCA
>CAIRJF010000039.1 GCA_903878805.1 uncultured Verrucomicrobia subdivision 3 bacterium
AACCGTTCGCCGCCGGGCGAAAATGTCCGGCAGCGCGGCGCAAAAGCGCCACGGCTTTCAGTTTGGCAAACGATTTTCACGTTGAAAAATGCCGGTGACATCAAAACAAACAACTCAAACAGCCTTTTTCAGAGGTCACATCTCGTCCCGCCTGTATTGCACCGGGTGAGTTACTAATTGTTTGAGAGTTCGTAGGTGCGGCGTTACGCATGACTTGAATAAGAGCGACAATGATTGCTGCTAACCCAGTAATCAAAGCCGCCTTTACTCCAACAGATAACGGTTTCTTTGCCATTTATTTTACAATTTCTTCCCCGTCAGTTTTTCATACGCCTCCAAATACTTCGCGCTGGTTTTGGCGACGACGTCGTCCGGCAGTTTCGGGCCGGGCGGGGTTTTGTCCCACGTCAGCGTTTCGAGATAGTCGCGGACGAATTGTTTGTCGAAGCTCGGCTGGCCGCCGCCGGGCGCGTATTGGTCAGCGGGCCAGAAGCGCGAGGAATCGGGCGTCAATACTTCATCAATCAAAATCAATTTGCCCTCGAACAAACCAAACTCGAATTTCGTGTCGGCGATGATGATGCCGCGCTGCTTCGCGTAATCGCGTCCGGCTTTGTAAATTTTCAGGCTCAAATCGCGCGCCTGCGTGGCGAGTTCGCTGCCCACAATCTTGCAGGCTTCCTCAAAGGAAATATTTTCGTCGTGACCGGCCTCCGCCTTGGTGGACGGCGCGAAAATCGGCTCGGGCAACTCGGCAGATTCGGTCAGGCCGGCGGGCAATTTAATTCCGCAAACCGTCTGCGATTTTTTATATTCCTTCCAACCGCTGCCGGAAAGATAGCCGCGCACAATGCACTCGATGGCGAGCGGCTTGGCCTTCTTCACGATCATGGAGCGCTTCGCCAGGTGCGCGGCGAACGGCTGCAAATTTTTCGGCAACGGATCGTTCGCGCCGGCGAGGAGATGATTTGGCACGAGCGCGGCAAATTTCTCGAACCAGAAATGCGAAATCTGCGTGAGCACTTCGCCCTTGCGCGGAATGCCGTTGGGCATGATGACGTCGAAGGCGGAAATGCGGTCGCTGGCGACGAGCAGAAAACTGTCGCCAAGGTCGAAGACTTCGCGGACCTTGCCGGAGCGGACTTTTTTGAGGCCGGGAAAATCGAAATGCAAAACAGGTTCGGTCATACGGAAAAAATAAAGTCCAGCTGCGCGCGCCGCCAGCAATTTAATTTGCCCTCGACACTTTTCGGCGGGCTTGGCAATTTTCGCGCACGGCAAAATTGTGGCGACCGACTCAAACCAACCCGCAGCTTCCGCTTCTTGCACGCGGGAATTTTTCATCCTCCTCGGTGTCTGGCTCGCGCTCGCGCTAGTGCTGCTCTGGCTTGGCGGCGTCACGGCGACATCGCTCGGCTATAATTACGACGAAGCGATTTTCGCCGGCATGGCAAAAGATTTTACGACCGGCTCAGTGCATGGCCACCACATGCCGGGCAACGGCACAGCCAAAATTTTTAACCGGCAATTTCCCGTGTGGATTCAGCCGTATCTCGGCGCGGTGAAAAGCTGGCAGTTGATCCCGCTGTTCACTTATTGCGAGCCGAGCGTCTTCATCGCACGGATGTCCAACCTCGCATGGTCACTGGTCGGGCTGCTGTTTTTCATGCTGTGGGTCTAGAATTTTTTTGGCCTCGCAGAAGCCGTCATGGGCGGATTGCTGCTCGCGCTCGACCCGTCATTTTTCTTTCTGGGACTATTGGACTGGGGTTCGTTTGTGCCGAGTTTTGTTTGTCGTTGCGCGGGATTTTTCTTCGTGCTGCTGGCGTGGCGAGAAAAGAAAATCCGTTACGCATTTCTCGCGGGCGCGGCGTTTGGCCTCGGTTTTTTCAACAAAGTGGATTTTGTCGTGGTGCTGGGCGGCGCGACCGCTGCGGTGGTGTGCGCATATGCAAGGCCGATTCAGCATTTCGTCCGCACAAACACAAAGCTCGTGGCCTTGGGTGCGCTGGGTTTCCTGATCGGTGCCGGCCCGATGACGGTGATGTGCTTCCAGATGTTGAAATTCACGGTGGCCAACAATGCGCCAATGAATCCCGGCGAATTTTCCGAAAAACTCCACGCGCTGATGGCGATATATGACGGAACTTATTTTTACCGGCTGATGGAGGTCGGTGGACTGTTCGGCAAAATGGCGTCCGTCGTGCCGCCGATCTGGACGCCGTTGGGCGACGTGCTCATCATCGCGATCGCCGTGCTGGTTTGGGAAATGACCCAGCCGCAAACCGAGGGCGATGCGCGGCGAGTGCGTTTTTTTCTGCTGGCGGCGCTCGGGTTGACGACGCTCGGCGTTTTCCTGCTACCGCGCGCCGTGCGGATTTACCACGCCGTCCTCGCGATGCCGTTCGCGCATTTGATCATCGTCATTGCAGTTGTAAGTTTGTGGCGGAAATGTTCCGAAGCCGGAAATAAAAAAACTTTTGCGCGTGGAGCAATTATTTTTATTTTCACCGCCCTGCTCGCGACGCAAGTCTCCGCCATTGCCAAAACGGAGCATCTGATTTTCCGGACGCACGGACGCGGCTGGTGGAGCGATGCGCAGGATCAATTTGCCGCGACGGTGAAAAATCGCGCCGACCTCACGCTCGTCAGTCTGGACTGGGGATTTCATGAATCGCTGCTGTTTCTCACCGACAAGCCGATGCTCGTCGAACCATTCTGGCATCTGACGGGTGCCGATCCCGCGCGCCTGCCGCAAGGCACAAACGTGATTTATCTCGTGCACCCGCCGGAATATAGCCTCTCGCCGTTCGGCGCGGCGTATCTGGATTTTGCCCAAAAAAATCCGCGCGCGAAAATAACGGACTGGCGCGACCGCGAAGGGAAGATTGTTTTCTACACGGTGCAGTTCACCGCGCCGTGACGCGATTTACGCCACCGGGCGCTCGACCAGTTTCACCAGCAACGGGATGCTCGCCTGCGATTCATTGTCCACCCGCACGTCCACGGAATACAGCCCGGCCTCGTCGAATTTCAACTGCTGGATGTTAATGATGAAGTTGCGCGTGAGAAAATGCGCGTCGTCCGGGAGCGTCACCGGCACGGGCAATTCGATGGCCTGCATGATGGAACGCCCGTCAGCATTGATGAAATTCAGCGAAAGTTTGCGCGTGCCTTCGTCGCCGGGCATGAACGTGACGCGCAGCGCGACGGAACATTGCGGATGCACCGCCGGCATTTGCGGCGCATAAATCGTGTCGAACGCGCCGAGAAAATTTAATTTTCCGTTGTCGTCCGTCGCCGCGTCGCAGAGGACGGCCACCTGAATGTTCATGGCCGAATTAAGCCATGAATCCGGCGGAATGACACGGATTTATTTTCCGCGCGCGCGGCGAGAACCTGATTTGTTCCACGCTTGCGCCAAACCGCATTTGGAAATTATACTGCGGTTTCAAATTTATGAACAAAACTCCCATTCGTATCGCCATCACTGGCGCGGCCGGCCAGATCGGATATTCACTCCTGTTCCGTATCGCTTCCGGCGCGGCGTTCGGCCCCGACCAACCGGTCATTTTGCATCTGATTGAAGTGCCGGATGAAAAAGCCTTGGCTGCGCTCAACGGCGTCTGCATGGAACTCGATGACTGCGCGTTCCCGCTGCTCAAGGGACTCGTGCCGACGTCGAATCTCGACGAAGGTTTTCGCGGTGTGAACTGGGCGCTGCTCGTCGGTGCGGTGCCGCGCAAGGCGGGCATGGAACGCAAGGATTTGCTGGGTATCAACGGAAAAATTTTCACCGGTCAGGGCAACGCTATTGCGAAGAATGCCGCAAGCGACATCCGCGTGCTCGTCGTCGGCAATCCGTGCAACACCAATTCGCTCATCGCCGCCAACAACGCGCCCGGCGTGCCGAAGGAAAGATTTTTTGCGATGACCGCGCTCGACGAAAACCGCGCCAAATCTCAACTCGCGAAAAAAGCGAGCGTGGACGTCACCGAAGTTTCCAACCTCGCCATCTGGGGCAATCACAGCGCCACGATGTATCCCGATTTTGCCAACGCAAAAATTTCCGGCCAGCCCGTGACGTCCGTGATCAAAGATGAAGCGTGGCTCAAGGGCGATTTTATTTCCACTGTGCAACAGCGCGGCGCGGCCATCATCAAGGCGCGCGGACTTTCGAGTGCGGCGAGCGCGGCGAACGCCGCCGTGAACACCGTTTACAAGCTCACGCATCCAACACCCGCCGGCGACTGGTTCAGCGTGGGCGTGCATTCCGACGGCAGCTACGGCATCGAGAAAGGTTTGATCTTCAGCTATCCGATCCGCAGCAACGGCAAGGATTTTGAAATCGTCCAGGGCGTTCCGCTCAACGATTTCAGCAAGGCAAAAATCGCCGCGACGGAAAACGAGTTGAAAGAAGAAAAATCGCTTGTCGCAGATTTGCTGCCGAAATAATAAATCCCATCAATACGCTGTGTTCTTGTGATCCACACCATGGCACGTCAGCGAGCAGACGCCTTTGAACAAGCCGGTTGAAGTGTAGCTCAACTGGCCGAGTGAATTGGGACTGACATACAGCGTGTTGAAGTTGATGAGGTGTGGGGCGTTGGCAACGCCGTGCGAATCGTGGCAGGTCGTGCAGGCCATCTTGTCCGTGACGACGTGTGAATTATGGAGCGGAAAACTGTTGTTGCTCAGCACGACAGAACGGTTATGGCACTTGTAGCACAAGGCATAGGCCGACGGACTTTCAGACTGGTAATCCGTCATCTCAAGGTTTCGTTCCAGCAACGGCTTGAATTCCGATCCGTGAGGTCCATTCGCGCCGCTGCCGCCAGCGCCGGGCCCGGTGTCGCTGTTATGGCAATCAGTGCAATACATCACGCTATTCACCGTCCAGGCAGGTGAAATCAAGCTGGGCACGCTTGCAGAATTTTTCCCGCCGGCTTCGACTGGATGATAACTCTGATTGCCGGTGCTGAATTGCAGGCGCGTGTTCGTAAGCGGGAACTGCCGCATCACGGTCGCCTCGCCCCGATCCCGGCTGTCGGCGTGACAGCGAAAACAAACTTCGTATTCTTTCTGCGCGGGTTTGATGGTGCCGCCTGCTGCCGTGACGCCGGTGACGCCAGCCATTGACCCGGAAATATTCGGGGCGACGGCATTCGCACATGAAGTGGTGGGCAAAGAGCTGTGCACCCAGCGGGCGGCCTGCCGCATTCTGCGACTGGCACGTTCGACGTTCAGCTATCGTGGACGACCACCGACGCCAGCGGAAGAGCAGTTAAGGAAAAGGCTCTT
>CAIRJF010000040.1 GCA_903878805.1 uncultured Verrucomicrobia subdivision 3 bacterium
AACCGTTCGCCGCCGGGCGAAAATGTCCGGCAGCGCGGCGCAAAAGCGCCACGGCTTTCAGTTTGGCAAACGATTTTCACGTTGAAAAATGCCGGTGACATCAAAACAAACAACTCAAACAGCCTTTTTCAGAGGTCACATATTATTTGTTTGTCGGCCAAGCCGAAATTTGTAACCAGCCGGTTATTTGTAGCGCCTACCATGCCAGTAGGTCTTGTTGTTTAAGACATGAGCAAAAGCATTAGCCCCGTCATCGAAGCCCTGTTCGCCAGTTCCGGGCGTTCGACGCCTGTGGACTTGGAATGGCGTCTGATTTTGCGCCGCGGCCGGCCGTTTTTACTGCTGCCCGCCGGCGCCAAAGCAGCGCGCATGGGCTTGAACCTCTACTCGGCGCAGCAGCGGCGCGCGAAAATCTGGCGCAAACTTTTACCCGTCCTGTTTCAATCCCCCGTGGCCGGATTATTTGAGCGCGTCCGTTTTCAGGCTGATGCTTCGGCGGAAATCATCCAGTTCATGGCGCAACAAACCGGCATTGCGCCGGAACGGATTTTTCCCGCCGCCATCAAGCTGAGTGAAATCGGTTCCCGTTTCCGGCTGGTGCTGCTGCTGTGCGACGAAAGCGGTTGCCCCGCCCGCGTCATCAAGGCGGGCGTGAACGACGCCGGCCGTGCCGCCACCGAGCAGGAAGCGGATTTTCTCGCGCAATTGCCCGCCAACAAGCTCGGTTGCATCCGGCTGACCGGTCGCTTGTCCACGCCGGCGGTCTCGGCGTTTGCCACGGATTATTTTCCCGGCACCAGCCCGTTCGACGACGCCGGGCTGGAACATTTGTTTCACGATTGGCTGGATTCGCAGGCCGTCGTCCCGGTCGAATCCTTGCCCGTCTGGTGCACGCTGGACGCTGCCGTCGCCGACCCGCACCGCGCGGCGTGGCAAAAAATCAAATCCGTGCTGGCTGGAAAAAAGATTCATCCCACGCTTTATCACGGCGATTTTGCGCCGTGGAATGTCCGCGTCGTCAACGCGCGCAACTTGCAGGCCTTTGATTGGGAGCGCGGCCACCGCCAAGGCGTGCCCGGCTGGGACTGGTTTCATTTCACGATTCAAACCGCCATGCTCGCGCGCCGGCATTCGGCCGAACGCGCCGCCGCCGAAGTGGAACAACTCATTCATTCGCCGCGCTTCAAAAAATACGCCGCCGCCGCCGGCATCAGCGGCGTCGTGGAACCGCTGATTTTATCCTATCTGCTGAATCAGCTCTGGGTCGTCCAGCCGGTCGAGGGCAGTGTCACCACGGCCAGATTATTTGAATTACTCTCCGACCACTGGCAGATGACACCCGCGCTCGCGCCCGCCACCGCGCGTCCCGCCGCGCCAACCGGACTTTTGGCCATAGCCTGCCGCCAATTGCAAACCGTGTCCGTCCACGCGCTTAATCTTTTTTGGGAGCCAAGCCTAAATTTTCAGGAACAACCATCCCTGGGCGCAAAAATCCTTTCCCGCTGGCCGGAAGTTCTGCTCGCCGTCGCGCTGCTTGCCGCCCTGGGCGCAAGTCAGTTTTTTGCGGGCGTGGCCGTGACCTTGTTGGCGCTGTATGTGGCAGTCTGTGTGCTGCTCGCGTGGAAAACCGACCGGCGCGTAGGCACGTTGGTGGCGTTGGTCGCCGCCATGGTAACCCCGCTGGCGGTGGGGATGAGAGACGCGAACTTCGCCACGTGGAAAGTATTTTTATGGAACTCGGCGATGCGCTTCCTCATCCTCGAAACCAGCGTCCTCTTCGCGGTTCGCATCCGTGACCAAAAAAATCTTTTCCACCCCCAAATCTCCACCGCGTTGCCGTCGGCAAAAATTGCCGATAACTGGGCCGTGCTGCTGGCCGGCGCAACCTGGTTTGCCGCCGTGGCCGTGTTGGACTGGCTTACCGGCCCGCTCATGAAGTGCATGCCGCTCTATCTTTTTCCCTGCATGATGGTCACGCTCGTTTTCAATCTGCGCTGGGGCGTCGCCGCTGCCGGACTGGCCGTCTTCACCGATGTTTTTCTGCAAGCCTACGGCGACACCCGTTTTCAAGTGCCGCAGATTTTCGGCTGGAATTTACTGATGCGCTTCCTCCTTTTTCTGGTGGTCATCGTCCTGCTCGACCGCATCCGCCGCCAAAGCATCCTTTTCTCCACCCGCAGATAATTCAAGCCGCCGCGCGGAATTTTTGCGCCACCGGAATCCGTCGGCCCATGCCGAATGCGCGCGGCGAAACTTTCAAACCCGGCGCGGCCTGCCGCCGTTTATATTCGCTGAAATTGATTTTGTTCAACACGTCGCTCACCACCGCCGCGTTGTAACCGCGCGCGATGATTTCCGCCTTGCCGAGATTTTTCACCACATACAAATCCAGAATTGCGTCCAAAATTTCATACGGCGGCAGCGAATCCTGATCCGTCTGCCCCGGCCGCAATTCGGCGCTCGGTGGCTTCGTGATGGAATCGGACGGAATAATTTCCCGCTCGCGATTCACCCATTTGGAAATTTTGTAAACGTCTGTCTTCAGCACGTCCGCAATCGGCGCAAGCGCACCATTCATGTCGCCGTAAAGCGTGCAATAACCGACTGCCATTTCCGATTTGTTGCCCGTTGTCAAAACGAGCGCGCCGAATTTGTTCGAGAGCGCCATCAGCGTCAAACCGCGCAAACGCGACTGGATATTTTCCTCCGCCTCGTTCGGCTTCGTGCCCGCAAAAACTTTTTCCAATTGTTTTTCCACCGCCAAAAACGGCGGCTCAATCGGCAAAACTTCGTAGCGAATTCCCAAATTGCGTGCGAGTTTTTCGGCATCCGTCAAACTGCCTTCGCTCGAATAGCGCGCGGGCATCGCCACGCCGAGGACATTTTCTGCTCCGAGCGCGTCCGCCGCGATGACCGCGATGAGCGCCGAATCAATGCCGCCGCTCAAACCAAGAATGACCGACTTAAAGCCGCACTTATGAACGTAATCGCGAATCCCCAATGACAGCGCGGCAAATAGCAGTTCCTCGCGCGGCGGAAACGGACTTTGGACTTTGGGCTTTGGACTTTGGACGGCTGCCAAATCCACGACCAAAACTTCCTCGGTAAAGCCTTTGCCCAGCGCGATGACTTCGCCGTTTGCATCGAGCGCGACGCTGTGGCCATCAAAAATCAATTCGTCATTCGCGCCGACGGCGTTGACCTGCGCCAGCGGAATTTTTTCGTCGCGCGCCACGCGGCGCAGCATTTCCAGTCGGGTCTTTTCCTTGCCGCCGTGCCACGGCGACGCGGACAAATTCAAAATCAGTTCCGCGCCCTGCGCGACTAACTCCTTCACGGGATCGCGGCGATACAAACGCTCCGGCCAAAAATCCTCGTCGTTCCAGATGTCCTCGCAAATCGTGATGCCGATTTTTTTGCCGTTGAAAATGAATGGCTCAATTTTTTTTGCCGGCTCAAAATAGCGGTCTTCGTCAAACACATCGTAAGTCGGCAACAAACTTTTGGCCGTGCGCCAAATGATTTTTCCATTCTGCAAAACGGCGGCGGAATTTTTCAGCGCGCGCCCTGGACGCTCGGAATTTTTTTCCACGAAGCCGATGCACAACGGAATTTCTCCAATGTTAACGGCGGTTTCATTCAATGCGGCGAGATTGGCTTCCACAAAATCTTCGCGCATCAGCAAGTCGCGTGGCGGATAACCGCAGAGAAAAAGTTCCGGCGCGAGCACGAATTCCGCGCCGCGCGCCACGGCCTCCGCGTAGGCGCGCACGAGCTTTTCGCGGTTGGCCGCGAACGCGCCGATGGTCGGATTAAGCTGGAGCAGGCCGAGGCGCATTTAGGATTGATGATTTTCGATTGAGGATTTCAGAATCACGCGCTAATCGTAAATCGTAAATCGCCAATCGTAAATCTATTCCACGCTGTGCAGCGCCTCGGCGAGGCTGGCGAGGTGACGCTCGATGGTGAAATTGTTGATGAAATGTGCGCGCGCCAATTCGCCGCTTTTCAGCGCGAGCACGGTCAGCATCGCGGCGGCGATTGCCTCTGCGTCCCGGCTGCCGACGAGTCCGGGATAATCCGCCGGCAGCATTTCGGGCAGCGACCGCCAGCGGGTCGTGACGATAGGCAGGCCGAACGCCATCGCCTCGATGAGGTTGACCGGCTGGTTTTCGCCGAGGTAGCGCGTTGGAAAAAGAAAGAGGTCGGCCTCGCGCAGCAAGGCATTTTTGCGTTCGCTGGCGACGAAGCCGACGGGCTGGATGACGGCCGCAACCTCGGGATTTTTCCACCGCGCGTCAAATTCCGCCTGCTCTTCGTCGGTCACAAAGTTGCCGGCGACGGTGAGCTTTAATTGCAAAGGCACCTTGCGCGCGGCCAGAATGCGGTTGGCGGCGAGCACGCCATCCATCGCGCTGAACAGACCTTTTTCCCGCGTGCAGTGCGCGAGGAAAAGAACGTTGACCGTGACGGGTTCGCCCGCAAACTGGCCGTTAAAAATTTCCTGACGCTGGGCAAAACGTTCGTGGCGGTGCGGGCGCAGCGCGGTTTCGAAATCCGGGCAGAGATCGGGAATGCCATTGTGGACGATGCGGACGCGGCGGGAGAGGAGTTTTTCCGCGTCGGCAAAATTGTAATGCGAGAGCACGAGGCTCAAGTCCACCGGTCGGAATAGCCGGTAGGTGGCCGCGCGATACGTGATGACGGCCTCGGTTTCCAGCCATTTGGCGAGGCCAGCGGCGTGCCAGTGCAGAATCACGTTCTTGAAAAAAGGGCGGCAGAGAAACATCACTAGCCAGTCGCGGTAAAGCGCAACTTTTTTGCCCGGCGCAGGAACATAATAAAAATTTTCCACGTCATAACGGAACCGCAGCCAAATCGCCTGCAGGCAGAACCAGAAAATGAGTAAAAGTTTTCCGCCCTGAAATTCGCCAATGTCCGACAGGCCGCGCGAGAAGCGGGCGTTGACGTGGTAACACTCGATGCCATGGGGATTCGTCACGCCGGCTTTTTTTTTGCGCACGTCGCCGCCGAAGCCCGCGAGCATGAGCTGCACCATGTAGCTCTGGCCGTGGTGCGGCGGCGGCGTGTGGGCGAAGATGAGCAATTTCATTTCGGAATGACGAATTTCAAATTACGATTTACGCGCCGCATGAATTCTGAAATCGTAAATCGTAAATCCTGAATCGTAAATGCCCAATCGCGTCAACGTTCTCGGTGTCGGCATCAGCGTGCTCAACTTGCGGAGCGCGCTGGCCGCCATCGCCGCCGCCGTGCGTGAACTGCGCAAGAGCTACATCTGCGTCACCGGCGTGCACGGCGTGATGGAAGCGCAGGATGATGATGGTTTCAAAAAAATTCTCAACGCCGCGTTTCTCTGCACGCCCGACGGCATGCCGATGGTCTGGGCGGGAAAATTAAACGGACAGCGCGAAATGAGCCGGGTTTACGGGCCGGATTTGATGATGGACGTCTGCGCGTGGAGCGAGACGAGCGGGGCGAAACATTTTTTCTACGGCGGCGCGGACGGCGTGGCGGAGCTGCTGGCGCAAAAATTAAAAACCAAATTTCCTAAACTGGAGATCGTCGGCACGTTCATGCCGCCGTTCCGCGCGCTCAACGCAGACGAAGAAAATAAATTGCGGGAACAAGTCGCAGCCGTGCAGCCGGACATTTTCTGGGTGGGCTTGAGCACGCCCAAACAGGAAAAATTCATGGCGGAATTTCTGCCGAAGCTGGACGTGACGCTGATGATTGGCGTGGGCGCGGCGTTTGATTTTCACAGCGGCCGCGTCAAACAGGCGCCGCGCTGGATGCAGCGCAGCGGGCTGGAATGGTTTTACCGTCTGTGCTGCGAGCCGCGCCGGCTGGCGAAACGCTATTTCCGCAACAACCCGCTGTTCGTCCTGAAATTTTTCGGCCAGTTGACCGGGCTGAAGAAATTTCCCGCGCCGGAACCCTGATTTTTTCTGCACGCAGTTTTATTTTGGCGGCGCGCGGCGGACGGCGATCAGGCTCTTGGTGAAGCCGAGCCATTTTTCCCGGTGGATTTCGCAGTCGGGAAAAAGTTTTTGCATTTCGCGATAATCCAACAGCCGCAATTCGGCGGCGAGCTGTTTGAGATCCACGTTGTCGCCGGCACGGAACAGCGCGCGAATGGAGCAGTAGCGGATAATTTTTTGCGCGAGGCACCACGGCAGGTAGTGCACGAAGACGGTGAGGAAATGGGATTCGATGAAGAACCAGCGGTTCGGCGTCTGCACAAAAATTTCCCGTCCGACGCGCCGGATTTCGGCGGCGAAGCGCTTCTGGTCGGCAAACGTGCGGAGATGTTCGATGACGCTGTTGCTGTAGGCGATGTCAAAGCTGCCGTTAGCGTGCGCGAGCTGGCGCGCGTCGCCGACTTCGAGCGTGAAGCGCGCGGGCAGACTCGCTGTCGGCACATGGTAGAGGTTAAGCAGCGTTACGCGCGAGGCGATGGGCACGACGCCTTCCCAATCGGTGTGAAAACCGCCGACGTCGAGGATGCGGGTGTTTTCATCTGGCTGGAAAAGTTGAATGAACCAAGCAATCCGCCGCTGGCGAAAGCCGGGCTGGATGATCTGGTATAGCTGGTAAATGCCAAAGGCCATTCGCCGGATGTTATTGGCCGGAGCAACGGTTCGTCAACTTATGCTCGCTGATGTCGAATTTTAGCGCAAATTTGTTTGAGCAATTTGCGGCAATCCGTTATAAGAAGAGTTCGCGCATCCTCATGAACGAAAATTTGAAAGAACCAGCACCGCCAGATTTCTGGGCGGACTTGGTGGATTGCTGGCGGCGTTTGCCGAACAAAATATTTTTCTTCGGACTGCTGGCGGCGTGGCTGGCGCTGTTTCAATTTCTCGGCAATTCCATTCTCGGCTACGTCCACACGCCGTCGCTGTTCGCGTGGCTGCGCGAGGCCTACAACAGCCCGAACCCGGCGGCGGACGATGGTCACGGCAATCTGATTCCGTTTATCGTGCTGGGACTTTTTTGGTGGAAACGAAAAACACTATTGGAACTGCCGCTGAAAATCTGGTGGCCGGGAATCATTTTTGTCATCGCCGCCGCCGCGCTGCACGTTCTGGGCTACGTTGTGCAGCAGCCGCGCTTGTCGGTGGTGGCGATGTTCACCGGCATTTTTGGTTTGATGGGATTGGCGTGGGGACGCGCGTGGCTGCGGGAAAGTTTTTTTCCATTCTGGCTGTTTATTTTTTCCGTGCCGCTGGCGGCGCTGCTCGTGTCGTTTACTTTTCCGCTGCGGTTGCTGGTGACTTGGCTGGTCACGCTGATTGCCAACCTGCTGACGGTGGACGTGGTGCGGCAGGGGACGCTGCTGTTCGGATCGGGTGGCCGCTACCAATATGAAGTGGCAGCGGCGTGCAGCGGGATGCGCAGCTTGGTAGCAATTTTTTTGCTGGCGACGGTTTATGGTTTCATCACGTTTCGTTCGCCGGGCAAACGGCTGTTGCTGATGTCGCTGGCGCTGCCGTTGTCGGTGCTGGGAAATTTAATCCGGATGCTGTGCATCATTTTCGCGGCGGAAATCGGCGGACAGTCGGTGGGCGATTACGTTCATGAAAGCAGCATCTTCAGCATGATTCCGTATATCCCGGCCATCGCGGGCCTGCTGTTGGCGGGTCGCTGGCTGGCGGACAAACCGCAACCGGAAAAGAAATGAAATGACCGCCGCGCGCCAAAAGATTTTGCTGTTCGTCACCACGTTGCTGCTGATTGCTGGAACGGCGGGCGCGTTGACGTGGCTGAAGGCGCATCAACGGCTCGGTGCGCCGGGCATCAAGGCCACACCGATTGCGGGCGGCGTGAAGATGCAGATTGATTTGCCGGAGAACGTGCTGGATTTCACCTCCTCAAACATGCCCGAGGCGAAGGTCGTTGTGGATTATCTGCCGAAGGACACGAGCTACGCCTCGCGGCATTACATGGCGACGAACGGCGCGTGGGCGATGGCGAATGTGATTTTAATGGGCGCGGACCGCACCAGCATTCACCGCCCGGATTATTGTTTGCCCGGCCAAGGCTGGCAGATTCGCGACAAGGCCGAGGTGAAACTCGCCATCGCCGGCGCGCAGCCGTATGAACTGGCGGTGAAGAAATGGACGGTCAGCAACACTTACCACGCACCCGACGGCACCCTGCAAAATGTCAGCGGCCTCTACGTCTTCTGGTTTGTCACCAAAGACCAGACCACGGGCGATTTTCCAACGATGCTCAAGTCCATGCTCATTCACCAGCTCACCCGCGGCGTGCTGCAGCGCTGGGCTTATGTTTCTTATTTCACCGTCTGCCTGCCCGGCCAGGAAGACGCCACGTTCGCGCGGATAAAAGAACTCATCGCCGCGTCCGTGCCAGAATTTCAACTGCCGCCAACCGCTCCAAAATGAATTGAATTCATTTCCCCGCCGGTTATGTTGACGCAACTTTAAAGACGTATCAGATGCTGCAACGCGACCGACTCATCCGCATGCAAGTTCAGCAACTCGCTGACGCGAGCCTTTTCGCCATGAGTTTTTGGCTCGCGTATGTCCTGCGCGCGTCGTCGGCTTTTTCCGACGCTTTGGGTCTGGATACCATTGCGCCGGATACTTTCAACCAGATCGTGTGGGTATATTTTGCGCTCGTGCCGGCCGCGCCACTGGTTTTGGAATCGCAGGGTTTTTACCAGCGTCCCGTCATCAGCCAACGCCCGGCGCTTTTCTGGCCGCTGCTCAAATCCTGCTTCTTCGTGACCATCGGCCTCGTGCTGCTCATCTTCATCTTCAAAAAATCCGCCGATGCGCCGCGCGGTGTGTTGGTGCTGTTCGGAATCATCAGCTTCCTGCTGATTTGGTTGAAGGAGGAGCTGGTGGCCGTCGCGCTGCGCAGCCGCATCGCCAAGGCGCAATACCACCGCCGCATCATCCTCGCCGGCATCCCGGCGGAAACCGCCAAGCTCCGGCGCGAAGTCCAGGGACATGCTGGTGAAGGTGACGAGGTCGTGGCGGAATTCAACCTCTCTGGCGCGCCCGTGCAGGAACTGATTGACCTGCTGCACGAACATTCCATCAGCGGCGTCTTCGTCACCGCGCGCCACGCGCAACTCGACCGCGTTGAGAGCGTCCTCCAGCTTTGCGAAATCGAGGGCGTCGAGGCGTGGCTTGTCGCCGATTTTTTTGCGACGCAGATCGCCCGCGCCAGTTTTGATGAAATGTTCGGCCGGCCGCTTCTCGTTTTCCGCACCACGCCGGAAACCTCGTGGCAGATCATCACCAAGCTGCTGCTCGATTTTTTTGGCGCGCTCGCGCTGATTATTTTGACCTCGCCGGTCATGCTGCTGATCGCCGTGCTGGTCAAATTCACCTCGCCCGGCCCCGCGTTTTTCCGCCAGCAACGCTCCGGACTCAACGGCGCGCCGTTTGAAATCCTCAAATTCCGCACCATGAGCACCAACGCGGAGCAGTTGAAACACGAACTCGCCGCCATGAATGAGATGTCCGGCCCCGTCTTCAAAGTCACCAACGACCCGCGTATCACGCACCTCGGCAAATGGCTCCGCAAATACAGCCTCGACGAGCTACCCCAGCTTTTCAACGTCCTCCGCGGTGACATGAGCCTCGTCGGCCCGCGCCCGCTGCCCGTGGATGAAGTCCGCCGCTTCAGCGATCTCGCGCACCGCCGCCGCTTGAGCGTCAAGCCCGGCCTCACCTGCCTCTGGCAAGTCAAAGGGCGTAATCAAATCTCCGACTTCAAAGAATGGGTGCGCCTCGACCTCGAATACATTGACAACTGGTCCATCTGGCTCGACTTGAAAATTTTGCTCATGACCCCCGCCGCCGTTTTGCGCGGAACCGGTGCGAAGTAGAAATTAATTCCGAAGTTTATAGCCGCATCAGCAAATCGCCGTTGCGCGAAGATTTTTTCCCTCCGCTGGGAACCGTTTTATTCCTCGTCGAACTTTCTTTGGACGAGCGCCTCGAGTTCGGCAATCGCGGCGGGAGCGTCTGCACCCTTGACGTGCAACGTCACTTTGCTGCCGGGGCCGGCCGCAAGCATCATCAGCCCCATTATGCTCTTGCCGTTGATTTTTTCGCCGTCCTTTTCCACGAAAATGTCGCTGCCGAAGCGGTTGGCCGTTTTGACAAACATGGCCGCTGGCCGGGCATGAATGCCCGACTTGTTCAGCACGACCAGTTCCTTGGTCATGAACTCTGCATCATTGGCTTTTTTGGCGCTCATGCGATGATTCATGGCAAAGTTAATCTGCGCAAAATTTTTCGCCAACAAAATTTCTGGTGACAATTCATGGTGACAGCGGCGGCGCGGGAGTTTGTTCCGCCATTTGCGCGAGCAGCCGCTTGTTCAATTCCTCGGCGGCGTTGTAACCGGACTTGCGCAATTTGGTCTGGAATGCCGCTACCTCGATGAGCCGCGCGATGTCGCGACCCGGTCGCACGGGCAACGTGACGTGCGGGATGTCCACGTCCAGCACCTTGGTGAATTCCTGCTCCATGCCGAGCCGGTCCACGTCGGCGACCTCGTCCCAAGGTTTGAGCGAGACGATGAGGTCGAGGCTTTTCTCCTTGCGGATGGCCTTCACGCCGAACATCTGGCCGACATTGATGATGCCGATGCCGCGCACCTCCATGTGGTTGCGCGTCAGTTCCGAGCTGGTGCAAAGCACTTCCCGCCCGTCCACCAAAACAGCTTTCACAACGTCATCCGCCACCAAACTGTAGCCGCGCTCGATGAGCGCCAGCACGGCCTCGCTTTTGCCGATACCGCTGTCGCCTTTGATAATCACGCCCACGCCGAGGATGTCCACCATGCAGCCATGTTCGGACGCGCGCGGGGCGAACATCATTTCCAACTCCAGCGTCGCCTTGTTGATGAACTTCATCGTCACCAGCGGCGTGTGAAAAATCGGCACGCCCGACTGCGCGGCGGCGGCGAGAAACTCCTTGTCCGGCTTGAGCGAACGGCTGAACACGAAGCATGGAATTTTGTAGGCGAACAGATACGCGTAGCGCGCCACGCGCTCCTCCGGACGCAGCGAACGCAAATAAAAAACTTCCGCATGCCCCATCACCTGCATCCGTTTGTAGGCGAAGTAGCGTGTGAAACCGCTCAACGCCAGCCCCGGCCGGTTGACCGTCGGCTCGCGGATGATGCGATCGAGGCCGGTTTCGCCGGTGATGAGCTTCATCTCCAGCGCCGCGCCATGCTCGGCGTGAAATTGTCCGACGGTGACTTGCTGGCGTTCCATAAGATTACAAATTAAATTCCGGGCCGAGATAAATTTCCCGCGCCTTCGGATCATTCGCCAAAAATTCGGCGCTGCCGGCCACCAATACCTGACCTTTGTGGATGATGTAACCGCGATCAATCAATTTCAAGGTCTCACGCACATTGTGGTCGGTAATCAAAATGCCCAGCCCACGTTCCTTGAGGCGGCGCACAATCTTCTGCACCTCATAAACCGCAATGGGATCAATGCCGCTGAACGGTTCATCGAGCAATAGTAATTTCGGACTCGTCACCAAGGCGCGCGTGATTTCCAGCCGGCGTTTCTCGCCGCCGCTCAGTTGATACGCCTTGCTCTTGCGGATCGGCGTCAAATCCAGTTCTTCCAACAAATATTTTAGCCGCACGTCGCGCTCGGCGCTCGACAGCTTGCACGTCTCCAAAATCGCCAGAATATTTTCTTCCACCGACAATTTACGAAAGACTGAAGGTTCCTGGGTGAGATAACCGATGCCCAGCCGCGCGCGTTTGTGCATCGGCAGATCAGTGATTTCGGTGCCTTGAAATTTCACCCAGCCTTCGTCTGGTTTCACCACGCCGACAACCATGTTGAACGTCGTCGTTTTACCCGCGCCGTTCGGGCCGAGCAGGCCGACGATCTCGCCCGCGCGCACGTCCACCGACACGCCGTTGACGACGCGCCGGCCGCGATATTCCTTCGCCAGTTTGTCCGTGGCGAGCAACGCGCCGTTGCTGTTTTCAGTTTGCATCAAAAAAGTTTTTGCGCCGGACCGTTTGTGCCGGTGTCTTTGGAAATCATTCGTGGCTCGGTGAAATGATATTTGTTCGCCGCGCGATCCCACACCAGTGGCTCGCTGTAAATCGTCATCGTCGGCATTTCCACAATCGGATTGCCGCTGAAGGTCACCGTCTCGTTCGTCATCGCGCCGACGACCTTGTAATCATAAACCGCCTGCGCCGCCGTGACGTGATTCGTCTGACCTTTTTGATCCACAAAATCTACCACCACGTTGGTCACCGCCAGCACATGATTCAAATGGTCGCCGCCCGTCGGCAAATCCACCAGCATCCACGTGCACGTCATCCGCACCTGCGGGTCCACCACCACCACATGGCCGCGATAAATCGCCTGATGGATGTTCATGTGAAAATCCGCCGCGTCGGAATTGATTTCCGTCGGCGCCTTCGGCTTGGCCGGAGCCTTGACCTTGGTTGCTGGCAGATTTGTCTGCGCCAGCACCACGCCGCCAACCACCATCATCAAAAGAAAAATAATTTTATTCATGTTCCGCTCATCGTTGCTCCCGGCATATCAATCAAAGTCCGCACGTGGTTCGAAATGGTCAGCGACGAACTCGTCTGCCGCCACAAAAAACCGTCGCCCTCCACATGCAGCCGGCCGTCGCCCGAATGCAATTCCATGTGACCCGCCGAATTCGCCACGCCGTCCAGCGGCGCGTAGGTGCATTGCGGCGCGCGCACCACCACTTCCGTTTTGCCGTCCAGCGCGAACGTCTCCACGCGTAACTGCCGCACGTCCAGCAGCCCGCCCGGCAGCGGCAACGCCTCCGCACCCGACAATTTCATTTTGACCTGCTGGCCGTGCGGCGGTTCAAAATACTGGTTCGAGGTGAAATCCGTCGCGTGACCCACCGGCAATTGTTGCGCGGGATCATTCATTCCGACGAATAGAAAAATCGCCGCGCCAACCGCCGGATTAAAAATGGCCGGCAGCGCCCTAATTCGGATTTTTGCGGAGCGCGGCTGTGCGCGCAGCGTCAGCCGCAGCAATTTTCGTATCGCTGCGGCTGGTCTGCGACACAGCCGCGCTCCGTTCAAATCAGGACGCTGCCAAATTGCCGCCTTAAATTTCATTCCGAATATTTTTTCGCAAACGGCTCCCACTGCTTCTGCGCCCGCAAAATCAGTTCAATTGCCTCACGCACTGCGCCGCGACCGCCGGCATTTTTGGTGACCAAATGCGCCGCCGCTTTTGCTTCCGCCACCGCGTCGCCAACCGCGATGGCCAAACCCGCGCGCGTCAGCGGACCGAGGTCAATGATGTCGTCGCCCACAAAACAGACGTCATTCCAACTCAGTTTTTCCTGTGCCAACAAATTTTCAATCGCCGCAGTTTTGCTGATGTTGTCGCCTTGTTGCACGAGAAAATCAATCTTCAATTCATCCGCTCGCAATTTCGTGGCGAGCGACGGCCGAGCAGAAACCCAGCCGACTTTCAATCCCGCGCGCCGCGCCAAAACCAAACCCAGACCGTCGCGGATGTTGAAGCGTTTGAACTCGCGCTCGCCGCCGATGAAAATCGAGCCGTCGGTCAGCACGCCGTCCACGTCGCACAAAAACAGTTTGATGCGCGCGGCGCGCTGGCGGAGGGCGGCTGAAATTTTTGCGGGCATGGAAATTATTTCGGAGCGAGTTCACCAAACCAATATGAAGCCGTAACTCCGCCATCCATGAGAAAATCGCTGCCGGTGATGAACGCTCCGTCTGCACCCATCAAAAGTGCGCCAACCGTTCCGACCTCGTCCGGTGTGCCAGCGCGACCGGCAGAGCAAAGTTCAATCATCCGTTTGTATCCTGCACCGCGCGGACCGCTCAATTCATCTTTGGCGAGCGGCGTCATAATAATTCCGGGGCTGATGGTGTTGACTCGCGCACCGCGTTTGCCCCAGCGAATCGCCTCGGCCATGACGCGCAACGAATTTCCGCGCTTGGAGATTTGGTAGGCGTGGAGCGGGTCGGTGATTTTGTCCGGTGCAAGCATTGGCAGCGCGAGCAATTCATCGGTCGGCGTCAACGCAAGCAATTTATTTTGTTCCGCCGTCAGCGCGCCGAGGCGATGCCCCGATTGCGACGCAATCACAACTCCCGCGCCGCCACGCGCGATGACATTACCAAATTCTTCCAGCACAAGCGCCGTGCCATACAAATCCACTTTCAGAATCGTGGCCGGCGATGCCTGCGTGGGCGAAACGCCGGCGGCATGAATGACGCCGGTGACATCGCCAATCACCGTGGCTTGCTCAACGAGTGCGTGGACGGATTCGCGCGAAGAAACGTCAACAATGGCAGTGCTGACATCGAAGCCGGCTTCAGAAAGAACTTTCGCGGCGGCCTCGGCGTTTTCCGTTCGCAAATCAGCCAGCAAAATGTGCTTGCCCGCGCTGACCCGACGTGCGATTGCCTGACCAATTGAACCAGCACCGATGACGACAATAATACTGGCGTTGAATTTTTTCATTTCGCCGCTTTGTAAATTTTCAACAACGAGCGCAACACCGTTGCCATTTCACCGAGCGGAATCATGTTCGGGCCGTCGCTCATGGCTACGTCCGGCTTGGGATGTGTCTCGATGAACAGGCCGTTGGCACCGACGGCGAGCGCGGCCTTGGCGAGCACCGGCGCAAACTCTCGCTGGCCGGTGGTCTTGTCGCCGCCGCCGCCGGGCTGCTGCACGGAATGCGTGGCGTCGAACGCGACGGGAAAACCAAAGCTTTTCATCACGGGAATCGAGCGCATGTCGGCCACGAGATTGTTGTAGCCGAAGGTCGTGCCGCGTTCGGTGAGGAGAATTTTTTTGCCGCCAGCGAGCCGCGCTTTTTCAGCGACCCGTCCCATTTCCTGTGGCGAAAGGAACTGGCCTTTCTTGATGTTCACGATCTTGCCGGTGGCCACGGCGGCTTCGATTAAATCGGTCTGGCGGCAGAGAAACGCGGGAATCTGCAAGATGTCCACGACTTCGCCGGCGAGCCGCGCCTGTTCCTCGGTGTGGATGTCGGTGACGACGGGCACGCCGAATTCGTCGCGGATGTTCGCGAGCACATTCAATCCGTCCGCAATGCCCGGCCCGCGAAACGCCTTGCCGGAAGTGCGGTTGGCCTTGTCGAAGCTGGCTTTGAAAACGTAGTAGATGCCGAGCTGTTTGCACGCCTTGACGAGCGACGCGGCGACGATGCGGCAGAGTTTTTCGTTTTCGATGACGCACGGCCCGGCGAGGAGAAACAACCGACGCGGTGAATTGAGATTTTTCCAGATGGCGTTGGAATCAAGCACGCGCCAGTTTTAACCAGCGCCGCAAATCCTGCAAATCAAATCACTGTGCCGTGCGGTATCACCGCGTCCTTCGGAATGACGACGATGCCGTCGCGGATGAAGTAGAGCGCGTGATCCACGTTTTCCGGCTTGCCGACGGGCGAGATGACCACGTTGTTCCCGATGCGCGCATTTTTATCAATGATGGCGTTTTCGATTTTGCAATGTTCGCCGATGCCGATGCGCGGACGGCCTTCCTTTTCATTTTTCTCAACGGATTCCTGCGCCTCGTAATAGTCGCTGCCGAGGACGATGGTGCGGTTCAACTCCGTGCCCGAGCCGACGATGGTGCGCAGGCCGACGATGGTGCGGTTGATGGACGCGCGGTTGATGATGCAGCCGTCGGAAATGACGGCGTGGTCAATCTGCGCGCCGTTGATCTTGGAGCCGGGCAGATAGCGCGGACGCGAAAAAATCGGCGCGCTCATGTCGAAGAAATTAAAGCGCGGCAGCTCGCTCACCAGGTCCAGATTCGCCTCGAAGAAGGAACGGATCGTCCCGATGTCTTCCCAATAGCCTTGGAACACATACGAAAAAACGCGGCGCGACTGGATGGCGTGCGGAATGATGTGCTTGCCGAAATCAGACAGCGGGTTGTCCAGCAGTTCGCAGATGACCTTGCGGTTGAAAACGTAGATGCCCATCGAGGCGAGAAAATTGTCGCCGCCGCCCTTGATGCCGAGCGCTGTCTGCATTTCCGCCGGGATTTTGAGTTTGTCCAGCGCGGCGTCTTCCTTCGGTTTTTCCACGAAGTTCGTGATGCGGTTCGTGTCGTCAATCTGCATGATGCCGAGCGATTTTGCATCGTTGCGGCCGACGGGCATCGTGGCGATGGTGATTTCCGCGCCGGTCACGATGTGCTGCGTGACGACGTCCGCAAAATCCATGCGATACAATTGATCGCCGCTCAAAATGATGAGCTGGTCGAAATCGTGGTTGAGAAAGTGAACCAGATTTTTCCGCACCGCGTCCGCCGTGCCTTCATACCACGACGTGTTTGTGAACGTCTGCTGTGCCGCGAGGATCTCCACGAAGCCGGTGGAAAAATGATCGAACTTGTAGGTGCGTGAAATGTGGCCGTGCAGCGACGTGGAATTGAACTGCGTCAAAATGTAGATGCGGCGGAAGCCGGAGTTGATGCAGTTCGAGATCGGGATGTCCACGAGCCGGTATTTGCCCGCGAGCGGCACGGCGGGCTTGGCGCGGTCCTTCGTCAGCGGAAACAGCCGCGTGCCCTGGCCGCCGCCCATGATGACGCAGAGGACTTTGCTGGTGTTGGTGGTCTGGCGCGTGCGTGACATAAAAATTCCCGTTGGTTGAATTGTTTGAAAAAGATTTAACGCCTATTGCCCTTGCGATGCAAGCCGCAGATTTGTTTTTGCGAAACAATTATTGGCGGGGCGATTTCTGGAAGCGCGAAAATTAAATTCCGGCTGGACAATTTTTACGAACGGCGCAACCTCGGATTTGTGAAAAGGGAATGGCCATTTTTCCACGTCGCAAAAAACACCAGACTGAACATATTGCTTTCAGTGTGGATTTTGACGTTAGGAATTTCAGCCAATTGTTTTGGAGACGAAATTAGTGATTTATCTGCAAGGGCAAAGAACGCTGGTATTAATGGAGACTACAATCTGGCAATAAGCTATCTGGATAAAATGATTCAACTTGGTGATATCGATGCTTATTCGGCTAGAGGGTTTATGTATTTCCAAAAGAAAGAATATAGCAAAGCACTTTCTGATTACAGTCAACAAGTTCGGCTTAATCCAAATTCGAGTGTTTTTGAGAGCATGGGGGACGTGTATGTTGAAATGGGAGACTCGGCAAAGGCAGTAGAAAGTTATACGGAGTCGATAAATCAAAATCCCAAAAAAGCGAGCGTTTATGTTTCTAGGGCTTGGGAGTATTTAAAATTGAATTCCATAGACTCAGCATTAATTGACTGCAACATGACCATTTTGCTTTTATCTGATGATGCTAACAAGCGACCTGTATTGCTGGAGTCCGCATATGGCATGAGAGGATCAATTTTTAGTCGTCGAGGAAAATATGATCGTGCGTATGACGACTATTCCAGTGCTATCGGCATCAATGCCACAAATTCAATTACCTATAATTTGCGAGGTTGGATGGCCGTTTGTTTGGGGGAATATGGCAAGTCAATTATTGATTTTGAGACAGCATTGCAGCTTAATCCGAAAGATGATCTTGCCTATCGACGTTTGGCTTGGGTTATGGCGACGTGCCCTGTCGCCAAATATCGAAATGGCCAGAAGGCATTGGAGAATGCAAAGAAAGCTTATGACTTGACGGCGTGGAAAGACCTACTCAACTTGACAACTATTGCGGCGGCTTATGCCGAAATCGGTGATTTTGAACAGGCGGTCACTTGGGAGCAAAAGGCGGAGAACGAAGGTTTGAAGAATCAGGATTTGAAAGATTCTCAAGCCAGACTGGAATTGTATAAACAGAAAAAACCGTTCCGACTTGCAATGCCAAAGGCAAATTAAAATCGAACGCGCCAATTTTATTCCACCACGAACGGCGCGAATTCCTCCACCAGATGCGGCGGGATGCGGACTTTGAATCGCGCATTCTTCCCGCTGTAACGACTCTCCACCACCTGTCCGACCGCGTGAATCCGCGCAATGATGGCAGCCTTTTCCTGCGGCACGCGCAAATCCAGAAACTCGCGGATGGGCCGCAACTGCGTGCCGAGTTCCGCCAGCAGCGGCGCAATTCCCTCGCCCGTCTTCGCGGAAATTGAAACGCAGTTTGGATATTTTTCGCGCATCAACGGCGGAATGCCGCCGGAGAGTTGGTCCACTTTATTAAAAATCATCAGCACCGGTTTTTCCGCCGCGCCGATCTCCATCAGCACCGTGTTCACGGCGTCAATCTGTTCCTCCGCCTGCGGATGGCTGATGTCCACGACGTGCAAAAGCAAATCCGCCTGCACGACT
Source organism: uncultured Verrucomicrobia subdivision 3 bacterium (assembly GCA_903878805.1). Lineage (GTDB taxonomy): Bacteria > Verrucomicrobiota > Verrucomicrobiia > Limisphaerales > UBA11358 > UBA11358. The sequence continues at coordinate 18,363 of CAIRJF010000040.1, forward strand.
TCTTCGAGCGTCGCTTTGAACGCCTCGACCAAACCGTGCGGCAATTTTTTGATGAAACCCACGGTGTCGGTGAGCAACACATTTTGTTTCGTCGGCAATTTCAAACGCCGCGTCGTCGGGTCGAGCGTGGCGAATAATTTATCTTCCGCCAGAACCGTCGCGCCCGTGAGCCGGTTCAGCAAAGTGGATTTGCCCGCGTTCGTGTAACCGACAATCGAGGCGAGCGGCCATTCACTGCGCTGACGGCCGGCACGCTGCGTTTCGCGCTGACGGCGGACGAGTTCGAGTTCGCTTTCAATCTTCTCGATGCGCTCGGAAAGTTTCCGGCGGTCGGCTTCGAGCTGCGATTCGCCTTCGCCGCCGATGCTGCCGGTGGAACCGCGTTGCCGCGACAAGTGCGACCAGTAACGCGTGAGGCGCGGCAAAAGATATTTCAACTGTGCGTGCTCGATCTGTAATTTGCCTTCGCGTGTGCGCGCGCGCTGGCCGAAAATTTCCAAAATCAGCGCGGTGCGATCCATGATTTTGCAGCCGAAAATCTTTTCCAGATTACGCGTCTGCGCGGGTGACAACTCATCATCGAAGATGACGGTGTCCACGCTGTTTTCCTTGCAGGACTTGGCGAATTCCTCGGCTTTGCCCGGCCCGATGTAAGTGGCGGCGACGGGTGCGGCCATTTTCTGCACGCCTTCGCCAACGATCTTGGCACCGGCAGTCGTGGCAAGTTCCTCCAATTCATCAAGCGATTCACGCACATCGGTGGCGGTGCGCGCCTTGAGTTCGACGCCGACGAGAAAAACGCGCACGGAGCGGGCGTTTTGAGTTTGGTGGATGAGCGATTTCAAAAGTTCGTGGCGCGGAGTCTAGCAAAACCCGCGCGCGGCGGAAGGCCGGACTTGCAGGAACAATTTTCATTTCCGTTTTTCCTATAATGGGTTAAGAGTTTAACCAACGCCGCAATGCGAAAACCTTTTGCCATTCAGAAAGGAAGCCCGCGAGTTCAGCGGAACTGGCCGCGTTATTTCATCTTCACGTTTTTCTCGCTCGTTGCCAGCTTGTCTTTGCGCGCGGACAATACCAATCTGACGGATGAAGTCCGCTTGTTGCGCGAGGAAAATACCTTGCTGCAACAACAGGTAAAACAACAAGGCGCGCAACTCGACACGCTCATCCAAAAAGTAAGCAGCCTTGAATCCTCGCGGCAAATTGAGGGCGGCAATGACAAGCCGGTTGCAGAAAGCCGTTTGAACCAGGTGCACATCGGCGGCGAAGGCGGCGTGGGTTACTCGGCCACGGGGCCGGAGGGTTACGCACCGAATGGAAAATTTCAACTGAACGACGCGCGCATCTTTCTGGAGGCGCCGGTGTATGATGACGTTTATTTTTACGGCGAAGTGGTGTTGGCTTATCCCGGACAGCAGGACAATAGCCTCGAACTGGGCGAACTTTACGCGGAGTTTGAAAACATTTCCAAACTTTGGAATCAGGATAATCAGTTGAACGCCCGGCTCGGCCAGATGTATATCCCATTCGGCGAGGAATATCTGACGCGCAATGCGATTGACGATCCGCTCATCTCGGAATCGCTGCTGGATTTCTGGGGCGTGACGCCGGGCGTGGAACTTTACGGCGACCTTGGAAAATTTACTTACGTTGCCGCCGTGCAAAATGGAGCCGATGGCGCGAATGGCGCGGGTGGCGACAAGTCGGTGGCCGGACGCATCGGTTTCGATCCGAATGAACACTGGCATTTCAGCGTCAGCGGCATGCGCACCGGCAACTTGAACGCCGAACAGCTTTCCGCGATGTGGTTTGCGAATGGTTTTTTCCGCTCCATCGGCTCGACTAATGCGAGTATCTTCCACGCTGAAGCCGTGGAAGGCGATGTGACCGCGCGCTGGCAAAGCGGTCATGTGAGCGCGTTTGGCGGCTGGGCGGGCTATCACGACAACGACCAGCCGACGGGTAACTCGCGCGACATTTATTATTACTCGGCGGAAGTATTGCAAAATCTGCCGAAGAAATTTTACGCGGTCACGCGCTTCAGCGAGGCATTCTGTAACAACGGCATCCCGATGGTGGGCTATGGCAATTTTGGTGATTATTTTTATGGGCCTTTGACGACGGAGCTCTGGCGCTTGAGCCTGGGTCTTGGTTACCGGTTCAGCGACCGGCTGGTGTTGAAGGCGGAATACTCCTTTGAGCGCGGCACGGAAGTCGGCGGCGCCTCGCGCAACCAGGAAGATTTTTTCGGGACAGAGGCGGCCTTTAAATTCTGATGGGCGATGAAAATTATTTTCTCGATCATCCTCGCGTCGTTTGCCGCGCAAAATATTTTTGCCGGCGACATCACGGGCACGGTGCATGCGGAACCGAAAGCGGGCACGGAACTGGATCCGCTCGCCACGCGCGCGGCGTATTCCAGCCGGAAGTTCAAGTTCATCGAAAAAGTAGATTATGCGGCCATGAAGGATTTCGTCGTCGGCATCGAAGGGCCGGTCGGCACAAATAATCTTTCCACCAACGTGGTTGAGGTCACCACTACGCGCGTGGCGCAACAGGGCGCGACGTTCACGCCACACATTTTGCCGGTGATGGTCGGCACCAGGGTTGAATGGCCAAACCACGACGATATTTTTCACAATGTCTTTTCCGATTCGGAACCGAAACGCTTTGACCTTGATCTTTACAAAGGCAATCCGCCAGAGAAGCGCGTCACGTTCGACAAGCCGGGCAAGGTGGATGTGTATTGCTCCATCCACGCAAATATGCATTGCGTCGTGCTGGTGATGGAAAATCCGTATTTCGCCATGACGGATGCGGACGGACATTACACCATCACGAACGTGCCGCCGGGAACTTACAAGTTGAAGGCGTGGCATGAGCGCCTGCCCGCCGACGAAAAGGAGATCACGGTGCCAGCCAGTGGCGTGGTGACGACCAATTTCGTCCTGACCATTAAAAATCTTCCGAAATACTGACGCATGGCGCACCGGGGGAAATTTTTACAGATCAGCCTGCGCACGAAGGTGCTGGTGCCCGTCCTCGCGGTGATGGTGCTGCTGCTGACGGTTACGGTGGTCATCGTCAATCTGCGTTTCCAGCGGCAGATGGAAACCAATTCGCAGCAGGAACTAAATGCCACCAAGATGCGGTTCCAGCATGAACAAATAAAATATCAGGAGTCGCTCAAGTCGCGGTTTAAGAGTCTGGCGCGTGAACCGCATTATGTTTCCGCCTTTCGCACGTTTGACCCACCGACCATTCGCACGCAATTACGGCAGATGTTTGAAAACGAAATGCTCGCCAGCGAAGGCGTCATCTTTATTTATTTCGCGCCAAAAAGGGAAGCCGACGCGAACAATACATCTCCGTTGCTGCTGCCCGTTGAACAACTTGATAATTTGCCTGGCATCACCGCCGGTTGCAGCGCGGTCATTCAATTGGCGGAACAAGGCGACCCCGCCACCGACACCGTGCGCATCGGCGACAAGTTATGCAATGTGGTGGCCATCCCCATATTTAATACGACCCACGATCAGATTATCGGCACGCTGGTCTTCGGCGAAGAGTTGGGCTGGAACGTGGCGCAGGAATTGAGCATCGGCACCGGCGGATACAGCTGCACCGCGTTGCTCGCTGGCGAGCGGGTCATTGCTTCTACGTTGCCAAGAGACAGTATGCCGGACGAAGAACTGGTGGCGCGCTTCCATCAATATTCCGCGCACGGTGGAGATACCAACGCCGCGCTGGATCGGGTGGTGTTGCAGGGTAATCACTTTTTTTGCTCCGGCGGAAACTTCCCCTCGCTCAAGGGCGACACCTCGCTGGGCTATCTGCTGTTCAGTTCCTATGAAGACCAACTCTTGGCGCTGGACGAAACGCGCTCGCAACTTTTGACCGTCAGTCTCAGTGCCATGCTCATCGGTTCGCTGGTCGTCTGGTTTTTTGTCCAGCGCGCCACCGCGCCGCTGCTGGAATTGCGCGACAATGCGGAAGCCGTTGGACGCGGCGATTTTTCGCGGCGCGCCCGGGTGCGCAGCCGGGACGAATGCGGCGAACTGGCTCGGTCGTTCAACCAGATGACGGAAAATGTCTAGTCGGCGCAGGGTCAATTGCAGCAGACGGTCAACACGCTCAAGACCACCCAGGCGCAACTGGTGCAGAGCGAAAAACTTTCCGCCGTCGGCGAATTCGTCGCGGGCGTCGCGCATGAATTGAACAATCCGCTCGCGGCGGTCATGGGCTTTTCCGAACTGCTCAAGACGGGGGATGTGAGTGAAAAGCACCGGCGGCATCTGGATTTGATTTTCAAATCGTCGCAGCGTTGCCAGAAAATCGTCCAGTCGCTGTTGAGTTTTGCGCGGCGGCATCAGCCGGAACGCAAACCGGTCGAGGTGAACAAGCTGATTGAAGACGTGCTGGAAATCGTCGCTTACCAACTGCGCACGAGCAATGTCGAGGTGGTCTGCCGGTTCGCGGCGGATTTGCCGCTGGTGCTGGCCGACGGTCATCAGGTGCAGCAGGTGATGCTCAATCTCATCAACAACGCGCGGCAGGCCATCGAGGCGCATCGGGCTGACGGACACATCACCATCACCACGGAACGCGCCGGGCAGTTCATCCGCATCCAGATTCAGGATGACGGCCCCGGCATTTCGGCGGAAAACTTGAAACGAATTTTCGATCCGTTCTTCACCACCAAGGAAGTGGGCAAGGGAACCGGCCTGGGCTTGAGCCTGTGCTACGGCCTCATCAAGGAACACGGCGGCAACATCAGCGCCACCAGCCAGCCCGGCCACGGCGCGACGTTTACCATCGAGCTACCCGTCACCGACGGCGGTGCTGTGACCGTCGGCGCGGCGGCGGCGGACAACTTGCCCAATCCACGGGAGGGCGTCGGCAAAAAAATTCTGCTTGTGGACGACGAAGAAATATTGCTGGAGATGATTCGCGATGAATTGCAAAGGCACGGTTACGAGGTCATCACCGCCCGTAGCGGCGAGGCGGCGCTTGAGGAACTTGCCCGGCAGCCGGTGGATGTCATCTGTTGCGACATCAAGATGCCGGGGCTGAACGGACGGCAGGTTTATGAACGGTTGCGCACCCGCCACCCGGAATTTTCCCGCCGCATCATCTTCATGACGGGCGATGTCATCAATGAATCGCTCCAGCTTTTTCTCGAACAGGAAAACTTGGCCTGCCTCAACAAGCCTTTCGCGCTACGCGAACTCCGCACGGCGGTGCGCGACCTTCTGGCTGTGCCGGGCAAGTAAAAAAATTGATGACAGCGCCCCGCAAAAAAAATCTGTCGAAACCGTTTCGCTTGGGTTAGCGTCTGCCTTCGCATGAAAAACTTTTTTATCGCCGCGCTGGTGGGGCTTGCCGTTGTTGCGGGCGCGCAGACGCTGCCGACCATTGTCCTCAAACCCGTGCTGACCAAGATCACCGACGAACGCCCGGTGTGGATGTCCGAAGCGCCGGACGGCAGCGGCCGTTTCTTCATCGTCTATCAAACCGGCAAAATTCTCGTCGTCAAAAAAGGTTCAGACGGCGGCGACGCGAAGGTGTTTTTCGACATCGAGGCGCGCGACCCGAAGGCCGGCGGCGAAAACGAGTGCGGCCTGTTGAGCATCGCGTTCCATCCCGGCTTCGCGACGAACAAATTGTTTTACGTCTATTACAACCAGAAAAATCCGTGGAACCAGAATTCGCATCCGCTGAATTTCCCCATCCGCAGCGTCATCAGCGAATTCAAGGTTTCCGCCGACGACGCGGACAAGGCCGATTTGAATTCCGAGCGCATCCTGCTCGAAGTGCCCCAGCCGTTCGGCAACCACAAGGGCGGCGAACTCGCGTTCGGTCCGGACGGCTATCTGTATCTTGGCCTCGGCGACGGCGGCGCGGCGGATGATCCGTTCAACAGCGGCCAGAATTCCGCCACACTGCTCGGAAAAATCATCCGGATTGACGTGAATTCCAAAACCGACAACGCCTTTGGCGACCACAAGCGGCATCTGGAATACGGCCTGCCGACAGACAATCCGTTTGCGAAGGAGCCGAACATGGGCGATCGCGGCGCGCGCAAGGAGATTTACGCGCTCGGCCTGCGCAACCCGTGGCGCTACAGTTGGGACCGCGCCAACGGCGCGCTGTGGTGCGGCGATGTCGGCCAGAATTTGTGGGAGGAAGTGGACTTGATTGTGAAAGGCGGCAACTACGGCTGGAACGTTCGCGAAGGCGCGCACCACTTCAAGCCCGGCCCGCCCGGCGCGCAATACATCGAGCCGGTCATGGAATACACGCACCGCCCGAATTTGCAGGCGCAGGGCTTGTATCCCGACCACAGTATCGGCCTGTGCATCATCGGCGGCTACGTCTATCGCGGCAAAAGTTTTCCGGCGCTCGCCGGCATTTACATCTACGGCGACTACAATCTCGGCACGATCTGGGGCTTCCGCTACGACTACGACGCGGCCAAAGTCACCGCGCACGGCAAACTCCTCCAGCAGCCGGACAACATAGACAGCTTTGCCGAGGATGCCGACGGCGAAGTTTACGCGCTGATGCAGGACGGCAAGATTTACCAAATCACCGCGCCCTGAAACTTACCGGCGAATCGCGGTCGAACTCCCCTGAACGGCGTGCCCGATGCCATAAACCAAGCTTCGGATGAAATAACCGACGCTTGGGATGCGATAAACCAAGCTTCGGTTATAACAAACCAAGCTTGGGATGGAACAAACGACGCTTCGGATGGAATAAACCAAGCTTGGTTTATGACAAACGGCGCGGCAAATGCCCCAAACGGCACGCCGAATGTAACAAACGGCGCGGCAGATGGAACAAACGGCGCGCCGGATGCGACAACCGAAGCTTCGGTTATAGCGGGAAAACCTCAAAAAGTGGCAAAAAACCCGGCTTTTACCCTGCCCGACGCGGGAAATGGTCAAAAATGGACAGTTGACGGCTTCACCCATCCAACGGACTCCGCACCCCCAACCCCGGCTTCTGCATTCCAAATAAATCCCCTCTCCGGCCCACTTGCGGGAGGGAGAGGGTCAGGGTGAGGTAGGGCTAGTTATCCAGCGGACTTTTCACGCCGATGCCCGGCTTCTGCATCACGTGGGTATATATTTGCGTCGTCGAAACATCCTTGTGGCCGAGTAAATCTTGGACGGTGCGGATGTCATAACCGTTTTCCAACAGATGCGTGGCAAACGAATGGCGCAACGTGTGCGGCGTGACCACCTTTTGCAAACCCGCCAGCCGGGCCGAAGCCTTCACCGCCCGCTGCACGGCCATTTCATCCACATGATGCCGACGGCGCAATTTGGTTTCCGGATCTACCGAGATACGCTTGGACGGAAACACATACTGCCAAATCCACTCCCGCTCCGCGTTCGGATACTTCACCCGCAACGCCCCCAGCAACCACACCCGCCCCAGCCCCAACTTCAAATCCTGTTCATGCAACGCCGCCACCCGCTGCAAATGCGCCTTCAACTCCGTCCGCAGCACCTCCGGCAACATCGTCACCCGATCCTTAAAACCCTTCCCATCATGCACTATGATTTGATTGCGCCCGAAATCCACATCCTTCACCCGCAACCGCAAACCCTCCATCAACCGTAAACCCGTCCCATAAAGCAAACGCGCCAGCAAACCCAGCGTCCCCTCCATGTGCGCCAGCAACCGCGCCACCTCCGGCTGACTCAACACCACCGGCACCTTCGGCCGCCGCAACGGACGCTCCACCGGCCCCAACTCGTCAAACGGCTGATGCAACACCTCCCGATACAAAAACACCAGCGCATTTAGCGCCTGATTCTGCGTGCTCACCGCCACCAGCTTGGCCGTCGTCAGGTGGGATAAAAACGCCTCAATCTCCGGCTTGCCCATTTCCCGTGGATGCCGCTTGCCATGGAACAAAATAAACTGCCGGATATAAATCCAATACGCCTCCTCCGTGCGCCGCGAAAACTGCTTGAACCGCATCACCTCCCGCAACTGCTCCCGCAGCCGCAACTTGGGATTAGGCCTAAAACCCTCCCGCCGACCGAATGAGGTATTTGCTGGACTCATAATTTCCTCCCAATAAAGCCAAATAACACTCGACACGCCAGAAAAACCGAGCTAAAACCGATACCAATGAAAAGTGATAAACCTCAAATACGAGGCTCACTATACTGTTAGTCCACTTATTCACACGACGAACCCACGCGATGTATTTTTTAGGACTTGGATTTATGGACTGTGTTTGCTCATACCACTTCTCATGGTATGAGTCGCGGCAGTATGCCCAGTCAGGCCAGACGCCGGTTGCGTTAGCCACATCGCAGGCATTGGTTTCCACCGTGTTGTCCACTGGCACGCCGAGCGCATCTAGCACGACATCCACGATTCCTTCCGCATACAAGTTGTCGCACTCTCCGCCTACCAAGTCACGCAGCTTGTCGTGCATCCTTGATTGCTTGAGTTCTATTTCTAGCAGTTTGATTAGCAGGTCGTCGCCTAACAAGTCGCCGGAGCCAATCGGCAGCGGCGCGTTTCGTTTTTTCGTTTTAGATTTCATAAGTTCGTTTGCCACGGGTTGCCGATGGCTCAGCTTTTTTCGTTAGGCAGCAAGAGGCACGTTATGCCAGACATCCATTTTGATTGTCCAAAGTGCAGTCAGACGATTGATGCGCCACAAGAAATGGCGGCGCAGTTGATTGATTGCCCGTCTTGCAAAGAGGTGATTGAGGTTCCTGTTCGCAGCCGGCGCGCGGGCGTCGCAGGCTCGCAGTCTGGTCGGCCCACCAGATTTGAGCACATGGCTATCGTGCTACACTTTGACCACAAGAAGTTTGCCATGACACGCACCGACTTGCTGCAAGGCTTGACTGATGAGAGTAACGCACAGCTTTATACACTTGGCGAAGACGGATGGGAGCTTGTTGCCGTTTTGCCATACACAAGCGGTCGGACAGGCTTATCTGTATTTTCTAGCACCACGGAGACGGATGCAGCGATGGGTTTCTTTAAGCGCATTAAGTTATGACGACATTGCTGCCTAACAAGTCGCCGGAGCCAACCGCCGTTGGCGCGGTCAGTTCCGCTATCGCGGTTCACGTCGCGAGTCGGCGGTGGCTCAGCTTTTTTCGTTAGGCGACTTACGCGTAATTCAACTATGGCACTAATGACCTGCCCAAAATGTGGCAAGCAGTTCTACGGAGTTGGTTGCCCGGATTGTGATTATCCGGCGCGTTTGCCGGATGCCTCCGAGGCGCGTCGTCGGCAGCTTTTTGGCAAAGCATTGCTTGCTGTCAGTGTTTTTGTTGCGATCAGGTTTTTTATCGAGAGTCTGCCGTTTTCCACCCGTCTGCTTTTGCTTGTTGTCACCGTCATATTCGGATTGGCTGGTGTGCAGCTTGTCACAGGCGTCAAAGGCAGAGCATCAGCTTTTATGGGTGGCTTGGTTTGTTTGGGTTTGTCGGTTCTAGGATTTGTTGCGGCTTTTAGTCATGGCGGAGTCAGCGGCGGTATTCCATTTCTTCCAGACACTTGGAATCAGATGATTGGCAAAGTGGCATTTGGGATTGGGGCTTGTCTTACTGCTGCCATGTCCTTTTACTTTCTTCGGCAGGCTCTAAAACCAAGCCATAAGAAATGACCCAGCCGTTTAGTTTCACATTTGTAGTGCGACAAAAGTGGTGATGTTAGTAGTAGACTTCGTTGGGGGGGGGGTTTTAAAGCCGAGTCTTAACTTGGGTGATTGTTTTTTCAGAATCGTTGTTTGACCAAAGCCGCCGGGCAACCTAAACTCGTCGTCCGTTTTAATTTTATTATGAAAATCATCGTTTGCGACCCCATTTCGCCCAAGGGCATTGCGTTGCTGCAATCGCGCCCGGAGTTCAACGTCGTCGTCCTGCCCAAGCCGTTGCCGGAAGCGGAATTGATTCCGCTCGTGGCGGATGCCGTGGCTTTGGTGGTGCGCTCGGAGACGAAGGTGAAAGCCAAGGTCATTGAGGCCGCGAAGCAGTTGCGCGTGGTCGGCCGCGCCGGTGTGGGCGTGGATAACGTGGACATTGACGCCGCCACGCAGCACGGCGTGGTGGTGATGAACACGCCCGGCGGCAACACGATTACGACGGCGGAATTGAGCTTCGCGATGCTGATGTCGCTCGCGCGCAAGGTGCCGCAGGCGCACGCTTCGATGATTGCCGGCAAATGGGATCGCAAGGAACTCGGCAAGGTCGGCGTGGAGTTGCAGGGCAAGACGCTGGGCATTCTGGGCATGGGCCGCATCGGCACGGAAGTCGCCAAGCGCGCCATCGCGTTCGGCATGAAGGTCGTGGCGTATGACCCGTATCTCACGGAAGACCGCGCGAAAGCCATCGGCGCGGAATTCGCGGCGGACTTGGACGCGGTGTATCGCGTGGCCGATTTCATCACCGTCCACATGCCGGTGACGAAGGAGACGAAGGAGATGTTGAACGCGGCGGCGTTCGCGAAAATGAAGCCCGGCGTGAAGATTGTGAACTGCGCGCGCGGCGAAATTATTTCGGAAACGGATTTAATTGCGGCGCTCGAAAGCAACAAAGTTGCCGGCGCGGCGCTGGATGTTTTTGCCGTGGAACCGCTGCCCGCCGACCATCCGTATCGCAAACAGCCGAATCTCATTCTCACACCGCACCTCGGCGCGAGCACGGAAGAAGCGCAGGAAAAATGCGGCATCGAAGTCGCGGAAGTCATTGCGGGCTATTTGCTCACGGGCGAAGTGCGCAACGCGGTGAATTTGCCGTATCTCGACGCGAAAACTTCCGAGCAGGTGAAGCCGTATCTGCCGCTTGGCGAGGCGCTGGGTAAATTGCTCGCGCAACTCACGCCGGCCACCGCCGATAAGCTGCACATCACTTACGGCGGCAACGCGAAAAATTTGACGAACATTGATCCTGTCACGCGCGCCGTCATCCGCGGCTTTCTTTCAACGAGCAATTTGAAGGACGTGAACAACGTGAACGTCCGTTCCGTGGCGCAAAGCATCGGCATCACCGTTGAGGAAAAAAAATCGGACGAGCCGGTGACATTCAACGAATGGGTGCATGTGCAAGTTTTCAAAGGCGCGGAGAAATTGATTTCCGCCGGCGGCACGTTTTTTGGTTCGCCGAACAATCCGCGTATCGTGCGGCTGTTCAGCCAGTCGGTGGAAATTCCGGTTGCGGGAACGTTGCTGCTCTTGAACAACGCGGACAAGCCCGGCATCGTCGGCCATCTCGGCACGCTGCTCGGCAAGCACAAGGTCAACATCGCGAGCATGAGCCTCGGTCGTGATCAGGCCGGCGGCAGGGCGCTGACGGTGTTGAGCCTCGACAGCGCACCGCCGGTGGCGTTGCTGGAAGAGCTGAAAAAAGACGCTGACATCAGCAATGTGAAAGTGGTAACGTTGTAATTCGATTTTGAACCGAAACTAAACTTGTCAGTCCAATTGACCTAATGAAACTAAAATTGATTCTTTCCGCCGCGCTGCTGGCCGGTGTGATTTCTGCAAACGCCACCACCGCGCCGACGGCGACGGTTGACACCAACGCGAGCCCGGAGGCGACGATGAAGGCGCTGTTCGGTGACCCGGTCATCGTCAAGGCGAAGAATTTCACCATCAAGCAAAGCGAGCTGGATCAGGTGTTGACCGGCGCGAAGGCCAACGCCGCCGCGCAGGGCCAGCAGATGCCGCCGGAATTTGCCATCGCCATTTTGAACCAGTTGATCACCATCCAGACGTTGTTGCAGGTGGCGACGCCCGCCGACCGCGCGGCCGGGGCGGCGGAGGCGGATTTGCAATACACGAATCTTGTCAAGCGCTTCGGCTCGCCGGAGGCGTTTGACCGCCAGCTCAAGGCGGTGGGCATGACGGTGGCGGAGTTGCGTGCGAAGGCCACCGACGAGGCGACGGCCAAGGCCACGCTCAAGCGGGCGCTGAAGGTGATGGCGACGGACGATCAGGCCAAGGCGTTTTATGTCAAGCACGCGGCCGATTTTGAACAGCCGGAACTGGCGCATGTCCGGCATATTTTGCTGATGACGATTGACCCAGCCACCCACACGCCGCTCTCGGCGGACACCGTGGCGGCCAAGAAAAAAGAGATTAATGATTTGCTGGCGCAGATTCGCGGCGGGGCGGACTTTGCCACGCTCGCGAAGCAATATTCTGAAGACCCCGGCTCGAAGGCCAACGGCGGCGAACTGCCGGAATTTCCGCGCGGCCAGATGGTTCCGGAATTTGAATCCGTGGCCTTTTCGCTGACGAACAATCAGGTCAGCGGCGTTGTCACCTCGCAGTTCGGCTTTCACATCATCAAGATGATCAACCTGACGCCCGCGAAAAAATTTGCCTACACCGACACGCTCCCGCAAACCACCAAGACGGTCGCGGACATCTGCAAAGACCAGGTGGAGGCGGATCAAATCAAAACGCTCGCGCCGGATTACGTCAAGGGCTTGCGCACGTCGCAGGATGTCCAGATTGTTGATCCGTCGCTCAAGGCGCTGGACGCCAGCGTCCGCGCGCAGGCCGATGCCGCCGCCACGAACGCGCCGGCTCCCGGACTGACCCCGTAAGCAGGCTTGACAAGCAACGATGCTGCCAGAAACTTTACGCTTATGAAGATTAAGATTGTCATCATCATTCTGGCCGTCATTTGCATTGGCCTGGGCATCGGTTTGTTTGCCGTCAAGAAGTCGGGTGAGGAACAGCACGCCGCCGACTTGAATTCCATTTCCGATTTCTCCAATCAGGTGGTCAATGCCAATCTGAAAATCACCGATCTTAACCAAGTGAATTTGATGCTGACGAATGATCTGGCGGCGAGCCAGCAGCAGGTGATTCAGTTCTCGAACAATCTCGACGCCGCGAATGCCGCGATTGTCGAGGGCAAGACCGCGCTCGCCGGGGCGCAGAATCAAATCACCAATCTCAACACGCGCATCGGCGATTTGGAGGCCGAAAACAAGGTGCTCGACCAGCGCGTGAGCGAACTCACCAACAACCTCGCGCAGTTGAACCTTTTGATCGCCGACACGCAGAGCAAATTGAACGCCTCCGAGACCAATAGCATTTTCCTCCAGCAGGCGTTGGAAAAGGAAATGGCGCAGAAGGCCGAGATTGAACACAAATTTAACGACCTTGACGAACTCCGCCAGCAGGTCAAAAAAATCAAGGAAGAGCTGTTCATGGCCCGCCGCGCGCGGTTCATGCAGAATGACAACACCCAGAAGAAAGGCGCGCAACTGCTCATCCAGCGCTCCGTGCCGGTTACGAACGCGCCCGCTGCACCGAACTATGGCCTGAACGTCGAGGTCGGCTCGGACGGCTCGGTGAAAGTCATCCCGCCGCTCGGCACGACGACCAATGCCCCCGCGCATTGAGCCACCATGCCCACCTACGGATACGTCTGCAAAAAATGCGGCCACGAGTTTGAAGCGGTGCAGTCCATGTCCGCCCCGGCTTTGAAAACCTGCCCGCAGGATTTGTGTGGGCAGAAAAAATGGGGTCGCGGCAAAGTCGTCCGTGAAATCGGGGCGGGCGCCGGATTATTGTTCAAGGGCGGCGGATTTTACATCACCGACTATCGCAGCGAAGGCTACAAGTCAGCGGCGAAAAAAGATTCCACGCCCGCCAAGGCCGAAACCAAGGCCGAGTCCAAGCCCGCCGCCAAATCGGAAAAAAAATGAACTGTCCGCGCTTGGTCTGCGCGCTGGCTGTCGGCCTGCTGACGTTCCTCGCCGCCGCCCGCAGCCAGCCTTCATTTCTTCCGCCGCAGACCAGCAGCGCCTCCGGGCAGTTCATCATTTCTTTCACGCCGTCCGACAATCCCTATTTTCATCACCCGGACGCCGGCACCAACACGGAGCTGATCCGTCTGGAACCGTCGTTGCTCGCCGTTTCCGCCGAGCGTTTCAAGGCCGCGCTCTGGCAGCAGATCGCCCTCGCGCCCAACACGCCGTGGAGCGGGAAAATTTTTCTTGCGCTGCACGCGGCGCGTTCGGCGGATGAGACCGTGGTCATCGCGGCGGAACCGTTTCTTCACAATTGGAATTACCGACTGGAATTGCCCGACCTCGTCGCGCGCAACCGTTGCGCCCGCGCGTTGAGCGCTGTGCTGTTGCTGGAAATCGCCAACCGCCACACGCCGGTCGGCCATGCCTCGGCGGTCATCCCGGACTGGCTCGCGGACGGCCTCGCGCGGGAAATTTTGGCCTCGGCGGAAACGGGCGTCATCCTCTCCGCGCCGCCGAAAAATTTTGACAGCATTGCGCAAACGCGTCTGGACGAGAAGCGGCGCGGTCTGGATCCGCTCGCGGCTGTGCGGCGCACGCTGCAAAATTCTCCGGCGCTCACGTTTGAGCAGTTGAGCTGGCCGTCCGGCGCGCAGATGAACGGTGATGACGGCGGCGTGTATCTCGCCAGCGCGCAGCTTTTCGTTCACGATTTGCTCGCGCTGCCCAACGGCCCGGCCAAAGTGCGCGCGCTGCTCGGACAATTATCGGCGTATGAAAACTGGCAGTCCGCCTTTTTCGCCGCGTTCCGCGAAAATTTCCGGCGTCCGCTCGACGTGGAAAAATGGTGGGCGCTGCGCGTGGTCAGTTTTGCCGTGCGCGCCCCCGGCCCGCAATGGACGCCCGAAGTGAGTTGCGACCGGCTCAACGCCGTGCTCGCCGTGCCGGTCAGCCTTCGCTACGCCTCCAACTCGCTGCCGGCGAGCGCGGAAATTTCCTTACAGGCCGTGCTGAAAAATTTTTCGCCGGAGCAGCAGACGGAAATTCTCCAAACCACGCTGCGCGACCTGGAACTCGCCCAGCTCCGGCTCACGCCCGCGCTCGCGCCGGTGGCGGACGGCTACCGGCAGGCGCTCGCGGAGTATTTGGGCGTGCGAAAAAAGCAACGTTCGTTCCGGCATTCCGATGCCGCCGCCGTCATCCGGCAGCTTGACGCGCTCGACGCGCGCCGCCGTGACGACGAAGCGAAAATCAAATCCGCCGCGCTGCCGCTCGGCCTGCCCGGTGACGCGCCGTGAGTCGCCCACTTGACAGACCGCCGCGCCGACTTATAGTGCGCATAATTGAAAATGCAGGCTGAAAATTCATCCACGGGTCACGGGGAACCGCCTTCGGACAATTTATTTCAATCCTTGAAAGAATTTAAATCCGCCGGACGCGGCTACTGGCACGACGTCTCCGAAAAAGATTGGAACGATTGGAAGTGGCAGTTGAAACACCGCATCACGACGGTGGAACAGTTGCAGAAATTTCTGCCGACGCTCGCGCCCGAGGAATTGGCCGGCGCAAAATTGGCGAACACAAAACTGGCGCTCGGCATCACTCCGTATTTTTTCAATCTCATTGATTCGGCGGATGAAAATTGCCCGATTCGTCTGCAAGTCATTCCCAAGCTTGCCGAATCGCACACTGCGCCGTGGGAAATGAGCGATCCCGTCGGCGAAGATTCGCACTCGCCCGTGCCCGGACTTGTGCATCGTTATCCTGACCGCGTTTTGTTTCTCGTGACGGATCGCTGCGCGGCGTATTGCCGCTACTGCACGCGCTCGCGGCTCGTGAGCAACGCGACCGGCTATGATTTTCATCCTGAATTCGACAAGCAAATCGCCTACATCGCCGCGCATCCGGAAATCCGCGACGTGCTCCTGAGCGGCGGTGACCCGTTGCTTTTGAGCGACGACAAGCTGGAAAATTTGTTGAGCCGTCTGCGCGCGATTCCGCATTTGGAATTTCTCCGCATCGGCTCGCGCATCCCGACGTTTCTGCCGCAGCGCATCACGCCGGAACTTTGCACGATGCTGAAAAAGTTTCATCCGCTCTTCATGAGTGTTCACTCGAACCATCCACGCGAACTGACAACGGAAGTGCGCGATGCGCTCGGACGTCTCGCTGACGCAGGCATTCCGCTTGGCAATCAAAGCGTGTTGCTCAAGCACGTCAATGACGATTCCGACGTGATGAAAGCGCACGTTCAGAAACTTTTGATGTGCCGCGTGAAACCGTATTACATCTACCAGTGCGATTTGATTTCCGGCTCCGCGCACCTGCGCGTCAGCGTGCGCAAGGGTTTGGAGATCATGGAAAAATTGCGCGGTCACACGACCGGTTACGCCGTGCCGCAATATGTCATTGACGCGCCCGGCGGCGGCGGCAAAGTGCCGATCAATCCCGAATATGTTTTGAGCCACAACGCCGACCGTGTGGTCATCCGCAACTTCGAGGGGAAAATTTTCGAATATCCCGAAGCCGCAGATGGGACGCCGCTTTCCAAGCCGCCGAAAGAAATTGCAGAACCGCAGTTGGTTTGACTTTTCAGACTGCCGCTAGTTTTTAAGGAAATGTTTTCTTGGTGTCTGCGCGCCTTCGTGGTTAAACTTTCCGCCGATTCAGAATCAAAGGAATAATTATGGCTACAACTCACGCTTGGAAATTCTTTCGTGCCGGCGGATTTAATCAAGTCGTCATCGGTTCAGGAAGCGACCTGCTCAGCCTCGACCAGCTTGACCAGAAACTTTGGGTTGCGCTGGCGTGTCCGACCACGGGCGTTGAGTTCGACAAGACCACGCTCGCGTTGATTGACACGGATAAGGACGGTCGCGTGCGCGTGCCGGAACTCATCGCCGCCGCCAAGTGGGCTGGCGGGCTGATGAAAAATCCTGACGATTTGCTCAAGGGCAGTCCCACGCTCAAACCCGCGGCCATCAATGACGCTTCGCCGGAAGGAAAATTGATCGCCAGTTTTGCGCGGCAGGTTTTGGTCAAGGGCGACAATGACGAAGTGACTTTTGATGAAGCCGCCGCTGCCGCCGCGACGTTCGCCGCGAAACCTTTCAATGGCGACGGCATTGTTCCCGCCGATTCGGCGAGTGACGATGCGACGAAAGCCGTTATTGCCGACATCATCACCTGTCTCGGTGCCGACACGGACGTGAGTGGTAAGCCCGGTGTGAGTCAGGCCAAGGTAGATCAATTTTTTGCCGAAGCCGCCGCGTATTCTGAATGGTGGAAAAAAGCCGAGGGCGACGAGACTGTGCTGCCGCTCGGCGTGAACACCGAAGCTGCGGCTGGCGCGGTGAAAGCCGTGAAGGCGAAGGTGGAAGATTATTTTGCGCGCGGCCGGCTCGCCGCGTTTGATCCGCGCGCGGTCAATGCGTTGAATCGCGACGAAAAGGACTATGCAATTCTCGGCGCGAAAGATTTGACGAACAATCACGCCGACATCGCCGGACTGCCGCTCGCGCAAGTCGGCGCGACCACGCCGTTGCCGCTCACGCAAGGCATCAATCCCGCATGGGCAGGGGCGGTTGCCGCGTTGCAAGCGAGCGCCATCACGCCGCTGCTCGGCGCAAAAACCGTTTTGACCGAGGCGGATTGGAATGCTCTCACCGGCAAGCTTGCGGCATTCGACGCGTGGAATGCCAGCAAGTCCGGCGGCACGGTGGAAAAAATCGGCCTCGCGCGCGCGCGGGAAATTCTCGCGAGCAAGGCGAAGGAAACTTTGACTGCGCTCATCGCGAAAGATGCCGCCGAAGCCGGCAATTCCACCGCCGTCATCGGTCTGCACCGGTTGATTCATTATCACCGCGACATTGCGAAGCTCTGCCGCAACTTCGTCAACTTCGCCGATTTTTACGGTCGCAAAGACAAGGCGATTTTTCAGGCCGGCACGCTGTATCTCGACCAACGCAGTTGCGACCTGTGTCTCACGGTGGATGACGCGGGTAAGCACGCGACGATGGCGGGCATGGCGGGAACGTATCTAGCGTATTGCGATTGCGCGCGCAAAGGCAGCGGCGAAAAATTGTCCATCGTTGCCGCGTTCACCGGCGGCGACTCGGATAATTTGATGGTCGGTCGCAACGGCATTTTCTATGACCGCGCCGGCCGTGATTGGGACGCCACGATCACCAAAATCGTGGACAACCCGATCAGCATCCGGCAGGCGTTCTGGTCGCCGTATAAAAAACTGGTGCGCATGATTGAGGAGCGCGCGGCAAAACAGGCCGCCGATGCGGACGCTCAATCGAATGCGCAACTGACCGCCGTGGCCAATGCGCCGCTCGCGCCCGCAACTCCGGCGGCTCCCGCTGCGCCCGCGAAACCGGCTTTTGATCCAAGCGTCATCGCCCTTTTAAGTTTGGCTTTGGGCACATTGGCGGCGGCGTTTGCGAGCATTCTGGCCTTCCTCAAAGGATTTGAAAACTGGCAGGTGCCGTTGGTCATTGCGGGCATTATGCTGGTGATTTCCGCGCCGTCCATGGCGATTGCATGGCTGAAACTGCGCAAGCGCAACCTCGGTCCGATTCTTGACGCGAACGGCTGGGCGGTGAACGCCAAGGCCAAGATGAACGTGCCGTTCGGCGGCGCGCTCACCGGCGTGGCCGCGTTGCCGCCGGGCGCGACGTTTGGCGCGGAGGACAAATACGCGGAGAAACCTTCCGCGTGGCCAAAGCTGCTGGCGTTCGCGTTCTTGCTGTGGTTCGTCTGGGCGTTCCTCAATGACAGCCAAGGGCGGCTTTATAACTGGACGGATGGTAAATTTGGCGCGCCGCCGCTGGTCGTGCGTGAGCAAATTGCCAAGGATAAACAGGATAAACTTAACAAAGACAAGGCCGACAAAGCCGCCGCCGTGGCCGCAACCGGCACCGCTACAGCCGCAATCGTGACGGCGACCAACTCGGTTCCGGCAAAATAATTATTGCAACATTCACAGCCCGGGCGTGCGCGTCCGGGCTTTTTTATTTTCCACGATGTGCGAAAATCTTTCCGATGCCGCGCGAAAGCACAGCTGATAAAATTGCCCGCACTCAGAAAATTCTTTCTGTGTTGCAGCAAACTTATCCAAACGCGCACTGCGAGCTGAATTTTTCCAATCCGCTCCAACTGCTCGTCGCCACGATTCTTTCCGCGCAATGCACGGACAAACGCGTGAACATCGTGACCGCCGAGCTATTCAGAAAATTTCGCACCGCCAAGGATTTTGCCAATGCGCCGCTGGCGGAAATTAAGGAAGCGGTCAAGTCCACCGGCTTTTTCCGCAACAAGGCAAAAAATATAAAAGCCTGCTGCGCCGCGCTCGTGGAAAAATTTGGTGGTGAAGTTCCGCGCACGATGGACGAACTGCACGCACTCGCTGGCGTCGGGCGCAAGACTGCAAATGTCGTTCTCGGAAACGCCTTTGGCATTAACGTCGGTGTCGTGGTGGACACGCACGTCACGCGACTTTCTAACCGGCTTGGTTTGGCAAAAGGCACGGATGCCGTGAAGCTGGAGCAGGAGTTGATCAAACTCGTCCCGCAAAACGACTGGACGCTGTTCAGCCATTGGTTGATCTGGCATGGTCGCCGTCGTTGCGTTGCGCGCAAGCCGGACTGCGCGCATTGCGAGATTCAAAATCTTTGCCCGCAGATTGGAGTAAAAAATAATCCGCCAGCCAGCGGCCGCCTGTCCCGCCTCGGCTGAAATTTTATCAGTGTCCATCTGCGTCCGTCGTGGTTAAATTATTTCCGTGTTACCGCACAAACAAATTGAGTTAAAACTGCAAACGGTCGTCCGCGAAATTTTGCCGGACGCCGATGTCTCCGCCGTGCTCGTCCGCCCGTGCGATCCGAAGTTTGGCGATTACCAAAGCAACGCGCTCATGTCGCTCGCCAAAACGCGCAAGTTGAACCCGCGCCAGCTTGCAACTGATGTTTTAGCCAGGCTCGACCTCGCCTCCGTTTGTGAAAAAGTTGAAATCGCCGGTGCGGGCTTTCTGAATTTCCGGCTGAAAAATTCCGTTCTCGTCGCGTCACTGCAAGCCGCCGCGCGCGGCGAGCATTTGTTTTTTACGAAAGCGGCTTCGCCAAAAACCATCGTCATAGATTTCAGTTCCCCGAACGTCGCCAAGCCAATGCACGTCGGCCACATCCGCAGCACCGGTATCGGCGACGCACTGCAACGCGCGCTGCGACTGCTCGGCCACAAAGTTATTTCCGACAATCATATCGGCGATTGGGGCACGCAATTCGGAAAACTTTTGCTCGGCTGGAAACAGATTTTGAATCGCGCTGAACTCGAACGTGACGCCATCGCTGAACTTGAGCGGCTTTACAAAGTCATCAATGCCGAGTGCGACGCAAATCCCGCACGGCTCGAAGAGGCCAAGTCAGAACTGGTAAAACTTCAAGCTGGCGACGCGGAAAATGTCGCCATCTGGAAAGAGATGATTGCGCTCTCGCAAAAACAGTTCGATGAAATTTACGGGCGGCTCGGCGTGAAATTTGACCACGCGCTCGGCGAGAGTTTTTACAATCCTTGGCTGAGCGAAGTCGTGAATGATTTGCTCGCCAAAAAAATCGCGCGTGAAAGCGAAGGTGCCGTCGGCGTTTTCAGCGACGGCACACAACCGCCGAAGGAAGATCCATTTCTCGTCAACCGTGATGGCGAATGGATTGCCGACCCCGCGCTCGTCCGCAAGAGCGACGGCGGCTTCAATTACACCACCACCGATCTGGCGACGATTGATTACCGGCTCAAAACGTGGTCTCCGCAGGAAATTATTTACGTTGTGGACGACC
The DNA here is from genome assembly GCA_903878805.1 of uncultured Verrucomicrobia subdivision 3 bacterium. GTDB lineage: Bacteria > Verrucomicrobiota > Verrucomicrobiia > Limisphaerales > UBA11358 > UBA11358. The sequence continues at coordinate 38,960 of CAIRJF010000040.1, forward strand.
GCCAGTCCGGTCATTTCAAAAAATTATTTCTCATTTTCACGCGCTGGAAACCGGATGCAGCGAAAACCACGAAACTGGTTCACGTTGGCTTTGGAAAAATCATGGGCGAGGACGGCAAGCCATTCAAGACGCGCTCCGGCGACACGGTGAAACTTGGTGAATTGCTCGATGAAGCGGTGGAACGCGCTTACAAAACCGTTTGTGAAAAGAGCGCGGAATTGCCCGAAGCCCAGCAGCGTGAGATCGCGCGCGTCGTCGGCCTTGGCGCAGTGAAATACGCCGATCTGCTGCCGAATCGCCAGAGCGATTACATTTTTAGCTGGGACAAAATGCTCGCGCTACAAGGTAATACCGCACCGTATTTGCTTTATGCTTACGCGCGCATCAAGAGCATTTTCCGTAAGGCCGAAGTCAAAATTCAGAACGCGGAAATAAAATTAGTCGCGCCGGAAGAAATCACGCTGGCAAATCATTTGCTCAATTTCGGAATCACGCTGGAAGCCGTCGCCGAAGAATTGCGCCCTAATTACTTGTGTAATTATCTTTTTGAACTCGCGGGTAAATTCACATCATTCTACGAAAACTGTCCGGTGCTAAAAGCTGATGACGCAGCCACGCGCGATTCGCGTTTGGCGTTGTGCGATTTGACCGCGCGCGTTTTGAAACAAGGATTGGAATCACTCGGCATTGAAACCGTCGAGCAGATGTGAGCTTGGGCTGTCGTCATGACGCCGTCCGAAACATTTTCCAAACTGCTGCGCGGCAACTCGCCACTCACCGCGCTCGCGCCGATGCAGGATGTGACGACGCTGCAATTCATGCGCGTCATTGACCGTTACGGCGGTCCGGAAATTTATTGGACGGAATATTTTCGCGTGCACGGCGATTCGCGTCCGGAAAAATGGATTCTCGATTCCATCACCAAAAATCCCACGGGCAAACCGGTCGTCGCGCAGATGATCGGCAACGACATTCCCGCGCTCGTTCGCAATGCAAAATTACTGCAACAATTTCCCGTCGCCGCGATTGATTTGAACCTGGGTTGTCCCGCGCCGATTGTTTATCGCAAATGCGCCGGCGGCGGACTGCTGCGCGAACCGGCGCGGATTGACGCCATTCTCGGCGCGCTGCGTGAGGTGGTGACGGTTCCATTTACGGTAAAAACGCGGATTGGTTTTGAGTCGCCGCAAGAATTTGACTCGCTGCTGCCAATTTTTGCGAAACACAACATTGATCTGCTCACCGTCCACGCGCGCACGGTCAAACAAATGTATCGCCCCGGCGTGCGCTATGATTTGATTGCGCAGGCCGCGCGTGAATTGAAATGTCCGGTGCTGGCAAACGGCAATGTTTTCAGCGCGGCGCAGGCGCAAGCTTTGCTCGCGGAAACGGGCGTATGCGGCTTGATGATCGGACGTGGCGCGATCCGCAATCCCTGGCTGTTCGACCAAATCCGCGCGCAACTTCGCGGCGAAAAAATCAAATTACCAGTCGGTCGCGATGTTCTGAATTACATTCACGAACTTTGGGATAACGAAATCACGCCGGGCGTGCGCGAGTCGGCGCAAGTGCAGCGGATGAAGAAATTCACGAACTTTATCGGCGAAGGTATTGCGCCGAAGTTTTTACACGACATCCGACGCGTGGCGGCGACGGTGGATTTCTGGCGTGTGTGTGAAGAATTTTTGAATCACGACGAACAGATGACGCTGGAGCCGCCGTCAAACATCACTTCCCATCCGTCGTGAAAATTCCGTCGATACCGCGCCGTCGCTTTTTACGATGGCAAGGTCTTCAATCCGCCGCCGTCAGAATCATATCGCGGGTGAAATACAGAATCCGGCCGCAGTTCGGGCAGGTCACGAGTTCGCCCTGCGCGCGGCAGTTGGTCACGACTTGCGTCGGCAATTTCATATGGCAGCCGCCGCAGGCGCTGTGTTCCACGCTGACGACCACGTTCTCGCCCTTGCTCTTGAACAGCCGTTCGTAACGAGTGCGCGTGGAGTCATCCACGGCCGACGCCAATTGCGCGCGGCTGCTGGTCAGCTCGGCGAGTTCCTTCTTCAAATTTTCCTCGCGCTGATTTAATTGGCCGATCTGGTCGTCCACGAGTTTTTTGGCGGCGGCGGCTTCGGCAGTCGCGAGGACAACTTCCTTCTGCGCGGCCTCGGCCTGTTCCATCAAAACAATTTCCGCGTCCTCGATTTTGAAGATGACTTCCTTCGCCATCTCGATTTCATGCGTGAGCGCTTTGTATTCCTCGTTCTTGCGCGTTAGTAATTGTTGATTGAGATATTTTTCGATCTGGGCTTTTTTGCCCTCGATTTCGAGATCACGCTGCTTGCGCTCGGATTCGATCTGTTTGACGCGTAATTTGGCCGCGTCCAAAGAATGTTGCGTGGCGGCGGCTTTTTGTTTGAGCCCATCGCGTTCAGGGCCGATGTGGGCGAGTTCCTGGGTAACGCGGGAGATTTTCCGGTCGCGATCCTGCAAAACAAGGAGCTTCTCAATGATTTCCTGCATGTGTGCCCAAGGCTAACTGCGAAAGAAATCCAAGTCAATGCGCGGCGAACGGTTTCAAGTTGTCAGTTGAAGTTTAAAAGTTTTTACCCGCGCGGATTTCTGCACTTGCAACCTTCAACCTTCAACCCGAAACTAAAGCCATGCGTTTCATCGGCAACGTCATCGAAAAATTACAGCGGCATCCCAAGCGCGTGGTGTTTCCCGAGGGCGACGAACCGCGCATTTTGCAGGCCGCGCGGCAGTTTTACGCGCTGCGCCTCGGCGTGCCCATTTTGCTCGGCGATCAGGCGAAGGTGCGCGCGGCGGCCGAGGCATTGAAAATTTCTTTGGACGGCATCCGCGTCATCAATCCCGCCACCAGCGAAGATTTGGAAAATTTTTCCAGCCGGCTCTACCGCATCCGCCGCGAAAAAGGTCTGCGCCCAACCGAGGCGCGCGAGGCGATGCTGCAACCGAATTTTTACGGCGCGATGATGCTGGCGATGCATCAGGCGGACGGCCTCGTCTCCGGCGCATCGCACATCACCGGCAGCGTGTTGCGGCCATTATTTCAAATCGTCAAAGCCGCACCGGACATCGGCGCGGTGTCGAGCTGCACCGTGATGGAAGTTGAAGACACACGCATCGGCGAAAACGGCGTGCTGTTCATGGCCGACTGCGGCGTGATTCCTGAACCGAACGTGGAGCAACTTGCGGACATCGCCGTTTCCACCGCGCGGCTTGCGCGCCACATGCTCGGCACAAAACCGCGTGTGGCGATGCTGTCATTTTCCACCAAGGGCAGTAGCGGCGCGCATCCCTCCATCGGCAAAATGCAGGCGGCCACCGCACAGGCACGCCACAAAGCGGCGCAATTAAATATCGAGGCGGATTTCGACGGCGAACTTCAGGTGGATGCCGCGCTCGTGCCCGAAGTTGCCTCGCGCAAACTGCATGATAGCCAGGTGGCCGGCCGCGCGAACGTGCTAATTTTCCCCGACCTGAATTCCGGCAACATCGCCAGCAAGCTGGTCGGTCTCGTCGGCCGCGCGAATTCCTACGGCCAGATTCTGCAAGGTCTGAATCGTCCCGCCGCCGATGTTTCGCGCGGTTCCAGCGCCCACGATATTATCGGCGTGGCGGCCATCATCGGTGTGCAATCCACGGATTATCTCAAATTGTATCCGGGCGCGGATGCGCACCTGCCCGGCGAATGAACACTTCCACGCCGCGCGTTTTCATTGCCGCCACGCGTCAGAACGACGGCAAGACCACGACCTCGCTCGGGCTCATCGCCGCGCTCCAAAAACATTTTCCGCGCGTCGGCTACATCAAACCCGTCGGCCAGCGCTTCGTCGAGATCGAGGAACAGAAGATTGACGAGGATTCCGTGCTGATGGATTCGGTCTATCGGATGAACTGCCCGCTCGTGGATATGAGTCCCATCGCGGTCGAACCCGCGTTCACCCGCAAATATCTCACCCATGCGAACAACGAGGCGCTCGTCAAAAAAATCCAGACCTCTTTCGACCGCGTCGCCTGGGAAAAAGATTTTGTGCTCTGCGAAGGCAGCGGCCACGCGGGCGTCGGCTCGGTGTTCGATCTGTCCAATGCACAGGTCGCCAAGACGCTCGGCTGCAAAGTCATCATTGTTACCAGCGGCGGCATCGGCAAACCGATTGACGAAGTGTCACTGAACCAGGCGCTGTTTGAAAAGGAAGGCGTCGAAATCATCGGCGTCATCATCAACAAGGTGATGGAGGAAAAAATTCCGGAAATCACCCAGTTCGTCCGGCGCGGCCTCAAGCGCAAAGGCCTCGAACTTCTTGGCGTTTTGCCGCATCAACACATTTTGTCCAAGCCTACCGTCGGCCTGATTCGCGAGGAACTTGGCGCGGAATTACTGAACATCCCGCCAACAATGAATATGCTCGTGGATGACGTCGTGGTAGGCGCCATGGGCGCGCAAAACGCGATGCCTTTTTTCCGGCGCGGCGTGCTGCTCATCACGCCCGGCGATCGCGAGGACATTTTGCTCGCAGCCGGCACGATGACGTTTTCCGGCAGCCCCGATAACATGGCCGGAATCGTTCTCACCGGCGGCCTGAGACCCGGCGCAAGCGTGATTAAAGCCTTGCAGCTATTGCCAATTCCCGTTTTGCTCGCGCAGGCCGACAGCTATCAAATCGCCTCGAAGGTTCACGATCTCATCGTCAAAACCCGGCCCGCCGACGCGGAAAAAATTTCGCTCATCCGCGATTTGGTGGCGAAGCATATCAACGTCAAAAAGATCATAGATTCTCTATGACAATTTTTAGTTTTGAATTTTTAATTTTTAGTTGCAGCATTCGCCCGTCATGAAATCCAGCATCGTCCAAGACAAGAGTTATGCTTTTGCCTTGCGAACCATTGTGCTGGCAAGATGGTTGAAGGGACAAAAAGAATTTGAAATCGCGGGTCAAATCATGCGTTCCGGCACGTCCATCGGCTCCAATGTTGAAGAGGCTTTGGCCGGAGTCAGTCGGGCAGATTTTATCGCCAAAATGTCCATCGCTTCCAAGGAAGCGCGGGAGACTCATTACTGGCTGCGGCTTTTGCGCGATTCAAAGATTGTCCCTGAATCCAGAATCCTGCCGTTGAAAGACGAATGCTTGGAGTTAATCCGCATTTTAACTGCCATTGTCAAAACGTCTCAAACCGGCGCGGCCAACTTAAAATTAAAAATTAAAAATTAAAAACTTGATGAGCCTTCCGCTAAGTCCATTTCTCAAAACGTTGCCGACGTATCAGCCTGGTCGCCCGATCGAAGAAGTTGCGCGCGAACTGAATCTGCCCGCCGACTCCATCATCAAAGTTGCGTCGAATGAAAATCCGTTCGGCCCGTCGCCGCTCGCGCTCGCCGCGCTGCAAAAAGCCATCGCCGGCGTGAATCTTTATCCCGACGGTAACGCGTTTTACCTCAAACAAAAACTCGCCGTCAAACTCGGCGTGGAAACCACGAACCTGATTTTAGGCAATGGTTCCAACGAAATTATTGAGTTCGTTTCGCGCGCGTTGCTCACGCCGGATTCAAACATCGTCGTGTCGCAATACTGTTTTGCGATTTATCCCATCGTCGCCAAAATGCTCGGCGCGAGTGTCATCACGGTGCCGGCAAAAGATTACGGCCACGATTTGCCCGCGATGCTGCGCGCCATCACGACCAAGACGCGCATCGTGTTCGTCGCGAATCCGAACAATCCCACCGGCACGCTCGCGCCGCGCGAGGAAGTCATCAAGCTGGTCAACGATGTGCCCGACGACGTGCTGCTCGTGCTGGACGAGGCTTACATCGAATTTCTCGACGACGCGGTGGATTTGATTCCGCTCATCCGTCTCGGCGCGCGGAAAAATCTGATTTTGATGCGGACGTTCTCGAAGATTTACGGTCTCGCCGGTTTGCGCATCGGCTACGGCATCGCCGCGCCGGAACTGATTTCCGCGCTGGAAAAAATCCGCCAGCCGTTCAATGTGAATCTGCTTTCACAAGTTGCCGCGCTTGCCGCGCTGGATGACGACGAACACGTCAAAAAGACGCGCTCCAACAATTTCGGTGGGCTGGAATTTTTTACGAGCGCGTTCCGCAAATTGAATCTTGAATACGTGCCGTCCGCCGCGAATTTTATTCTCGTGCGCGTGGGCGAAGGGCAGAAAGTTTTTGACGCGATGCAAAAGCTCGGCGTCATCACGCGCCCGATGGGCGGCTATCAATTGCCAGAATGGATTCGCATTTCCATCGGCACGCAAAAAGAGAATGAGCGTTCAATTGCCGTGTTGAAAGCAGTTCTTGGAAAAAATTGATTTAGCCAAAGATGAAATACAGATGGAACACAGATAAAAAAGATTCTGCGTTCACGCTGGTTGAACTTCTGGTGGTCATTGCCATCATCGCAATTCTTGCCGCGCTTTTGCTGGCCGTTGTTTCCCAAGCCAAAGGAAAAGCGTTGCGAATTCAATGCGCAAACAACGTGCGCCAGCTTGGAATTGGATTGCAAGCATTCGCGACGGATAACAACGTCTATCCTTTGTTTGTAAATCCAGATTTTCCAAGTTACGCAGAACACACGAAATTGTGGATGATTGCTTTGCAAGAGACGGAACTTTCCGTGCCCGGAAATCCTACAAACCACATTCGTTTTTCAAAATGGTCAGGCGAAGGCGTTTGGAAATGTCCCGCTGCGAACAAGCCGTCCGACTGGCCTGAACATAAAGGATATGAAAGTTACGGCTATAATGACTATGGAATGAGCGCAAAGCTGGATGCTAATTCACTTGGGCTTGGCGGACACTACATTTGGAACGGTTCAAATTCACCCGCTCCCCCCATAAGCCAGTCAGAAGTAATCAGTCCGAGTGAAATGATTGCGATTGGCGATGGATTCAACGGAGGCAACGGCATTATTCGCGATGGCACTTGGATGTTATGGCGGACTTATTCTGCAAAAGATTTGGTTGGAAGCAGCAAAAGAAGCTACGCCCGCCATCAAGGAAAAGCCAACGTGGTCTTTTGCGACGGCCACATCGAATCGCCAACGCTGCAATTTCTTTTTGAAGACACCAGCGACGCCGCTTTGGTTCGCTGGAACCGCGACCATTTGCCGCACCGCGAAAAATTATCGCCGTAAATTTGAATCCGTGTTTCATCCGTGTTCACTCAGTGGCTAAAATTCTTATTTGAATCCCGCGCAAATCTGCTTACTTATTCTCCGTTGAAATGAAACCGACCGACCTGCGGGGCATCCTGCAATACATTCCGCAATTCCGCGAGAAGACGTTCGTCCTCGCGATTGACGGC